>JAZSJY010000203.1:0-16735 GCA_045534565.1 Christensenellaceae bacterium | reverse complement strand
GTTATCGACGCTTTGGGCGACGGCGACTTTATTAAGGGTTTACACTCTTACGCAGAACTCTCTGAAGAAAAGAGATACATTATGCACTTCCCCGAAGAAAACGCTATTATGAGTATCAACTCTAACTACGGCGGTAACGTTCTTCTCGGTAAAAAGTGCTTTGCACTCCGTATTGCTTCTTACCTTGGTAAGACTGAAGGCTGGATGGCTGAACACATGCTTATCCTTGGCATCACCAATCCTAAGGGCGAAAAGAAGTATATCGCTGCTGCATTCCCATCTGCTTGCGGTAAAACCAACCTTGCAATGCTTATTCCACCTAAAGCTTATCTTGAAAAGGGCTATAAGATTGAATGTGTAGGCGACGATATCGCATGGATTAGAGTTGGCGAAGACGGTAGACTTTGGGCAGTTAACCCCGAAAACGGTTTCTTCGGCGTTGCACCTGGTACTAACGTTAAGTCAAACCCCAACGCTCTTGCATCAACTATGAAAAACACTATTTTCACCAACGTTGTTCAAAATCTTGATGACAACACCGTTTGGTGGGAAGGTCTTGATAAAAATCCCCCGAAGAACGCTATTGACTGGAAGGGTAACCCCTGGAACGGCGATATGAAAGACGCTGACGGTAAGGCTATTAAGGGCGCACACCCCAACAGCCGTTTCACCGCACCTGCTATCAACTGCCCCTGTATTTCAGATCAATTTGAAGCACCTAACGGCGTACCCCTTTCTGCAATCGTATTCGGTGGCAGACGTGCTAAACCCGCACCGCTCGTATATCAAAGTAAAGACTGGAACAACGGCGTATTCGTTGGTTCAATCATGGCAAGTGAAACCACGGCTGCAGCTACCGGCGCAGTTGGCGTAGTTCGTCGTGACCCGATGGCTATGAGACCTTTCGTTGGTTACAACATGGGTGATTACTTCAGACATTGGGTTGAAATGGGCGATAAGATTGCAAATAAACCCAAGATCTTCAACGTTAACTGGTTTAGAACTGACGACGAAGGCAACTTCATTTGGCCGGGCTTTGGCGACAATATGCGTGTTCTTGACTGGATTATTGATCGTTGTGAAGACAAGGTTGACGCTGTTGAAACGCCTATCGGTTTCGTTCCAAAGGCAGAAGACATCAATATTGAAGGTTTAGAAGACGTTACTCTTGATACCATTAAAGAACTTCTTACCGTTGACGTTGAAAACTGGAAGAAAGAAGCAGAAGGTATTGAACAATTCTACGGCGAACTCACCAGAGTACCTGAAGAATTATACGCTCAATTAGACGCGTTGAAAAAGAACCTTAACAAATAATTTTAAGGCATAATGAAAAGCACTGTGAAAACAGTGCTTTTTTTATACTTTTAAACTAAAAGTTAAAGGTCACGCTTGTAGTCTTGCGGGCTTACCCCAGTGAAAGACTTGAATCGGCGTGAAAAATAAACGTAATCGTTAAACCCTGAAAGAAGAGCTACTTCGCCAAGAGGCATTGCGTTTTTATAAAGGTTAATAAGTTGTTTTGCGTGCGTAATTCTAATTTCGGTCAAATACTCAACGGGTGTTTTGCCCGTTACCTTTTTAAAGTGCGAACGTATATAATCTTCTGCGTAACCAGATTTTTTAAGTAAATAGTTAAGGTCAAGGGTGGCGTCTGCAAAGTTGAAGTTAATTTCATCTATGATTTTGTTAACTGCAACACCTTTGTCGTCTTCTATTTTAAGGTTTTGCAAAATAAATTGTAAAAAGGCGGTGCAAAGCGAGTTTAAAAATTCACTTTTTTTAAACCTATTATTAAAAATCATACGGCAAAGGTCAACGCCTTCTTGACTATCGTCGTTAAATATAAAAGGAGACGTAAAGTTAAAAGTGGAATCCATTTTACCGGCAAGGTAAAAACTTTTTAATATATTTTGCGTGTTAGAGCAATGTAGCGTTTTTGGTGGAACTATAACTATATCGCCACTTTTAACGCTTATAGAATTTTCGTCAAAGAACAACGTGCCTTGCCCTAAATGATAAACTATAATTTCCCAGTAATCGTGACTATGCATGGGGAACGTTTTATTTTGATATTCTGTTTGACCTATTAAAAAATTCATAATACCACCTAAATAGATTATATAATAAATCTATCTTTTGTGCAAGTTCTTTTATGAAAAATAGTAACGCCAAAAATATAATAGTGATATAATTTTTTATAGAATTTATTGAGAGTATAAAAATGTTGTTTTCACGCAGAGATTTATCTAAAATAATATTGCCGTTATTCATTGAACAAGCGCTAGCCGTAACTATAGGTATGCTTGATACGGTTATGGTTTCAACGGCAGGGGAAGCGGCTGTTTCGGGCGTATCTTTAGTAGATACTGTAAACTTGTTACTTGTATATCTTTTTGCGGCGCTAGCTGGTGGTGGCTCGGTCGTTATTTCGCAATTTATAGGGCAAAAGGAAATAAAGGCGGCAAGAGAATCGGCAAAGCAACTAATGTGGGTAGTGTTTTTCGCATCGTCGTTATTAACCATTTTCGCTGTAAGTTTACGTGCCCCCTTATTAAAACTCATTTTTGGTAAGATAGAAGCCGACGTAATGGAAAATGCAAAAATTTACTTTTTGTTTACGGCGTTATCTTATCCATTTTTAGGCTTATACAATGCAGGGGCGTCAATATATCGTGCGCAAGGCAATTCAAAAGCGTCAATGTTAGTCTCTCTTTTAATGAACGGCTTAAACGTAGGTGGTAATGCGTTGCTAATATTCGTGTTTGATATGGGCGCAGCAGGTGCTGCTATAGCGACTTTGTTTTCAAGAATAGTCGGCGCAATAATAATGATTTCATTTGCTTGCAAGAAGAATAAACAAGTATACGTTGAAAAACTCTTTCGGTATAAACCTGATTTTAAGTTGATTAAGCGTATTTGTGGAATAGGTATCCCCAACGGTTTAGAAAACGGAATGTTTCAACTCGGTAAAGTTATAACGCAGTCGCTTATATCAAGTTTAGGGACTATTTCAATTGCGGCGAACGCTGCGGCAAACTCTTTAACAAGTTTGCAGTACATACCTGGTAACGCAATAGGTTTAGCAATGATAACGGTTGTTGGTCAATGCATAGGTGCAGGGGAAAAAGAACAAGCAAAAAAATATTCAAGAAGATTAGTTGGCTTAACCTATCTTTGCATAATGGGTATATCAGCAATACTTTGTATATTCTCAAAAGGTTTGGTTGGGTTATACGGTTTATCACAAGACGCGACGTCGTTAGCGCAAAAAATAATATATATAAATAGTATTTCCGTATGTACAATTTGGCCTATAGCGTTTACTCTGCCAACTTCTTTCCGTGCGGCAAGCGACGTAAAATATCCTATGATATTATCGGTAATTTCAATGTGGGTGTTTAGGGTTGGTTTATCTTTCGTATTCGCAAAATGGTTAGATATGGGCGTTATGGGCGTATGGTACGCAATGTACGTAGACCATTTGTTTAGGGCTGTGATGTTCGGCATAAGATATCTGCGTGGTAAATGGCTTACAAAATATAAAGAACTTAAATATTCGTAAAAACAAAAAAGGCTTAACCGAAGTTAAGCCTTTTTTTCATTAAGTATAATAATATCGGATTTCGTATCTGCCGAACATATATAAATTCAACAAGCAGTTACCGATAGCAACCACTGCAATAGCAAGACCAACGATTGATAAAACTAAAGATACTTTACAGTTAAACCCTTTCTTGTTCTTTACTATAGAAACTATCAAGCCGGTAAGACTAAACGCCATAGGTATAAGCGATAGTAACGCAATTATCTTTGCTCTATGTTTGCATAGCGCCGCATACGTTTCAAATTCTGCAAACTGTGCAGGTTGTATTTCCTTAAAACCGTATTTCATATTATACATAAGCACTATCGTAGTGATCGTAAGGAAAAGAACGGCGGCAAAAATTAAACCTAATACGGCAAACGCCGTTGCGAGTTTTGATTTCGGTTTGTCACCCGACTGTGCTACCACGGGGGTGGTCGGCTGAACGACTGCTTGTGGTTGGGTGTAAACGGGGGTTGGCGCAACGGGTTCAACTTGTACAACCGTTTGTGGTTGACTATAAGTTGGCTGTGTAACGACGGGCGTTTCTTGTTTTATAGGCGCGTCGCCTAATTTAGTTCCGCAGGTAAAGCAGAACATTCCACCCGTAGTATTCTTTCTACCACAAGTGGGGCAGAAAAGCGCGTTTTCTTCTTTCTTCTCTTCAGCAATCGGTTGATCTTTGGCTAAAGAAGCCCCGCAAGAGTAGCAAAACAAACAACCGTCTTCGTTCGTAGCGCCACATGAGGGGCAAGTGATTTTTAATTCTTCCGTACTCATAAAAACTTCCTTTTAAATTTATTGTATTATAAAATACAAAGTAATTATACAACCGTTATATACAGTTGTCAATAGTAAAATAAAAAAAGGCTTGAATTTTCAAGCCTTTTTGTTGTATTTAGTATTAATATTCGGTGGTATAGTTGTCAAAGTAGCCTTGAATCCAAATGATAGGCGTACCTTTATCGCCAGAGCCCGAAGTTAAGTCACAAAGCGAACCGATAAGGTCGGTTAAACGGCGTGGGGTAGTACCCATTTGACCTGCAACCGTGCTGTTTTTTTTAGCAATTTCGTTTTTAATTGCTTGCTTTAATTCTTCACCCTTAAGGTCCTTAAAGTCGTTATCGGCAAGATATTTTAATTTAAGTTCGTTAGGCGTGCCTTCTAAACCAGCGGTGTAAGCAGGTGAAACTACGGGGTCTGCAAGTTCCCAAATTTTACCAACGGGGTCTTTAAATGCGCCGTCACCGTAAACCATAACTTCAACGTGTTTACCCGTAGCTTCAAAAAGTTTCTTTTGAATAGCGTCAACGATAGGTTGACAACCACGTGGGAAAAGTTTAACGCTGTCTTCGGTTGATTTGTTTGAACCTAAAAGACCGTAATTTTCATTATAACCGCTACCGTTAACGGGTGCGTTTAAAACGTCGTCAAGACCGATAACTCTTTCTGCGCCTGCTTGCTTTAAGATACGTTTAGTGCGCGCTCTCGTGTGGATATCACAGCAAAGAACGTTTTTAGTGTAAGGCAAAATGGCTTTTGGGTTGTTAGCGAAAATAATTTCACATTCAGCGCCTTGTTCGTTAACGAGTTTGGTGTAATAGTCAACGTAATCAACGCCCGTGAAAGTGTGTTTAGGTTCGCCGAAAAGTTCACGGAATTTTTCCACCGTCAAAACGTCGGTGTAGGGGTTAACGCCCTTTTCGTCAAGGGTGTCTAATGCAACTAAATGGTTGCCCACTTCGTCTGAAGGGTATGAAAGCATAATAACTACTTTCTTTGCGCCCCTTGCAATACCTTTAAGGCAAACGGAAAAACGGTTACGTGAAAGTATAGGGAATATAACGCCGATGGTTTCGCCACCGAGTTTTTCCTTAACGTCAAAAGCAATGTCGTCAATAGAAGCGTAGTTGCCTTGCGCTCTTGCAACAATTGCTTCGGTCATAGCAACAACGTCACGGTCGTGGAAAGCAACGCCTTCAACCTTTGACGCTTCTAAAACCGAATTAGTAACGATTTCAACGATGTTGTCGCCACTTTTGATGATGGGGGCTCTTACCCCGCGTGATACAGTACCAAATAAACGGCTCATATTTTAAATTCTCCTTACCAAGAAAATAAAGTTTACTTTTTTTACCTTAACCATTATACCAAAAATTCAAAAAAAGAGTAAAGGGTTTTAAGCAATTAAGGTATTAAAATTTCTTATACATAAAAAAAGGCTACCTAAAAACGGTAGATGTCCTTAGCGGAGAAATTCTACTTTGAATAAAGTGCAAGCATCGCATTTTGCTGGTCAACCAAAAATAAGGGCTTAGCAAGTTCTATAAAGACAAAAGAGAGAATAAATCGGTTTGTAGCCGAAATGTTCTCCCTTTTTTATTAGTTTAAGTTTAGAGTTATAAGGCACGCTTTGCTCACCGTTATGAATTTGCAATGCAAATGTTATGATACGATTGCCTTTCATAATCTACAACTTGGCAAAGCCAATCATAACTATGCGAAGCATATTTAAACTGATAACTTGCCCGTGAGGGCAATCATAGTTTAGCGTGATAATCCGTCAAGAGTATCACGCTAAGTAGCCTTTCAAAGTTTATTCGCCTAAATAAGCGCCGTTTTCTAATAATTGAGTTTGAACTTTTTTAACGTCAACGTCTTTTACGGGCAAGCCTTCTTTCGTTGAAAGCGCAAGCGTAATTCCTGCCGCTTGCCCCATTGCTATACAAGGTGGCATAACTCTAACTGCGCCGAAAGCAAATTTATCGGCGTCTATACATTTACCAACGCCCATAAGGTTAATAAAATCTTTGCTAATCATACAGGATAGTGGGATATAGTAGTTTAGTTTTTTATCTACTGCGTAGTAAACACCTTTCTTTTGGTGAACGTCAACTGAATTTGAACAAAAAGCGATACTGTCATCAAATTTCGTAGCGTTTTTAATGTCGCTTAAGGTAAACTTTCTAATAGAAACCATTTGTCTTGATTGACGAACGCCTATATTTTCTGCAATTTCATCAAGTTCGGCGTTTTTATATAACGGCAACGTTTTTAAGAAGTCAATAATTTCTAACGCTTGTTGCCTTTGTTCTATTTCTACTTGTGAAACGGTTTCGGCGGAAAATTGATCGTACACTTCGTTATATTGCGCCATGTTAACCGTCCAAGTCTTGTTGTCGGGGTTTAGAAAAAGCCTTGTTTTAATAGTTCCGCTACTAAACTTACCTTGCTCTCTTGCCACTTCTATTTGGTGCATATGCACTCTTTCTCTTTCATCGTTAACGTATTTAGCGCAATGTTCGTCGTGCTCTTTTTTATCAATACCTTTAAGGGTAAAAAATAGTGAAGACGGTTGAACGAACCCTTCGTCGTCGCCAAAATAAGTTTGTGCGCCTGCCATTTTTGCAACCGTCGCTTTACCGGAACAGTCTGCAACTGCTTTTGCGTTAAATTTAATAACGTCTTCACAGCCTACGCCGTAAAGGGCGGTTATTTTATCGCCGTCAGTTTCTACGTTTACTATTTGCGTGTGATAGAATATTTTTACACCTGCTTCAACGCACATTTCTTCTAGTACTATTTTAAGAATTTGATGATTAAACGGCGTAACGCCTATATGTCCACGTTGACGATACGCGCTATATGCGTCTGCGCCAGGGCAAAGGGAAGGGTCAACGCCTGCCTTTCTTTCTTTTAATCTTTCAACTATTTCGCTAAACAAACCTTTGATAATTTGTTTAGTACCTTCGGCGTTATAACTAGTCATAAACGGACCTACTAAACCTTTGGTTGCAGTACCGCCAAGGCAACCGCCTTCTTCAACCAAAATTACTTTTGCGCCAGAGCGCGCGGCAGATATTGCCGTTGATGCACCCGATACGCCACCACCAACCACTAAAACGTCGGCAGAATATTCTTTGTTTACGTTAAGGGTAATTTGCATAAAATTCTCCTTTAATTATTTTACGGCTTAATTATAAACCCTTTGCTTTACAAAAACAATTCAATATGCTAAAATAAAATTTATAAAATACAACAATATAAGGGGCTAAAATATGCAAAGACCTTTTATTTTGATTGACGGAAAGGTTACTGAAAGAGAGCAGTTTACCGTAAAGGAAGGGCATCAACCGACCAACTCACTATTTTACTTAAAAGAAGGCGAATTTTCCCTTTTGTTAGATGGTAAAAAGAGCGTGATAAAGGCAGGCGATACGGTAATTTTTAACGATACGCAAGAGTTCATACGTTCGGTAAAAAGTAAAATCGTGTTTATTTATATAAAGTTTAAGGTTAACGAAAATTGTAAATTTCAACTGCCTTTTCCCACGGGTAAAATAGAGTTTAAAGACAAAGCGCGGTTCATATCGTCAATTACGGCGTACGAAAAAGCGCTTGCAGAAGAAGGGGCGTTAGCCGTGTATAAAAGAGAGCATTTGCTTGAAGATATTCTTTTGCAAGTATACGAAGAAAGTTGCCCTTATGAAATAGGGCAAGGAAAAGAGTTTAGCGATATAACCGTTGAAAAAGTTGCAAAATATTTAGATGAAAATATTGCTCAAAAGTTTAGCGTAAAAGCTCTTGCAAGGGTGTGCGCCACAAACCCGTCCACCCTAAATTTCAAGTTTAGAAAGGTAACGAATAAGTCGGTTTGGGAATACGTTAGCGAAAAAAGAATTGAACTTGCAAAAAAACTCTTGCTTACCACTACTTACAAAGTGGGTGAAATTGCGTTAAAGTGCGGGTTTGAAAACGCTTATTATTTTTCCACGGCGTTCAAAAAAAGCGAGAATCTTTCGCCAAAGCAATATAGAATAAAATACGGCGTTTTATAAAATAAAAAAGGCTACCAAGCGGTAGCCTTTTAAGTTTGTATTTAATTATTTAACAACGTCAAGTGCTGCGTTAACAACGTTTTCAACGGTGAAGCCGTATTTAACGAACAACTTACCTGCGGGTGCAGATTCGCCGAAAGTATCAATACCAACAACTTTGCCGTCCATACCAACGTATTTATACCAACACATAGTTGCGCCTGCTTCAACGGCAACTCTTGCGCGAACAGCAGAAGGAAGTACGCTTTCTTTATATTTTTCACTTTGTTTTTCAAATTCTTCAACGCAAGGCATTGAAACTACTCTTGCGTCAACGCCTTGTTTAGCAAGTTCTGCTTTAGCGTTTACTGCAAGTGAAACTTCACTACCAGTAGCGATAAGAATAACGTCAGGCGTTTTCTTGTTGCTATCAGCAAGGATATAACCACCCTTGAAAGCGTTTTTGCCAGTACCGTCAAGCATAGGAATAGTTTGACGTGATACTACGATACATGAAGGTTCTTTACCTTTAAGTGCGCCTATCCAAGCAGCAGTAGTTTCTCTACCGTCGCAGGGGCGATAAACTTTCATGTTGGGCATTGAACGAAGACCGGTTAAGTGTTCAATAGGTTGGTGGGTAGGACCGTCTTCACCAACGCCGATTGAATCGTGTGAAAGAATATAGATAACGGGAAGTTCCATAAGTGCAGACATACGCATAGCGTTCTTCATATAATCGCTAAATACTGCGAAGGTTGCGCAATAGGGAAGAAGTGAGCCGTGTAAGTACATACCGTTAACGATAGCGCTCATAGCGTGTTCACGGATACCAAAGTGCATATTTCTACCAGTCTTGTCGTTAGGTAAGAAATCGCCAGCGCCTTTCATAACTGATTTGTTTGCAGGACCTAAGTCTGCGCTACCACCGATAAGGTTGGGAACGAGAGATGAAAGTTTATTAAGAACGATGCTTGAGTAATCACGTGAAGCACAGTCTTTTTCAAACGTCCAAAGGTCTTCGTTATTTTCAAGGTCAGGAAGTTCTTTCTTTTTCCATGAAATATATTCTTTAGCAAGTTCGGGGTATTGTTCTTCGTATGCTTTGAACATAGCCTTCCAAGCCTTTTGCGCTTTCTTGCCTTTGTTAGCGAATTTCTTGCAATGTTTGAATACTTCTTCAGGAACTTCAAACGGATCGCAAGTCCAACCAAGGTTAGTCTTTAAGGTTGCAACGCCGTCGTCACCTAAAGGTGCGCCGTGGCAACTTGCTTGTCCAACGAGATGTGAACCGAAACCGATTTGTGATTTAATGATAATGAGTGAAGGTTTTTCTTTTTCTGCTTTAGCCTTCTTAATAGCGCGGTTGAGTGCGCCTAAATCGTTAGCGTCTTTAACGTTGATAACTTGCCAACCCATTGCTTCGTGGCGTTTGCCAACGTCTTCGGTAAAGGTGATGTCGGTATTGCCTTCAATAGTAATATCGTTATCGTCGTATAAAACGATAAGTTTACCAAGTTTTAATGCGCCTGCGAGTGAAGCGGCTTCGTTTTCAATACCTTCTTGCATACAACCGTCACCGCAGAGAGCGTAGGTGTAGTGGTCAACGATGGGGAAACCTTCTTTATTGAATTTTTCAGCAAGGAAATTTTCAGCAATAGCCATACCTACTGCGTTAGCGATACCTTGACCGAGTGGGCCCGTGCTCGTTTCAACGCCGGGGCATACGCCGTATTCGGGGTGACCAGCAGTTTTAGAACCGAGTTGACGGAAATTCATAATATCTTCTTTAGTAAGACCGAAACCGAAAAGATAATAAAGCGCGTAGTCAAGCATAGAGCCGTGACCAGCAGAAAGAACGAATCTATCTCTGTTGTCAAACGCAGTATCTTTTGGATTAAAAGTCATGTTGGTAAACGCAGCGTAACCGATGGGGGCAGCGCCAAGGGGAAGACCAGGGTGACCTGATTTAGCCTTTTGAATTGCTTCAGCCGAAAGAACTCTTATAGCGTTTACTGTAAGTTGTTTAACGTCTTGCATAAATAAAACCTCCTAATAAGCCAACGGCGAACTAGTTTTAGCCGTTTGCACAAAAATACAAATATATTATATAGCAATATCAATTCTTTTTCAAGCCTTTTTCTGTAAAATTAAATAAAAAAACTTGATATATTTAAGGTTTGTTGGTATAATTATACTATCTTACTATGTAAATTTTATGGAGAAACGTTATGAGCGACAAACAATTCGTGACACAGATAGCAGATATTAACGAAAATTTTACACAATGGTATACCGACGTTGTTCTTAAAACCGAACTCGTAGACTACGGCCCCGTTAAAGGAACTATGGTTATTCGTCCTTACGGCTACGCTATTTGGGAAAACATCCAAAAAGATATGGATAGAAGGTTCAAAGAAGCAGGTTCTAAAAACGCCTATTTCCCCTTGCTTATTCCTATGAGTTTTTTCACCAAAGAAGCCGAACACGTTGAAGGTTTCGCTCCCGAAGTTGCCGTCGTTACCCACGCAGGTGGCGCAAAGTTAGAAGAGCCACTTGCAATTCGTCCTACTAGTGAAACCGTTATAGGCACTATGTACGCAAAATGGATTCAATCTTATAGAGATTTACCCGTTATAATGAATCAATGGTGTAACGTAATGCGTTGGGAAAAAACTACCCGTCCTTTCCTTCGTACTAGTGAATTTTTGTGGCAAGAAGGTCACACCGTTCACGCAAGCGAAGAAGAAGCAATGGAAGAAACTATAAAGATGCTCAACGTTTATAAAGACTTCATGGAACAAACGCTCGCTTTACCCGTATTCACAGGCAGAAAGACCGAAAAGGAAAAGTTTGCAGGTGCAGTTGCAACCTTTGGTTTAGAAGCAATGATGCTTGACGGTAAGAGTTTGCAATCAGGCACTTCGCACTATCTTGGTCAAAACTTTGCAAAAGCGTTTGATATTAAGTTCCTTGATAAAGATAGCAAGTTAAAACACGGCTACACGACTTCTTGGGGAACTTCAACCCGTATGATAGGCGCAGTAATAATGGCGCACGGCGATCAACGTGGGTTGGTTCTTCCACCAAGGGTTGCGCCCGTTCAAGTAATAATAGTACCTATCGCAGCGCATAAGGGCGGTGTTATTGAAAAGGCGAAAGAAATAGAATCAATGCTCGTTAAAGCAGGCGTAAGGGCTGAAACCGATACTCGTGATATGAGCCCTGGTTGGAAGTTTAACGAATGGGAAATGAAGGGCGTTCCTTTGCGTATAGAAATAGGCCCAAGGGATATAGAAAACAATCAAGTTATGATAATGCGTCGTGATAATTTAGAAAAGAGCGCGTTGTCAATTGACGGTATTGAAAGCGCTATTCCCGAACTTTTGGACGTTATCCAAAAGGATATGTTTATTAAATCAAAGAACAACCGTGATAAAAAAGTTATTGAAACTGATAGTTTAGAAGGTATATTAGCTGGTGTAGAAGGAAAAAACTTTGTTAAAGCCGGTTGGTGTGGTTGCCGTGAATGTGAAGATAAAGTTAAAGAGTTCGCTTCAGCCACCGCCCGTGTAATGTGTGATGAAGAAGGTGTTCCCGAAAAGTGTGCAATATGTGGAAAACCTGCTAAGCATAAGGTTATATTTGCCCGCGCCTACTAATTTAAGGGCTTATATACAGCGCATCTCGTCGTTGTGCTGTGCGTTGCTAGGGTTACATATAGATATATGCGCCCCGTCGCAATGCTCACACGCCTAGACCTGCTTGTATCTAACCCCTTAAATTTAAGAGATTATCTACTTCGTTGCAGGTCGTTACTGTTTCAGGTTTTGACTGCGACAACCAACAAGGTTAGTCTTACCCAAAACCTTTCACGAGCCTACTGCAACTCGTATCTAACCCCTTAAATAGCGCTCGCTATAATTAAAACCAAAACTTTGCCGTTAGGCAAAATTTCACTTGGCGTGTAAACGCCAAATATCACTCGCCGTCAGGCGAATATAACTTTGCGAAAGCGAAATATAACTAAAAGTGGGTCAAGCGTCACGCTTGCGAAAGCAAAATATAACTAAAAAAAGGGTTAATCATCACGCATATAAAACGTGTTTGGAGTTTTTTAATGATTCATTTAATAAGTGAAACTGCAGAATTTAGTGAAAATTATACAGGCTATCCATTAATAGCCGTATTTGTAATTGCGTTGCTAACGCCTATCGTGTTCCACGTGTTTAGGGGAATAGGGCTTTTCGTTATGGCAAAAAGGCAAAAAATGACTTTTGCTTGGATTGCTTTTTTACCGTGCGCATGGATGTTCGTTGCTTGTAAACTTTTAGGTTCGGGCAAACTACTCGGCATTAAAAATTTTGCCGTTTGGTTTTTAATTATATTCACCTTTGCGCAACTACTTAATTTAGCGTATCAAGTAATTCTATATTTACCTGTGGGCAAATATCTAATGGAAGGTGGCGAAGTATTTATTAAGTTAGACGGTGCGCCAGCAGTTGCAGACGGAATAGGAATTTATTTAGTGGGGGATCACACTATAAGTTTACCCGTGTTTAGCAACTTGTTATTCGTTTGTGTGGATAAATCTTTCGTTGCATACGGCAACAGTTTTTATACTATGGGCAAGGTGTTAGACGTTTTCTATTACGTTCAATGGGTAACGGGTATTGCCGTAACGCTTATTGAAGTTAGCGTTTACTTTGCAATTTTTAGAAGATACTGGCCAGAACATTTTTTACTTGCGTCAATACTTTCTATCTTTGCAGGGTTATTCCCTATATTCGTGTTCGTAGTAAGGAAAAATCAACCCAAGAACTACGCAGAATATTTGCGTGAAAAGTATAATGAAAGGATGAAAAACAATCCTTACGGCCCGTACGGTCCGTTTGGTCCACAAGGTCCGTACGCTCAACAAAACCCCTATCAAAATAATGCAAGTGGGCAAAGCGAAAACGACCCGTTCAAAGAATACCAACAAAAGAAGCCGACTGACCCCGGCGACCCCTTTGCTGAATTTGATAACGACGATAAATAAAAGGAAATAGAAGATGCCGTCAGAAAACATTACGGCTATATCCACCGCTCTCTCTGCGAGCGGTGTTGCCGTTTTAAGAATAAGTGGTGATACCCCACTGCAAATAGCAAAGCAAATGTTTACGCCCGTAGGTAACGTATCGGTGGAAAATTTTGAACCTTACAAAATGTACGTAGGGGAAATTCACGCCGATGGTTTTAACGACTTCGGGCTTTGCGTATACTTTAAAGGGCCAAAATCTTTTACGGGGGAAGACGTAGTTGAATTCCATTGCCACGGTGGTATAGCAATAACTCGTGGAATACTTAAAAAGATTATTTCGCTCGGCGCAAGGCTTGCTACCAATGGTGAATTTACCAAACGCGCGTTTATGAACGGCAAACTTTCGCTATCTTCAGCAGAAGGGTTAATTGATATGATTAACAGCGAAAGTGAAAGTGGCGTTAAGGCGGGGTATTATCTTTACAGGGAAAAATTAACTTCGCAAATTTGCGCTTTGCAAGACGTTATTACTGACGCTTTGGCGGAAATTGACGCCGATATGGACTTCCCCGAAGAAGATTTAGAGTTTGATTCAACCGAAACGGTTAGAAAAAACGTAAGTGAAGTTATAGAAAAAATTCAAGGCCTATTATCTTCCTATCGTACGGGTAGAACGCTTAAAAACGGCGTATCCGTAGGTATAGTGGGTAAGCCGAATACGGGCAAAAGTTCTCTTCTAAACGCATTGCTTAATTACGATAAGGCAATCGTTTCAGATATTGCGGGAACTACGCGTGATATAGTTGAAGGCAGTATAGATATTAACGGCGTGCGCTTTAATTTTGCAGATACCGCAGGCATAAGGGAAAGCGAAGATAAGGTTGAAGAGTTAGGCGTTCAACTTTCAAAGCGAATACTTGACCAAAGCGACCTGATTTTATTTATGTTAGACGCAAGCGATATTACTGCTGAAGACGATATAATTTACCAAATGGTTAAGGATAAAAACCTTTTGGTAGCGGTAAATAAAACCGATTTAAGCGACTATACTGATGAAAGGGCAGATATTTATTTATCGGCGTTAAAGAAAGAAAATTTAACTGCGCTAAAAGATATGCTGTTTGAAAAAACGGTGGGCGCAGGTTTAGATATGAACGGCGATTTCTTGTGTGAAGAACGCCACTATTACGCGCTTTTGCGCGCGCAAGAAAAACTTATTTCGGCAAGAAACAATATAGGGTTAGTTCCGTTAGACTTACTTGCAATAGACCTTAAAGACGGGTGGGACGCGCTTGGCGAAATATCTGGCAAGACGGCTACTGAAGACATTATCAACGACATATTTAGTAAATTTTGCGTTGGTAAGTAGGGGGCTTTATGGTAAATTTAGAACTTTACAGAGTGTTTTATACCGTTGCAAAATGCGGTAGTTTAACAAAAGCGGCAGAAGAACTTTATATATCGCAACCTGCGGTATCTCAAGCGATAAAGCAACTTGAAGGGCAACTCGGCGGTAAATTATTTAACCGTACGCACAAGGGTATGGAACTTACCGAAACGGGTGGCAAGCAAATATTTGCAACCGTTGAAAAAGCGCTTAAACTTTTTGATGAAGCCGAAAGCAAGTACACCGAATTAAAAGATACTGCTACGGGCATAGTAAGAATTTGCGCGTCTGATACGGTAAGCACTCACTTTTTGTTGCCCTATATAAAAAAGTATCACGAAAAATATCCTAACGTTAACTTAATGCTACTAAACGGCACTTCAAGTGAAACGATAGAACTATTAAAAAACAATAAGGGCGACGTTGGGTTTGTAAACTTGCCTATTGACGATAGCGATATAAACCTTTCAAACACCGTAATGCAACTGCACGACACCTTCGTTGCAAACGAAAAGTTTAAGGAATTATTCGGGCAAACGGTTGACCTTAAACGGTTACAAGATTATCCGCTTTTAATGCTTGAACTTTCCACGGCAACACGGCAGGCAATAGTGAGTTTCGCTCACTCGCAAGGCGTACACTTGCACCCTGAAATAGAACTTGCAAGTTTAGAACTTATGACGTCGCTTGCAAAAAACGGCATAGGCATTGCTTGTATACCAAGGGAATTCGTTAAGCACGAACTTGAAGAAGAAAAGAGTTTGTTTGAAATAAAAACTAACCCCATACTACCGACAAGGGCAATAGGTCTTGCGCTTCCTAAAAACGAAAACGTGACCTTTGCAGTAAAAGAATTTATAAAACTTATAAGCGAATAAGGAGATTCTTTTATGCAGATATGGCAGGCAATAACGCTGGGCGCAGTTCAAGGACTTGCGGAATTTTTACCCGTGAGTTCAAGTGGACACTTACTACTACTTCAACGGCTGTTCGGCGTTGAAGAAAACGCGCTTTTTTACAGCGTGATGCTACATATCGGCACTCTAATCCCCGTGTTTATAGTGTTTTTTAAAGAGATAATAAGTTTATTTAAAAAACCTTTTAAGAAAGTTTTAATGTTAATCGTTGCAACTATTCCGTCGGCGCTTGCCGGTGCGTTTTTGGGCGATTACGTTGACGGCTTTTTTTACGGCGACAATTTAATTTCGGCAATTTTGCTCGCTCTTACTTTTTTGCTTACGGCAACAGAACTGTTTTTTGCCGAAAGAATAGAAAAGAAAAAAATTAACGCCTTTCCGCTTGATTATAAAAGGGCAACGGCAATGGGTTTTGCGCAAGCGCTTGCAATAGTTCCAGGGCTATCGCGTAGCGGAACGGTTATATCTACGGGAACTTTTCTTAAACTTGATAGAGAAGAAAACGCAAAATTCACCTTTTTAATGAGTGTGCCTATAATTTTGGGCGCAGCGCTAATGTCAGGGTATAAATCGGTAAAGCAAGGAATATCAGTAGATATTTTACCACTTGTTTTCGGCGTGGTTACTTCGGCAGTAACGGGGTATATCGCAATAAAAACCACCTTAAAAACTATAAAAAAAGCAAATTATAAATGGTTTTCACTTTACTTAATCGTTATGGCGATCGTATCTATAGTCGCCAAAACGACGTTTAACGTTTGACGGGCATGGGAGTAGATTATGAAAGATACTAATGCAAAACAGAGCAAGGCAAGTAGAATTTTAACAATTATTTTGTGTTTTGTGATGATATTTTGTGGGCTTGGTCTTTGGGCGCAAAAGGGACTGTTTTTAGCGCCTATAACCGACGCTCTTGGTATTTCAAGAACGGCTTATTCTATCGCCGATACTTGCAGATACGTCACCACGGCAGTAGTAAACGTTTTCTTCGGGTTTTTTATAAATAAA
>JAZSJY010000055.1:0-4200 GCA_045534565.1 Christensenellaceae bacterium | reverse complement strand
AATAAAAGGGCACGGCTCTGCAAACGCCGATACCGTCGTGAATACGGTTAAGCAAGCAATGACTATGGTTAAAAGCGGGTTCGCCCGTTAAGATAAAGGAGAAAAATATGAAAAAATTCGTTATAGTAAGTGACTCTTGTTGTGATCTTGATAAAGAGTTGAGAGAAAGATTTGATATTGAATATTTGCCTATGTACGTTAATTACAAAGGCGCAGAACACGTAGCCGATCTTGACTGGGGCGAAATTACGCCAAAGCAATATTACGATATGATTCGTGACGGCGAAAGAGTAAAAACCGCGCAAGTGACGGGCGTAAGTTATAAAGAGGCGTTTGAAAAGTATATTAACGACGGTTGTGACGTGCTTTCAATTTCATGCTCGTCAGCCCTTTCAGCGTCAGTTAACGCAAGTTATAAAGTAAGGGACGAATTAAAAGAAAAATATCCCGATAGTAAAATTATTTGTATTGATAGCGTAAACGCTTGCTTCGGTTTAGGGCTTTTATGTATAAGGGCTTCAGAACTTCGTGCAGAAGGGAAAAGCATTGAAGAAGTTGCTGAATGGATAATGGCAAATAGAAAAACGGTAAACCAAGAATGTACCGTTGAAAACCTTAAGTATCTTAAACAATCGGGCAGAGTATCTGCTGCAAGCGCTTTCTTTGGTGGAATACTCAGCGTTAAACCTATAATTATATCAGACGTAAAAGGTCAAAACACCGCCGTTATGAAGGTTAAAGGTAGAAAAAATTCAATTGATAAAATCTTTGAACGTTTCACTCAAGAATATATTGACTTTAATTTCCAAAGAGTATGCGTTACTCACGCAGATTGCGAAGAAGAAGCGTTGGAACTTAAAGCGCGCATAGAACAATTCCTCGGCGATAAGAATGTAGAAGTTCACTTTACAAATTTAGGGCCTATTATCAGTTCAACTACGGGCCCTGGAACTTTAGCAGTATATTTCTACGGTAAGGAAGTTACTTACGACCATACTGCAAAATAGGTGATAAAATGCAAAGTTTTGTAATAATTAGCGATACAAGTTGTGGCCTTGAAAAAGAGTTTAGGGAAAAATACGGTATAGAATACGTAAATATGTATTATTGTTTTGACCAAAAAACAATCCCTGCAACAATAGATTACGAAGAAGTTTCAGCAAAAGAGTTTTATGATATGATGAGAGCGGGCAAAAGAATAACAACCGCTCAAATAACTGCAACGGATTATAGGGAAGCGTTTGAAAAAGCACTTGCAAACGGGCAAGACGTTTTGTCGCTTTCTACACCAGAAGTAATATCAAACAGTGTAAACGTTAGTAGATTAGTAAGGGATGAACTCTTAAAAAAATATCCCGAAAGAAAAATTTATTGTATAGATGCGTTAAATTCTTGCTACGGTTTAGGTATGCTTGTTCTTAAAGCAGCAATGCTCCGTGAAGAAGGTAAAGATATTGACGAAGTTGTAAAATGGGTGCAAGATAACGCACTTAATATTCACCAAGTTGGGTCAGTTGAATCACTTGAATACTTAAAAAGGGCAGGCAGAGTATCGGCTGTAAAAGCCTTCTTTGGTGGACTGCTCAACGTTAAGCCGATAATTATATCAGACGTAAAGGGTAGGAATGCCGTTATAGGCAAAGTAAAAGGCAGAAAGGTTTCTATTGATAAATGTATAGAACTTTTCAAGCAAGATTACGTTGCAGGTGTAATTGATTACGTGTTTATTTCACACGCAGATTGCTATGAAGAAGCACAATATATTAAGCAAGAAATTGAAAAATTCGTTTCGCCCGAAGTTACCGTTCACATTGGCTACGTAGTATCGCCGATAGGTGCAAGCGTAGGTCCGGGTATGTTTGGTATTTACTATTACGGCGAAAAAGTTACTTATAATGCGGAGAGTAAATAGATGGTAGACGTAAAATGGACAGTTCCAGATAAAAATCAAAAAGTATGGCCGTATTTTAGGCGCATATTTAGGTGTTTTTTCAAGGTAAAAAACATTGTAAATTTAAATGAAGAAGGGTTTCCCCAAAGGTGTATTTTGGTTTCAAACCACGCAAACAAAAAAGGTCCGTTTATATACGAGTTAAACTTACCCGTTCACCATATAAGCTGGGGCGCTTACTGGATGCTTGGTAATTATAAAGAAAGGTATAATTATTTAAGGAATATTTTGTATATTCAAAAAAATGGTGTAAAACCTTTCAAAGCAACCATAAAAGCCTTTTTTGAAGCAATTTTTTCAAAATATATTTATAAGGGCGTTAAAGTATTGCCGTCGTTCCCTGATGCAAGGTTGAGAAGAACGGTTGAATATAGTATTCAAGCGCTTGAACAAGATAACGCAATTGCAGTTTATCCTGAAGATTCAAGTAAAGGCTATTTTGACGAAATGACTCATTTCTTCCCAGGGTTTGTAATGCTTGCAGATGCTTATCGCAAGAAGACGGGCGTTGACTTACCTATATATCCTATATATTTAGGTAGGGTTAAGGGAAAGAGAAAAATCGTTATAGGTAAGCCCTTATACGCTGGTAAAATGATTGATAGCGGGCTTGATAAAAAGCAAGTTGCAGACGTATTTAGAAAGGAAGTAAACCAACTCTATTACGACCATTTTAACGGAAAGAAAACTATTGATTAGAAAAAAATCCACATGCAAACTGCATGTGGATTTTAATTTTTATTTGTGTTAGTTTAACGTTTTTTGAACTTCGGCGTCGGTTAAGAACAATTCGCAATAAAGCCATAATACAGAGTAACGGTCTTTAAGGTCTTTGCCGAAGAAAGCGCTGTTTCTAATCTTTTCTGCGCCGTACATTTTTTCAAGTTTGCTTTCTTCAAAACCGAAGTCGCTTAATATTGCACGGAATTCGTCAGCCGTTGGGCATTCAGCAAGAATTTTGTTAACTTCATCCCATTTTTCAATATATTTTTTGCTATCGTCAGTTTTATATCTACCAACCTTGTCTTGAATATCGTAAACTTCTTTCCAATAATCGTGATATATCTTCTTGTAGCAAGCAATTCTTTGTTCTTCGGTAATTTTATGGAATACGGGCGTTTTAATTGATCTGATTTTTTCACGAATTTCAGCCGTAATAATGGTTGAATAACCAACGTCCGTACCGTGTAAGAAATACGGCTTATCTTCAATAAGTCCAGTAATTTCAAAGAAGTGTGAAAGGTGGTGTTCGCTACCTGAACCGGGGCGAGTATAACCTGCAAGCGTTAAGCATATACCCGTTGCGCAAAGCGTTTCCATAAGCTTGCCGATAGCAAACGGTTCACGGTTAACGATTTGTTTTGCAAGCGCGCGAATTTCGTTGGTCGCGTCAAGGGTGATTTTGTAAATTGCAGGGCAAATATGTTCGTCGTTGATAAGGTGTGATAATTTCCAGTCGTTAAGAGAACTGTATTTACCAATAATATCAGCGTACCCTGCGCCGATCATATCCATAGGCGCGTCTTTAAGTACGTCAACGTCACCGATAATAACGTCGGGTGCGTGGGTGGTAACGGTAACTTTCATACCGCCTAGAATCATTGCCGCGCCACTTGAAGCGTATCCGTCCATAGACGGTGCCGTAGCAACGATACCGCTTTTAATTTTTCTAAAGAAAGAAACGTATTTACAAATATCGTTGATTACACCCGAACCGATACCTAAAATAAGATCGGTTTTATCGGTAACTAAATCGTCAACGACTTTTGAATTTTGTTCGTTAGGAACTAAAAAGCCTTCCGTTTCAAAAATAAAGCATTTTTCTACTTTATCTTTAAGAACGCTTTTAACCTTATCACCGCAAAGGGGATAGGTGTTGTTATCGGCGATTAAAAGAATATTGTTATATTTTTCAACAGCCTTGGGAAGTTGGTCAATTGCGCCTTGGCAAATAATAACTGATGCAATATCGCAACGGTGCACTTTACCGCAATCACAAACTATGTCATGGTTAAGTAAATCGTGAATAGACATAAAACACCTCTAATAATTTATAATAGTATTTTAATGCAGTTTAACTTAATTTGTCAATGAATTTAGTTATTTTAACTAAAAATAAATATATTTGACAAAAAAGGCTGAAACGATTAAAATAAAAGGGTATATTACGCAAAAATTTTCAAAAAGGTGGCTTAATGATTGAATATCAAATAATATACTCTAAACGGCGTAGCATAGCGTTAGTAATC
>JAZSJY010000191.1:0-8496 GCA_045534565.1 Christensenellaceae bacterium | reverse complement strand
GGGCCTTTAGCTCAGTTGGTTAGAGCGGTCGGCTCATAACCGATTGGTCCGCGGTTCGAGTCCGTGAAGGCCCACCATTAATTTTAATAATTTGGCCCGGTAGTACAGTTGGTTAGTACGCCAGCCTGTCACGCTGGAGGTCAGGGGTTCGAGCCCCCTTCGGGTCGCCATTGAAAATGCTTGTAGTAAATACAAGCATTTTCAAAAAATAACTTGTAATGCCTCGGTAGCTCAGTAGGTAGAGCAAGGGACTGAAAATCCCTGTGTCGGTGGTTCGATTCCGCCCCGAGGCACCAAGTTTTATCTAACACTTTGCTGGTGTAGCTCAACTGGCAGAGCAGCTGATTTGTAATCAGCAGGTTGCGGGTTCGATTCCAGTCACCAGCTCCAAAACTCAATATACACGGGCAGGTTCCCGAGCGGCCAAAGGGAACAGACTGTAAATCTGTCGTCAGCGACTTCGGTGGTTCGAATCCACCCCTGCCCACCAAAACAAAACGCTTATTTTTCTATTAAAAATAAGCGTTTTGTTATTTTTAACACCCCTAATTTATAGAGAAATCGTTAAATAATGCTTTTTTGATACGGTAAAACACTAAAGGAGAAAAAACAAGTTGAATTATCATAATTCAAGTCGTGCAATTTATACCGACAAGAAAAAATAAAGTTAAAAGCCTATGGAAAATCAACCCATAGGCTTTTATTTGTTAATTATTACGTGTATATACACGCTTAAATATCATAATCTATAAAAGTTCCTTTTTTAGTTACTTTTCAGTTTTTATAAGTTATCATTTTTTGAGCTTTAGCGATATCATCATAATAACCGCACGCCACCAAAGAAAATAGTGCTGCTCCAAAACTTGCTTCCTCATTATGTACGGGAATCTTTAATTGAGTTGAAAACTTCTTTTCAAGCGCCTTAACTACTGCTTTATTCTTTTTTATCCCGTTACCAGATCCAACGAGTGAAGTTCCTTTAGCGCCCATTTTTTCATACATAGAAAACATTTCGTCCGCCATTGCTGTCACAAAGCCCACAAGCAATTGTTGGGGAGAAAAATTCTCAACGGTTAGCCCAGTTATTGAAGCGGTGATTTTAGGATTGGCACGTGTCCCCATGAATCTATTGTCCACACTTATTTTACACTCGCACTCTTTTTCAAGTTCTTTATTCATAACGTCGTATAACTTATCCAGAGTTGCACCTGTAAACAGCTCCACAGTATTTCTAAAAAAATTTTCTAATACAGCATAAGTCTTTCCACCACATAACGAACAACCGACAAGCAAGTATTTTCCATTTACAAACGGTCTTGTTTCTACATCTGCCGAAGTGCTTATCTTATCAGATACAACTGATATTTGGCTTCCCGTCCCCATGTTGATTAAAATTGCCGTTGACTCACTAACAGAACCTATAAAACTCGCCTGATTATCACCTATAGCAACCGCTACGGGTGTATTTTTATAATTTCCTAAAATCATACATTCCACCGTGACCTTAGGCAACATTTTGTCTTGAATTTGCCAACAATTTTTTACTATATCATATAGTCCAAAACTTGCCGCATCACTGTTATGTATTATTGGCTCTGTTAATGAACAAAACTTCATTGCAACAAAATCGTGTATAGTACAAAACACCTTTGCTTTTTTAGGAACAAGATTGTTTATTTTGTTATAATAATGAGTTACGTTTCCGTATCCTGTAAAACTAGATATATTCTTTGCGTAAGTACTATCTAAATAACTTAAATTACCACGTTCGTCTTGCCACGTGTATAATGGACTAACAGCGTTACCCTTTTCATCAAGATAAACAATACCATGCATTTGCCCCGTTAAACCTATTGAAATTACTTCGCTAGAATATAATTCATCCAAAATATTAATGACTATGGTTAAAATCTTGTTTGGGTCTTTGATTTTCTCCCAAGCATTTTTCGTTTCTATCCACGTATCATTTACCCTTTCCAACTTTTTTATTATCGCACCATTTTTAACGTCAATTAGCACCCCACAAATAGACGTCGTGCCAATATCTATTCCTATTGAAAACATATATCACACTCCCAAAGAAGTTGATTTTGGATCTAATCTCTTTATAATGTCATCTTGAATTGCTGGAGACAAATCTAAAAAATTAACGAAAGTACCGTGTATTCTCATAATGTAAACACCGTTTGGCGCATATTTTTTTGGTTCTGCTTTAACCTTTCTTAAAGTTTCGGGTGTAGTTACATTGACGTATAAATAGAACGGCGAAACATTATCGCAATACTCGTTAAAGAAAAGTGGATTGATTATTTTATCCTTGAATTCAAGACCTTTTTCTTCGCAAGTTTCACCTTTAAAATACTTAGGATCTATCCCAAGATGCGAAGCATACCCACCATCCATTTTTTTATACGGCAATTTTAGTGATGAAAGCGTTCTAAATCCCATACCACTGGTCGCCTCACCAAAAAGAGGATCTACGCCGTAATTAAGCATTTCGCGTGATTTTCTTCCGTCTTCCTCATAACACACAATTAATTACCTATTAAAATCATAAAAACACTAAAATGTCAAATATGTTTACATAACGATTACACCGAATTGTTCTAACAACCCCGTAACCAAAATTATTGAAATAACAATAGGCGCAATAAATCTAACCATTACGTCAAAATAGCCTCTTAAAAACCTATTTTTATTTAAGCCGATTTCATTGTGAATTCTTGACCTATCTATAAACCAACCAGCTATAATACACGTTATTATTGCAACGATAGGTAACAAAATATAATTTGATAAAATATCAAACATATCTAAAATGCTCTTACCTAAAAGTTGAACGTCACCTAACACACCAAAACCTAAAGAAGAAAGTGTCCCCAAAGCGAGCATTACACCAAAAACGATTAAACAAGCGTATACACGTTTCATTTTACCGTCTTCACAAAGAACTGCTACTATAGATTCAACCAAAGATACAGAAGACGTTATTGCCGCAAAAAGCACCAAAATAAAGAAGACTACACCGATAATTCTTCCACCTGGCAAACTGTTAAACACGTTTGCTAAATGGTCAAACATCAACGAAGGTCCAGGTTTTGCCAAGGCGTCAGCTGGATCTGCAAACGCAAAAATAGCAGGTATTACAATGAGTGACGCTACGATTGCAAAAGCACTATCAAAACTTGCAATTTGAATTGAAGAAGTTTTAATATTGACGTCTTTCTTCATATAAGAACCGTAAGTTATCATTATGCACATACCGATAGACAACGAATAAAACAATTGTCCTAATGCGCCTAAAACTGTATTAAAACCAAATTTTGAAAAATCAGGAACTAACGTGTAATAAACGCCTTCCCAAGCCTTGCGATTTGAACACAAAACGTAGATCATTAGGAAAATAGACATAATTGCAAGAGCAGGCATAAGAATCTTACTCATCTTTTCAATACCCTTTTGCACGCCAA
The DNA here is from genome assembly GCA_045534565.1 of Christensenellaceae bacterium. Classification (GTDB taxonomy): domain Bacteria; phylum Bacillota; class Clostridia; order Christensenellales; family Borkfalkiaceae; genus UBA1259. The sequence continues at coordinate 5,026 of JAZSJY010000191.1, read as the reverse complement.
ACGCAACGATCAAAACCGTTACAAAAGCAAATATCAAAAAGAATACGAGCGGTTGCCACGTTCCTGAAATAAAAGTTCCAAAAAATGCGCCCGTGTTCGCAGTTGGTCCAACCAACCCCTCACTACCAACAGCAAAGGACCATGCGTATTTTACAACCCAACCACCGATTACGCAATAGTAAGGCACAATTAGAATAGGAACTATTACACACAAGTAACCAAACCACTTAAATTTTTTATTAAGTAATGAAAAAGCGCCTATTACGCTCTTTCCCGTATGTCTGCCTATACCTATTTCAAGCATTAGCAAGGTTAACCCAAAAAGTATCGCTAACACTATGTAACAAAAAATAAATATACCACCACCGTATTGCGCCGTCAAATACGGGAAACGCCAAAGATTACCTAACCCAACGGCTGAACCCGCAGCGGCAAGAACGAAACCAAGTTTACCCGTAAATCCGCCACGTTTTTTCATACTAAATTCTTCAACGCCATACTCGTAAGTTTGTGCGTCAACTTTCTTTTCACTCATTGTCTTTTCCTTTATTTTGTTATTTCTTCTATTATATCGTCTAAATAATTACCGTTAAACTCTTCAATCATGCCTTTATCTGCAAGTTGTACAAAAACGGGATTTATAGGTAATTTTGCCGTAGTTTTAATAGAGTATTCTTTTGCAACTTCTTCAACACGACTTTCACCGAAAACGTTTATCTTTTTGCCACAATCAGGACATTCTAGGTATGACATATTTTCCACAAGTCCCAAAACGGGAATATTCATCATATTTGCCATTTTAACGGCTTTACCAACTATCATTGAAACTAATTCTTGCGGTGAAGTTACTACTATAATTCCACTTACGGGTAAAGATTGAAATACTGTAAGTGGAACGTCACCAGTTCCTGGTGGCATGTCTACAAACATAAAATCAACTTCGTTCCAAACAACGTCGGTCCAGAATTGCTTTACCGCACCTGCAATAACGGGTCCACGCCACACTACAGGATCGTTGTCATTTTCAAGCAACAAATTGATTGACATCATTTCAATACCAGTTTTGCTAATTTTAGGCAATAAGAACTTTTCGTCCATCGCCTCTGCCTTTTCCGTTATTCCAAACATTTTAGGAATTGAAGGACCTGTAATATCGGCGTCCAAAATAGCCGTCTTAAAACCTTTCTTTTTAGCAAGAACCGCAAGCGTTGAAGTAACGAAAGATTTACCTACACCACCTTTCCCACTTACGACGCCTATAACTTTTTTAACGTTACTTAATTCATTTTGCTTTTCCAAGAAGCTAGTTTTTTCTTTGCAATCTTTTGATGAACAAGTTGAACAATCGTGAGTACATTCGCTCATAAAAAAACTCCTTTTATTATATAATTTTTAACACAGCAACCTTTAAGTATAAACTTTGTTCCGTTCCTATCAAAGTTGCGTGATCTTTACCTTGCGTACGGAATTCAACAAGTTTTGCCGAGACGCCACTTTCAAAAACACTTTCGTTTACCATATTCAAAAATGACGTTACCGAAAGATGCTGAGAACAGCTACACGTTACAAGATAACCGCCTTTTTCAACAAGTTTAAGCCCTTGAACGTTTATATCTTTGTATCCATTATACGCCTGTTTAACGGTATCTGCAGACTTTGTGAAAGCCGGTGGATCTAAAATAACTACGCCAAACTTTTTCTTTTGTTTTCTATATTCCCTTAATAGATTAAAAACGTCTGCTTTTACTGTTTTTATTTCTAAATTATTAAGTTTTGCATTTTTGTTAACGAACTCAAGTGCTAATTCACTCACGTCAACGGAAGTAACTTCAGTTGCGCCGTATTTCTTTGCGCAAAGCGAAAAGCCACCTACGTTACAAAAACAATCTAAAACGGTCTTTCCCTTTACGTAATGTTTAAGATTATCGCGATTTTCTTTTTGATCTAAAAAATAGCCTGTTTTTTGCCCATTTTCTAAATCTACGAGCATTTTTAAACCGTTTTCAACAATCTCTACCGTAGTATTGAAATTTTCGCCGTAAAGTATACCTTTAATTTCTTTCAACCCTTCTTTTTGTCTAACAGAAACGTCACTGCGTTCGTAAATTCCTTTGGGATTAAAAATTTCAACTAAAATATCTACAATTTCTGCTTTGCGAACTTCCATTCCCAAAGACAAAAATTGCACGGAAAGATATTCACCGTATTTATCAACTATTAGACCTGGCAATCTATCAGATTCACCAAAAATTGCTCTATAGTTATTATCGTATCCTAATTCTTTTCTATAATCAACCGCCTGTTTAATTCTTTCAAAGAAAAACTTTTTATCAATTACTTCTTCTTTTAACGATAATACCCTAACTAAAATTTTAGATAAATGATTGATAAAGCCCAACCCAACGAAACGACCGTCAAAAGCAACAATTTTTGCGACGCTTCCTTGTTTGTCCTTCCCTTCTATACGAGAAACTTCGTTTGCGTACACCCACGGAAAGCCGTTTAATATCTTTTTTTCTTCATTTTTCTTCAATACGACTGTATACATATTATACATTATAACAAAAATTACGATTATTCGCAAATTTGTTTAGTTAAAATTCAAAAAAATATTATTTTTTTCTTCTTTTGCCGTTATAGACTTGATTTTTTACAAATTTAAATGATAAAATTAAAAAAAAGGAGCAAAATATGAATATTTGGCACGATATTGAAAGCAGTAGAATAAAACCCGAAGAATTTATAGCCGTTGTAGAAATTAGCAAAGGTTCTAAACAAAAATACGAAATGGATAAAAAAACAGGACTTTTGCGTTTAGATAGAATTTTATACACTTCAACACATTACCCTGCAAACTATGGTTTTATACCTCATACCCTTGCAGAAGACAACGACCCATTAGACGTGTTAATTCTTTGTTCTGAAAGTCTTATCCCTATGAGTTTAGTTAAGTGTTATCCAATAGGCGTTATTATTATGAACGATAACGGTTCTGTAGATGAAAAAATTATTGCAATTCCCGACACCGATCCTAACTATAACACTTATAAAAGCATACACGACTTACCTAAACATATTTTTGATGAAATGCAACACTTCTTCTCCGTCTATAAACAACTTGAATACAAAGATACCACTGTTGACGTTGCATCTGATAAAGACGAAGCTATTAAAATCATTAAAAAATCAATGGAAAGTTACAAATTACACCTTTACGAATTAACTGCAAAATAATTAAAACCCCGTTTCAAACGGGGTTTTCTTTTATAAACCATATTCCTTTGCTAAAGCCTTAAACCCTGGCAAAGAATTTTCTATACGCTTTTTATCAACGCAATAAGCTATTCTCACAAATCCTTCAACGCCAAAATCATCACAAGGAACAATTAAAATCTCGTGCTCTTTAGCTTTTTCATAAAAAGAAGTAGCGTCTTTATCAGGCGATTTAACGAACAAATAAAACGCACCGTCGGGTTCTACGCAATCAAAACCGTATTCGGTAAGCGCGCCGTAAAGCAAATCTCTATTCTCTTTATAAGCGTTAATATTTACTTTTGCATCTATACACTTACAAATTACTTGTTGGAACATACTTGGAGCGCAAACGTAACCTAAACTTCTACCAGCACCACACACAGCCAAATAAATTTCTTTTGAATTTTGCATTGCAGGATTTACGGCAATGTAACCTATTCTTTCACCTGGTAACGATAACGATTTTGAATAAGAATAACAAACTAAAGTGTTGTCGTAATAGTTCATAAGGTAAGGAACAAACACGTCGCCATAAACTAATTCTCTATAAGGTTCATCAGAAATCAAATAGATTGGGTGCTTATACTCTTCTTGTTTTTTACACAAAATTTCACATACGTGTTTAATTTTTTCTTCCGTATATACTACACCACTTGGATTATTGGGCGAATTTAAAATAATCGCTTTTGTATTTTCAGTTATTAAACTTTCAAAGTTATCTAAATCAATTTGAAGGGTTTTTTCTTCGGGTTTAGATATAACTAATTTGCCACCAGCGTTTTCAACGAACACCCTATATTCAGTAAAAAAAGGTGCAAATACGATACACTCCTCCCCTTGATTTATTATAGCTTTTAAGCAAATTGAAAGTGACGCTGCAGCACCACAAGTCATATATATATTATTTTCGGTAGTGCTTAAATTAAACCTTTTATTTATATTATCACTTACAGCTTTTCTAACGTTTGCGTCACCTTGCGCAGAAGTGTACCCGTGCAAAGCCGTGGGATTAACGCTGTTAATAAGTTCAATTAGCGCATTTTTAACTTCAATTGGCGGTTCAACACTTGGATTACCCAAACTAAAATCAAAAACGTTTTCTTGCCCTATTTGTGCGCCACGACTTTTGCTATATTCAAATATTTCTCTTATTATAGAACGTTTGCTACCTAAAGCAAGCGCTTTTTCATTTAAATACATAATTTTACTCCTTAATTCCAAGCAATTTTAATGCATTTTTATAAAGAATTTTCTCCTCAACGTCTTTATCAAGGTTATACGACCTTAAAATATTTAAATCTTCTTTAATTTCACGCCAAGGACAATCCGTTGCAAATAAAACCTTGTCTTCACCATGCTTTTTTAATATTTTCTTAAAAAGATTTTCGCTTATATCGTTTAAGGTATACGCAGTATCAAAATAAACGTCTTCGCCCGCCAAAATTTCAAGCGTTTCTTCCCATAGTCTATGCGCACCGTAATGCCCTAAAACAAACTTTTTATGGTCAACTTCTTTAATAAGTTTAAGCACTCTTTCTGGCGTGCAACGAACGGGAAATTGAGAATAACCATCGTCAACCCCCGAATGTGTAACGACGATTAAATCATATTTTTTTGCCGAACGTAAAATTTGGTAATATCCATCGTCGTCAATATCCGTTTGTTGATAATCTGGGTGAATCTTAACGCCTTTTATCCCTTGACTTTTAAGATATTGCATTTTTCCTTCAATATCTTCACAGCGAGGGTGCATTCCTGCAAAAGAAATAAT
>JAZSJY010000089.1:0-4523 GCA_045534565.1 Christensenellaceae bacterium | reverse complement strand
TAGGAACGCCACCAACGCAACTTGCTTCAAAGAAAAGCCCTGCGTTGCCTTTTTTAGCGCAAGATTCAAGTTCGGGCCAATGTTTTGCAAAAAGTTCTTTGTTTGAAGTTACTACCGTTTTGCCACTCATTAACGCTTTGGTTACGAAGTTTTTAGCAACGCCCGTGCCACCTATAACTTCAACTACTATATCTACGTTGGGGTTGGTAACCACTTCTTCAATGCTACCTGCAATTCTTGAGTCTTCAATACCCAACGCTTTTGCCCTTTCAAGATTTTTTTCAAGCACGCATTCAACCGTAAGATCTACACCTTGCGTTTTCTTGAAATATTCTCTCTTTTCGGTGAGTATTTGGTACGTTCCGCCACCTACTACGCCAAGGCCTAAAATTGCTACGCCTGCTTTCTTAATCATAACTCTTCTCCTTTACTTATTGAGTTGATATATTATTCTTAACCCGTCAAGAGTCAACGTTCTGTCTATCTTGTTTATGAGTTTTACTTCTTTTGCTATTATTTCACCCAAACCACCCGTTGCTACCACGGTGATTTCGGTTAAACCGAGTTCTTTCTTTATTCTCTTTAATATGTTTTCAACTAAACCTGCAAACCCGAATATAATACCCGCCTGCATACAATGTTTAGTGTTTTTACCTATTACCGTTTTCGGTGCGTCAAGTTCAACCATAGGCAATTGCGCCGTTTTAGTTGCAAGCCCTTCAAGTGAAGTCTTTATACCGGGCGCTATAACTACCCCTAAAAGTTCACACTTTTCATTTATAATATCAAAAGTAGTTGCCGTACCGAAGTCTATTACCACTATCGGTCCACCGTATTTATTATATGCGGACACGCTGTTTACTATTATATCTGCGCCTACTTCCCTTGGGTTATCTGCCTTAATATTTAACCCCGTTTTAACGCCAGGACCTATTACCAACGGTTGAATATTAAAAAAGTATTCACACATATGACAAATGGTATAATTAAGCGCAGGTATTACCGACGAAAATATAATTCCGTCAATATCCTTTACTTGAATACCACGGTTGTTAAGAAGTCCAACTAAAACCGAGCCGTATTCGTCTGCCGTTCTTGAAATTCTTGAAGACACACGGAAAGACGCAACCAACTTATCGCCGTCAAACACGCCGTATTTTATGTTAGTGTTCCCTAAATCTATTGCAAGTAGCATAATTATTTTTCTCCGTCGTCTTCTTTGATAACGATATATTCTTCTTTTGATTCTTCTTCGGGTTGTTCTTTTTCAAGGTCACCTGCATAAGAGCCGTTTTTATCAATCGCCTTTATAACTCTGTGAAGTGCAGGCGCTACGATTAAGTTAACGCCAAGTTCCAAAAAGAAGTTAAACGTTACGAGCGATACTAAAATAAACCCTAAAAGATTAGTTCCGCCTGCGATTGAAGAAATAGGTTCCCACATCAACAAGCAACCAACTATAAACAACGCGGTATTTACCACGGGCACGATTGTCGCCGAAACGAAAACGGCTAACAATTTATTCTTTTTAGCGATAGGTTTATAAACTAACCCTGCTAAAAACCCTGCCACCGTAGTTTTAACGACGCAAGTTAACGCTGCCCAAAACGGCGTTTCCGTCCAAATAAGCGTATAAAAGGGAACTAACCCCATTATAACTTGAATCATTACCACTATTCCGCACGCAAAACCTAAAAATGCGCCCGACCATTTACCCAAAAGTATTGCGCCAAGCGCTATGGGAACAAGGGTAAAGTTTAACTGTACGGGACCTATGTTAATAGTTGCGCCGAAAGTTTGCATAACTATCACTAACGCAAGCAAAATTGCAAGTGCCGTGATATTACGTGCCGAAAAGAAACCACCGTTACTTTTATTCATTTTTAACCTCCAATCAAGTTCTACTAAAGATACCTGTTGTATAAAAAAATTTGCTTTTTAACCGTCAATTTCTAAAGATAATTGCAGTTTAGCCATTTTATTTTATCACAAAAGCAAAACGATAGCAAACAAATAAACGCTTATTTGTAACATTTTTAAATGTTAAAGACTATATTGATAGTAGAAAACTTCGCCAACACAAAAATTTCTACATAGGCGGAGTGTTACTTTGGAGGTACATTTATGAATATGAACGGTTTTGATTTTGGCGGTAACAACTGCTGTCTGTGGATTTTAATTATTCTTCTTATTCTTTGCGTTTGCAAGAGTGGTTGCTTAAACGGCGTGCTTAACAGTTGCTACTGTCTGCCTATCGCCCTTTTACTTATTTGCTGTTGCTGTAAGGGTAACAACGGCGGTTTCCTTGGCGGATTTGGCGGCGGTTGTGGTTGCAAATAATAGTTAAATTAAAAAAATTGAGAGTGGCGCAAGCTACTCTCTTTTACTTTTTAAAAAATTCCTTGAAAATTCCTTGAAAAATTTTTAAATATCTATTGAAATACCTTTTCTTTTGTGCTATTATATTACTATAAAAAATTTACAAAAGGAGATTTTCTTTATGAGTGATCAACCCCTCAACAACGAAGAAATAGTTGCTTCGGAAGAACAGGCTGCACCTGCCCCGAAGAAAGTTTCTCGTTTCCGCAAAGTTTTCGGCATGACGCCTGACACAAGCGTTAAGACGGAAATTATCGCTGGTATAACAACCTTCTTTGCAATGTGTTATATCATCATTACCAACCCAAACCAAATTACAGGGTTTACACAAGGTCTTGACAAAATTTGGAATGCAGTTTATATCGCAACGATTCTTTCTGCAGTTATAGGTACTTTATTGTACGCTTTCCTTGCTAAAAAACCTTTCGCACAAGCGTCTGGTATGGGTCTAAACTCTTTCTTCTTCGTTTCGTTTATTTTACCTGCTGTTATTAGTGGTGGCGATACGAACAAGAACTACGGTGCCGGCTTAGTAATAATTCTTATTTCCGGTCTTATCTTCTTACTTCTTTCGGTAACAGGTTTAAGATCTTATATTGCTAAATCTCTTCCCGATTGCTTAAAGAAAGCAATCCCCGCAGGTATCGGTTTATTTATTGCTTTCCTTGGTCTTAAAGGCTCGTTCATGGTTACGGCCAACCAATATACTTTCGTTCAACTTGGCGACCTTACCCAATGGACTATCTATAACGACTTTGGCGAACTTGCTGGTGGTGCTGCACCCTTCCTTGCTGCATTCCTTGGTTTAATCGTAATCGTTATTCTTAACAAAACTAACGTTAAAATCTTAAAAAACCTTTCAATAGTTTTAGGTATTATCACTTCTTCTATCCTATACTATTTGTTCACTTGGACTGTACCAAACTTCTCTTTCAACCAAATCGGTCAATCATTTAAAGATTTCGGTGAACTTGGCTTCTCGGTATTCAAAGGTTCAAGTTGGGTTACCGCATTTGACGGCGTAACTATCGGTTCAATATTCTCTGTAATAGTTTTAGTTATTACCTTCTGTTTAGTTGATATGTTTGATACTATCGGTACTCTTTACGGCGCATCTGCACAAGCAGGTATGCTTGATAAGAACGGCGACCCCATTGATATTGAAAAATCAATGCTTTGCGACTCTATCGCAACTTGCACGGGCGCTATGCTTGGTACTTCAACCGTTACCACGTTCGTTGAATCTGCATCAGGCGTTGCTGAAGGTGGTAGAACGGGTTTAACCGCTTTAGTTACTTCTGCATTGTTCCTCGTATGTATCGTATTATCACCGCTCGCAAGCATTATTCCTGGCGTTGCAACTGCACCTGCACTTATCTACGTTGGCGTATTGATGCTTAAGAACTTCAAGGCTATTGATATGGAAGATCTTTCAAGTTCAGTTCCTGCTTTCTTGACCCTTATCCTTATGCCTTTGACCTATTCAATTTCTAACGGTATTGCCGTTGGCGCAATCGCATACGTTCTTATTCAATTGTGCACTGGTAAATACAGAAAGAAAGATATAATGGTAACCATTATTGCAATTCTTTTCATTTTAAGATTTGCTTTCGTTAACACGTTATAATCAACTAAAAAATTACCGCCTTGCGAATTCGCAAGGCGGTTTTTTTATATTCCTTTCTTTCTACCTAATTCGGTATTATCTTTCTTTCTATCACGCAAAACCTTTTCTACGCTCGGTTTATCTTCGTAACGATAATCTGACCCACATTTGTTAATATACTTATCAATAACTAAATGTGATGCTACTTGGTTGTCGCTTGGGTTTACTTGGCGTTGATACTTAAAGAAGTCTGCGCTATCGGGCATTTGGTCAATCATAACGGTGGTTTCTTTATACCCCGTTAAGCGCACCGACTTAATGATGTTACGAATATATTCTTTGTTATCTTTAAGCCTAATAAGCGACGGGAATTCACTACCGCCAACGAAAAGTTGTTCCCACTCTCTACCTTCGTATTTATAAAGCATTTCGCTTGCAATTTTTAAGTGTTTTAATTCTTCTTCAAAATGTTGCAACCATATCTTCTTTATATACGGGTTAGATTCGTCTTGATAGCAAGAATAATACAAATAACACT
>JAZSJY010000213.1:0-22791 GCA_045534565.1 Christensenellaceae bacterium | reverse complement strand
GCTTCTCTCATAGGGAAATAGCCTTCTTTAGCGTTGGTATTACAGCACGGTAAAACTAAATCGTAGCCAGCAGTTTCTTTAAGCCCTCTACCAACACCAGTGAAAGGTTCACCAGGAATACCGAAAAGACCTATTTTACCTATTCTTAATGCGGAGAATAACATCGGGAAAGTGTCAGGCGCATTTTCAAGCCTTACCTTTCTTGCAGCATCTGCTACTACGGTAGTAAGCATCATTGCTTCAAAAGGAATTAAATCATCTCTACCAGCATTATGCAAATCGTTATATTTATGTGCTAAAGGCATTTCTTCGGGAGCAGGTTTATTTGAAGGAATTTCAACTATTTCTTGAGCGTAATCAATAGAATCTACGTCAACGTAATTAACTTTATCGTAAACTTGCATTACTGCGCCAACTACTACTCTTGCGACGTATCTTGCGTGACCGTACCCACGTGAGCAACCGTCAAAATCATTAAACATGTCGTTAAAGTCGCCTGCTTTAGGATGAACGTTAACGTGGTTTACGTCGCCTTGCGCTCCATTAAAGAATATACATTTAGTATTATCAATTGCTTTTTCTAAATAAGCACGCGTTAAACTTGGCCAGTCGCCAGAAATCAAATTACCACCAACAACGTCGGGGTGATTACCAAAGTTAACCAAAACTACGCTTTCTGCGTTTTCCCTATCAAAGCGAACTACGTTTACCCTTTCATCAACGTCACCTATTGGTTTATCAATATCTGGATTGTTTACACCAGGATTAGTCTTTATAGAGCCGTCTTTCATGCGGAAACGACGAATAAATGCAACGTTGGGAGCTTGACCTATGCCGTACCCCATTTTTGCAGGTTTTAAATCTGCAAGCGCAAAAGTTGCCACGTCAACGACCTTATACAAAAGCATTTCTTTATATTGATTGATTAAAACGTCGTCCGTTTCAGCAAGAAGCGTAGGACCTGTGTGAGTATGTGTAGAGTGTATCATTATAGCATCAACAGGGACACCTGTCTTTTCACTTATAGCTTTTTTATAGACGTCTAAAATTGCTTTAACTATACCACAATGGTCTATAGTAATTGCAATCGCTTTCTTTTCGCCAAACGAAAAAGCAACTGCAACTGCTTCTAAATCGTCTAAAACGCCTTCGGCCTTACGTACCTTATAATATCCAGCGATATCTATTCCCATAGGAGGAGTTATGTTAACACGTGCAAAACCAACTTGTAATTTATCCATTTTTATTCTCCTTTTTAAACAATAAGTTTTTAGTTTTGAGCTTTTGATTCGCAATAAATACAGCGATATACTCTATTTTCTTTATCAACCAACTTAAATACTTGATCTATCCCCTGTTCAACACTCGTTATACAACGAGGATTTTTGCACTTTATAACGTTTTTAACTTCTAGCGGAAGTTCAAGTTTTTTCTTTTCAACACTTTTACCTTCCTTAATAACGTTAACGGTAACTTCAGGGGCAATATATCCTAAAACGTTAAAATCTATAGTCACGTCAGAGTCAATTTTAATAATATCTTTTTTCCCTGTTTTTTTGCTTGGAACGTTTTTTATAAGAGCAACGGTACAATCAAGGTCTCCTAAATTTAAGAAGTTGTACACCTTCATTCCTTTACCTGCTTCAATATGGTCTATTACTATTCCGTTTTTTATAGGATCTATTTTCATAAAAGCCACCCCTTATTCAATGCCTAATAGTTTAAGTATCAACGCCATTCTAACGAATCTACCGTTCGCTACTTGCTTAAAGTAGCACGCTCTTGGATCGTCGTCAACTTCCACCGCTATTTCGTTAACTCTGGGTAACGGGTGAAGTATGCACAAATCTTTTTTAGCGCTAACGAGTTTTTCGGCGTTAAGAATATAACTATCACGTAGTCTTAAATAATCGTCTTCGTTGAAAAAACGTTCTTGTTGAACTCTAGTCATATACAAAACGTCAAGCTCTGGCATAACTTCTTCAAGGCTAGTAGTTTCAACGTATTGCATACCGTTTTTATCCATAACGTCAGACTTAACGTAATCGGGAATGGTGAGTTCTGCTGGTGAAATAAGCACTATTTTCACGTTCTTATACATTGCCAAGGCGTTTATTAAAGAGTGCACGGTTCTGCCGAACTTTAAGTCCCCGCAAAAACCAACCGTAATTCCGTCAATTCTTCCTTTCTCCGTCTTTATCGTTAATAGGTCTGTAAGCGTTTGCGTGGGGTGATTGTGTCCACCGTCACCCGCATTTATAATGGGAACTGAAGATTTCATTGACGCAACTAAAGGCGCGCCTTCTTTTGGGTGACGCATTGCGATAATATCAGAATAACAGCTTACAACTTTAATCGTATCCGAAACGCTTTCACCTTTTGAAGATGAAGAACTGTTTGCGTCCGAAAACCCTAAAACGCTTCCACCTAGAGAAAGCATTGCCGATTCAAAACTTAATCTAGTTCTCGTTGACGGTTCAAAGAACAACGTAGCCAACTTTTTATAACGGCACTTATCTTTATATTCATCTGGATTTTTTATAATGTCTTGAGCCTTTGCGATAAGTGTTTCTATTTCTTCCAACGAAAAATCGTTGATAGCTAAAAGATGTCTCATTTAATGCTCCTTTTAAGCTTTAATCCAACTTTCATCTGAAGGATTATCTCTAAACGCTTTAAGTCTTTCAACGTCACTTTCTTTGATATAGCCAGTTTTTGCAGCAACTTCTACTACCACGTCAAAATTAGTGAGACTTACGTTTTTAACTTTTGCTTCTGCAAGACGTTCAAGCCCTTTTTTCATACCGTAAGTATAAATGCTTACTATACCTAAAACTTCAGCGCCTGCTTCACGAAGGGCTTCAACAACGTCAATACAACTACCACCCGTTGATATAAGGTCTTCTATTACGACAACCTTCGTGCCAGGTTCTAACTTACCTTCAATTTTGTTATTCCTGCCGTGGTCTTTACTTGAACCACGAACGTAACCCATAGGCATACCAAGAATATGACCTGCTATCGCTGCGTGCGCTATACCTGCAGTACTCGTACCAAAAAGCGCTTCGGCTTGTGGATATTCTTTTTTAACGGTTTCCGCTATTGCATTTTCAACTACGTCTCTTGCTTCAGGAGCGGTGAGAATAAGTCTATTATCACAGTAAATAGGACTTTTAATTCCACTTGCCCAAGTAAAAGGTTGATCGGGACGTAAAAATACAGCCTTTATTTTAAGTAAATTTTCTGCAACTTTTTTTGCAATTTCCATTTTAATATCTCCTTATCCTAAAAATTCTTCTACGCATTTTCTATATGCTGATACAGGGTCTTCCGCACCCGTTATTGAACGACCTACTACGATATAATCAGAACCAAGTTCTTTTGCCATTTTAGGCGTAGTTACACGCTTTTGATCGCCCACAGCATCGCCCGCTAAACCAATACCTGGTGTGATAGTTAAGAACTTTTCACCACAAACGCCGTGCACCTTACCTGCTTCTAACGGTGAACATACGACACCATCAAGACCACAATTCTTAGCGTTTTGAGCGTAACTCATAACTACTTGATCAAGTGGCTTATCTATTAACAATTCGTTAGTCATAAGTTCTTGGTTTGTTGAAGTAAGTTGCGTTACGGCAATAAGCAAAGATCTTGTACCGTCTGCCCTTGTTAAACCTTCTAAAGCACCCTTCATCATTACAGAACCACCACTTGCATGAAGATTAACCATGTCAACGTCGTAGGCAGATAAAACAGCCATAGACTTTTTAACGGTATTAGGAATATCGTGAAGTTTAAGATCTAGAAATATTTTGTGACCACGCTTTTTAATTTCTTTTACTATTTCTACGCCACCTGCATAGAAAAGTTCCATACCTACTTTAAGGTAAGGTTTTTCATCTTGAAATTTATCTAAAAAAGCAAAAAGTTGTTCTTTGCTGTTAAAATCACAAGCAATTATTACGTCTTTATTCATTATTTATGCGCCTCCCCTATAATTTCAGTTAAACTGTTTATTCTATATTTTTTCATTGCATCTGGCAAAGTGTAAATAATATCTTGACAAGCGTACGGGTTTACTAAATTTTCCGCACCAACTTGTACTGCGCTTGCGCCCGCAAGCATCATCTCTATCACGTCTTCTGCCGTTGCTACGCCACCCATACCTATGATAGGAATTTTAACGGCTTCGTATACTTGGTAAACCATACGTACGGCTATCGGGAAAATCGCCCTGCCTGAAAATCCGCCCATTTTGTTTGCTATAACGGGCTTTTTAGTTTTCAAGTTTATACGCATTCCTTGAACGGTGTTTATTAAACTTAAACCGTCTGCGCCACCTTGTTCGCAAGCCTTTGCAATTTCAGTTATATCCGTCACGTTTGGCGTTAATTTTATAAATACGGGTTTATTAGTTACTTTCTTTACAGCTTTAGTAACCGCTTCCGCATTTTCAGGCATTGTACCAAAACTCATACCGCCGTTATGAACGTTTGGGCAACTAATATTCACTTCTATTATGTCTACGTCTTTTACAGCGTTTATTTTTTCACAACACTCAACGTATTCGTCAATAGAAAAACCACTAATATTACTAATAATGGGTTTACGATATATTTCACGCAACCTTGGAATTTCTTTTGATATAACGGCGTCTATACCTGGATTTTGCAAACCAACTGAATTGATAAGTCCTGAAGTGCATTCTGCAATTCTTGGGGTAGGATTGCCAAAACGGGCGTCTTTAGTAGTGCCTTTTATTGATATTGCACCCAAAATATTGATATCGTAAATATCAGCAAATTCATAGCCAAAGCCAAAAGTTCCACTAGCAGGAATTACGGGATTATCTAATTTCACGTTACATAGTGAAGTTGAAAGGTCTACCATATTATTTCCTCCTTAAAAAGAACGGGGCCGTCTTTACATATTCTCTTGTTTCCATATTTAGTTTTACACGAACAACCCATACATGCGCCAAAACCACAACCCATTCGTTCTTCAAAAGAATACGAGCCGTCAGTAGTTGTTGCATTATAAACTGCTTTAAGCATAGGTTCAGGTCCACAAGTGTAAACGTGGGTATATTCAGCAACTTCTTTTATTGCATCCGTCACAAAACCTTTAACGCCTACACTACCGTCGACAGTTGCAATTATTACTTTTATGCCAAGTGCTTCAAATTCTTCTTTCATGAAGATTTCTTCTGCTTTATTAAAGCCCAAAATAACGGTTGGGGTTTTGCCTTCTTTCAAAAGGCATTTTGCAAGATAATAAAGTGGTGGAACACCTACTCCACCGCCGATTAAAAGCGGTTTATCTTCGCTAAAATCAGTAAAGTAACCGTTGCCTAAACCAACTAATACGTCAAGTTCTTCCCCGCCTTTGAATTTAGACATTTTTTCGGTCCCTTGACCAACTACCTTGTATATTATCGTTAATTTCCCTTTATCTACGTCACACACGGAAATAGGTCTGCGTAAAAACAACCCGTCTAACTGTATATTAACAAACTGACCGGGGCGTTCAATCGCCGAGGTGTCGCCTAAAAGCGTCATCTTATATACAGATTCCGTAAGTTTTTCGTTAGAATTTACGGTAAAAAATACTTGTTTCAACGTACTTTCTCCTTTATATATTAAGCGTCAATGGTTGAAATGCAAAGCGTAGTTTCTTCTAATACGTCAAGAAGAACTTTTACGGTATCAAGAGCAGTAAACATAGTCACGTTGTTTTCAACCGCCGCCCTACGAATTCTATATCCGTCACTTTCTTCACCGAAAGAGTTGACGTCTCTAGTGCTTATAACGTAAGTTACGTAACCTTTTCTAATTGAATCTAAAATTTCTTCACTGCCTTCGCTTATTTTTGCTTTAATTCTTGTTCTTATGCCGTTTAATTTTAAGAATTTAGCCGTGCCAGAAGTTGCTTCTATGTTAAAGCCGAGATTATAAAATCTTCTAACTAAAGGAAGTGCTTCTTCTTTATCAGCGTCTGCAACCGACACGAAAAGCGTACCGTAATTCATTACGTTCATACCAGATGCTTGAAGCGCCTTATATAACGCACGATTAAGTTTGTCGTCGTAACCGATTGCTTCACCCGTTGATTTCATTTCAGGTGAAAGATATGCGTCTATACCACGAAGTTTTGAGAAAGAGAATGCCGGCGCTTTTACGTACCAACGTTTCTTTTCACTAGGATATACTTCGGTTATTCCTTGCTCTTTAAGGCTTTGACCTAAAATAACTTTAGTACCTATATCAGCAAGAGAGTATCCCGTTGACTTTGAAAGGAAAGGAACTGTTCTTGACGATCTTGGATTAACTTCTATTACGTAAACGTCTTCATTTTTATCCACGATAAATTGAATATTATAAAGACCAACTATTCCTATACCAAGACCTAATTGTTTTCCATATTCTATTATGGTTTGTTTTGCCTTTTCGCTGACAGAGAACGTTGGATATACGCTTATTGAGTCACCTGAGTGAACGCCCGTTCTTTCTATAAGTTCCATAATACCGGGAATAAACACGTCTTTACCATCGCAAACGGCGTCTATTTCAAGTTCTTTACCTATTATGTATTTATCAACTAATATAGGATGGTCTTCACTAATATCTACTGCGTTCTTAAGATAGGTACGAAGTGCCATTTCGTTACCAACGATTTGCATTGCTCTACCACCTAAAACGTACGAAGGACGAACGAGTACGGGATAGCCTATTTCTTCAGCAACCCTAACACCGTCTTCAACGCTAAACACCGCTTGACCTTTTGGTTGTGGTATGCCGAGTTTTTTCATTATTTTTTCAAACGCATCTCTATCTTCTGCATTGTTAATTGCTTCACAATCAGTACCGATTATCTTTGCTCCCCTTTCCATAATGGGTTCTGCAAGGTTGATTGCCGTTTGACCACCAAGCGAAGTAATAACGCCTTGTGGATTTTCAAACTCTATTACGTTCATTACGTCTTCTACCGTAAGCGGTTCAAAATAAAGTTTGTCACTTACCGTATAATCAGTAGAAACGGTTTCAGGGTTGTTATTTATAATTATTGCTTCTTTACCACTATCTTTAATAGTCTTAACGGCGTGCACGGTAGAATAGTCAAATTCAATACCTTGACCTATACGGATAGGGCCACTACCAAGAACTATTGCTTTTTCTTTTTTGGTAAGTATTGATTGATTTTCACCCGTGTAAGTTGAATAGAAGTAAGGAATATACGCGCCACTATAAAGGGTGTCAACCATTTTATATACGGGCTTAATACCGTTTTCTTTACGTAAAGCGTTTACTTCTACTTCTGTTTTTCCCCAAAGTTTTGCAATATACGCGTCTGCGTAGCCCATAACTTTTGCTTGTTTAAGAACTTCAACGTCGCCCTTATTTGCAACGAGAGTCTTTTCCATATCAACGATGTTCTTAATACATTCAAGGAAAAGTTCGGTTATTTTGGTTACGTCGTGAACTTCTTCAATAGATACGCCCTGACGCAAAAGTTCAGCAACTGCAAAAATATTATCAGCCTTAAATGTTTTAAGATATTTGATAAGGTCTTCTTTAGGCATGCCATCAAATTTTGCAAGGTAGAAGTGGTTAACGCCCGTTTCTAAAGAACGAACTGATTTTAACATACATTCAGAAAGAGTTGAACCTATACCCATAACTTCGCCCGTTGCTTTCATTTGAGTACCTAATTCGTTTGACGCAGATGCAAATTTATCAAACGGGAATCTTGGGAATTTTGCAACTATGTAATCAAGTCTTGGTTCGTGAATAGCAGTCGTACCAGACACGAAAATTTCATCAAGAGTAAGACCCAACGCAACTTTTGCCGTAACCTTTGCAATAGGGTAACCACTTGCTTTTGATGCAAGCGCAGAAGAACGCGATACCCTTGGGTTTACTTCAATAAGATAATATTCGCTTGAGTTAGGATTTAACGCGAATTGAACGTTACAACCCCCTTCTATTTGAAGTTCTTTTATAATTTTAATCGCTGCGTCGTTTAGCATTTTATAATCGTGTTCTGAAAGCGAAAGAATAGGCGCAACTACTATTGAATCCCCCGTATGCACGCCTACGGGATCAACGTTTTCCATGCCACAAATAGTTATAGCGTTATCTTTAGAGTCACGCATAACTTCAAACTCTATTTCTTTATAACCTTTTACGCTCTTTTCAACGAGTACTTGATGTACGGGTGAAAGTTTGAGCGCGTTTTTCATTATTTGTTCTAATTCTTGATCGTCATCAGCAAAACCGCCACCCGTTCCACCTAACGTAAACGCTGGGCGAAGAACTACTGGGTAGCCTATACGCTTTGCTGCTTCTTTTGCTTCTTCAATACTATAAGTTATTTCAGATTGAATTACGGGCTGACCGATAGACTCACACATTTCCTTAAAGAGTTCTCTATCTTCCGCTCTTTCAATACTCTTTGCGTTAGTACCTAAAAGTTTTACGCCACATTCCGCAAGTACGCCTTTCTTTGCAAGTTGCATAGCAAGGTTTAACCCCGTTTGACCGCCAAGACCAGGTATAATTGCATCAGGGCGTTCGTAACGAAGAATTTTCGCCACGTACTCAAGGGTTAAAGGTTCCATGTAAACTTTATCCGCTATAGTAGTATCCGTCATTATCGTTGCAGGGTTACTGTTTGCAAGAATAACTTCGTAGCCTTCTTCTTTGAGTGCAAGACAGGCTTGTGTTCCCGCATAGTCAAATTCTGCGGCTTGCCCTATTACGATAGGACCGCTACCTATTACTAAAACTTTTTTAATATCAGTTCTTTTAGGCATATAAAATCTCCTTTAGTGATTTATATAGAAACGTTATTTTTTATAAACTAATTTTCCGTTTGTAAAATTCATCAAGCACTTTCCGTAAACTTTTTTACCCTTAAACGGTGTGCTTTTGCCTTTTGAATAAAACTCGTTCGGATTTACCATATATTCCGTTTGCAAATCCATAATTGATAGATTTGCCGTTTTACCTTGTTCTATCGCTATATCTAGTCCAAAACGCTTTGACGGATTAGCGCTCATTAACTCAACTAATTTTTCAAGCGTTATTTCGCCCGTTTTAACAAGATCCGTATACAATACGGGAAAAGCCGTTTCAATACCGACTATTCCGTTAAGTGATAACAAGCCTTTACTCTTTTCTTCTTCCGAGTGGGGTGCGTGGTCGGTTGCTATCATGTCAAGCGTACCGTCTTTTATTCCTTCTAAAAGGGCAAGCCTATCTTCTTCACTTCTTATCGGCGGATTCATCTTAAAGCCACCGTCTTCACGCAACATAATGTCGTTAAACACCAAGTAATGCGGTCCGGTTTCTGCAGTTATATCAACGCCTTCTGCCTTTGCCTTTCTTATAGCGTCTACACTACCTTTTGAAGAAACGTGGCAAACGTGATATTTAACACCCGTTTCTTTTACCAACTCAATATCCCTTTCAACTTGCTTATATTCACTTGCTGAAGGAATACCTTTGTGACCGTGAGTCTTGGCGTATTCCCCGTCGTGAATATATCCACCGAAAAGTAAACTTTCATCTTCGCAATGGGCTGAAATTATTTTGCCGTGCTTTTTAGCAATTTTCATTGCGCGTTTCATCATTTCGCCACGTTGAACGCCTTTGCCGTCGTCAGAAAAAGCAAGAACGCTTTTTGCCATATCTTCCATATCGGCAAGTTCTTCACCTTTTTCGCCTTTGGTTATTGCCGCCATAGGATATACCGATATAACGGCGTCCCTTTCAATAATATCTTGTTGAATTTTAAGATTTTCAACACTATCGGGAACAGGTTTTAAGTTGGGCATTGAAAACACTGCCGAATACCCTGCCGATGCAGCGGCAGTTGTGCCTGTTTTTATAGTTTCCTTATAAGAAAAACCCGGCTCGCGAAGGTGCACGTGCACGTCAACGAAACCGGGAACGATTACTTTATTTAAACAATCTACTACTACGCAAGAAGTAATATCTTCAGGAAGAGAAAAAGATACCTTACCGTTTAAAATCGCAAGGTCTTTATTTAAGAATTTACCATCTGTGTATACAACGCCATTTTTTAGTATATAATTCATAAATTTCTCCCCACGGTAAGAAAAAAGCCCTGCAAAAAGCAAGGCTAACGTAACGTAAAAATCGGGTCACACCCGCTTCTATATTTCAACCTTGCCGGTCTCTCTGTACCGAATTAAAGATTTATCGTAATATAGAATAACATTTAAATATAAAATTGTCAACGAATTATGCAACTTTAAATAAATTTAAAGTCAGTCTTGCTTACTTGGTAAACACTCTGCAAGCACTACATTATTTTCAGCCGTTACTTTAAACTTTCCTTGCGTTACGAAAGGCAAATAAAAATAGTCCCCACGTTTTATTTCTTTAACGTAGTCTTCACCTACTATTTTGCCAGAACCTTCAAGGCAAATGTAAACGGCGGGTGCATAATCCATAACGAATTCACCACCTTCGCTAACGGTATGGCGATTAAGCGCAAAGCAAGTAGTGTCGTTATAACTAACTAACACTTCTTTCTTATATCCATTTTCTTCCGTTTGAACGAAAGGATTAACTTTGGCGTATTCTTTTGCCTTTTCCCCGTAGATATCAAAATTGATTGCGCTTAAAGCCGTCTGCTCGTCAAGGCCTATATACTCTTCTTCTTTGCTAATATGATAATCGCCACACCAGCGTTCAGGTTGAATCGTAAAGTCGGTAGGCTCTTGAACTTCAATTACCGTACAACCTGCGCCGATTGCGTGAATAAGCCCTGCTTTAATAAGCCAAACGTCGCCGACGTTTACGTCTACCCCTGCAAGCAAACCACCCATAATGTCCTTTTCCGTTTCACTTTGTTTTTCAAGTTCAGCAAGGCGTTCTTTAGTCATTTTATCTTTAAAACCAAAGTACAATTTTGCGCCTGGTCTTTTGCCTATTACAAACCAACACTCAGTTTTACCATAGTTAGAATTAAAATGCTTTTTTGAAAACTCTTTCGTGGGATGAACTTGGAACGGTAACCTTATTGCGCTATCTAAATATTTAACTAAACAATCGTATTCTCTATTACCACAAAGTTGATCCTTATATTCTTTTAATAAATCGTCAAAAAAGATATTCGTTCCTTTTATTACGGATACGCCGTCTCTTTCGCCAAAATATTTTGGATTTACAGCCTTTACTTTGCTTGCAACCCATTCTTCAGGGAAATTATTATCGCTACCGTCGTCGTAACCGTCGTTAAAAATTTCTTTATATGGTTTACCACCTTTGTATATTCTAAAAACTCTGTTCCTTTCAAAAAATATAGGTTCTTTTACAATTTGTTCTTTTTTCTTCATAATAACACCGCCCCTAAAAATTGTGTAGTTTCTGCCCCTGCTTTGTTTGCTTTTTGCATAGCAAGTTCAATGTTTTCTTCAGTAAATTCTTTACCGTCTAAATTAGCAAGCAACGTGCCGAAAAACACATCGCCTACGCCTGTAGTATCCATAGGTTTCACCTTTTCAGTAGGCACGATTTTTGATTTGCCGTTATAGTAATACAAACTGCCTTTACTGCCCATAGTTACAACTAATAAGACGCCTTTTCTATATACTTTTTCAATGCCCTTCATTATATCCGTTTCACCCGTGTAAGACGTCAATTCGTCGTCTGAAAACTTGACGATATCTGCCTGTTCAACAAACGGTTTATAAACGCTTATCGCATCCTTTAAATCATCATATAAATCCAAGCGAAAATTAAGATCAAAAGAAATTAGTTTACCTAATTTTTTAGCCTTTTTTATCACGGCTTTCGCAAGGCGAACGCCAGCCTTTTCAGAAAGCATTAGAGAACCTAAATGAACGATTGAAAGGTCTTTATCGTCAAAAGATTTGCACTCGCTTAAATCAATTTGATAGTCAGCGGTATCGTGGCGATAAAACGCAAAATCACGTTCACCATCACTTAAAGTTACGAACGCTAAAGTGGTATTTCTTACTTTATCTACTTGAATTTCCAACTCGTCAAAGCCAACGCTTTTAGCTTTTGAAATTAGGAATTTTCCAACGGGATCATCACCCACTTTGCCTACAAAAGCGACCTTTGCTCCTGCCCTTTTTGCATTGACAGCAACGTTAAAAGGCGCACCGCCACAAAAGGCGTTAAACGTTAAATTTTCATCATCTTCCTTGCCTATCATATCGGCAAGAATTTCACCTATTGCAAGTATCATTTCTCACTCCTATACGGGCGTATCGTCACTAACTATGGTAACTTTGCCGTCCTTTATTATTGCTGATAAAATTTCCCCGCGCTTAAATTTAATGGAACATTTAATATCGTTATCAATAAATAAGTTTGCCGTTACAGGCTTATCACTTGGGTTATAAAGCCTTGCTACGTAGCCACCGTTTTCACCGATTTTGAACGTAGGCATTACTATCTGTTTATCTACCGATATTACGGGGTAACCTACGTTATTTCCTATCGGGAATACGTTGATGGCATAAGGTTTTTGATTAAATTCTTCTGCTAAACGGGTTATTTCAACGACGTTGCCTTTTACAATTCTTAAATTAAATACGTATCTGCCGTTGTCAATTCTTGGCATATAACGGTCTATTGGATATAAAATTCTTTTCTCGTTGCCACCGTTTTCATCTTTTGATAGCGGATGCATACAATAACCTGCGCCACGAAGCAAAGTTAAACATAAATACCCGTCTTCTTCCTTGCCTGCGTATACGCCGTCGTTAATTATTGAATATATTTGCTCCCCGTTTTTAATTCCTATCCATTTTTGGAAAGAAAGTTCGCTATTTTTAGGTTTTTCTTCAACGATAAACGGACCGTCGCCGATACAAGTTCCCTTTGGTACGGGAATTTTAAGTTTTATACATTTATTTTTATCAATAAATTCTACCGTTACTTTTACGTCTGTATAATCAAACGCCTTATATTTTTTATATTCTATTACTGCGTTTGTTTTTCCGTTTGTATAAAAACTTTCTATTGCCGTACAAACCTGACCGTCTTCTATGAGATGTACGGGTGAAATTTCATTATTCACCGCTATAAAATCTTTACATTCTTTATCGGTCATTAAGCGGAAAGGTTGTGGGTTTTTACCTAACCCCTTCAACTCTTCTCTTGCCATTCCCCACGGGTCTGCGCTGTCGTCATAAGTTTCCAAAACGAGTTCGTCTAATAAATTCGTACCCTTTAAGAAATCTTTTAAGCTTGCTCGTTTAGGTAAGCGAGCATATTTATCTTCATATTTAACTTCTTCAGTATATATTGAAAATCTAGTTATAGAAAGCGGTTTAAGCGTGCCGTTAAACACAACCTTTTTGCGCCAGTCTAAATTGAGATTTGATTCTTCTTTTATCTCTTGACAATCTATTTCCTCGCCGTCACAATAAACTTTAGTTTGGTGCATAGTTTCCAAACTCCAATTTTGATCGGGCAACATATATTCTGCCTCTATAGGCGCAGTTATTTCGTAAGCGTTAGGGTTGAAAACGTATATGGGATATTCGCCTTCTTTTGCAACGGGTTGATTCATAGTAAGATACATAAAAGCGTTAGTTCTATAGTCTTTTACTACCTTTTTACACGTTGAAAGAAGTTCTAACCCTTCCTTTTCGCCATCTGCTATACACGTACCTGGCAAAATATCGTGAAATTCACTTAAAAGCAAACGTTTTTGCGCGTCGTATAACGCAGTTAAGTCAGGTTTATATCCTGCTAAACTTGCAACTGCAAGCATTTTTTCAGTAGAATATAAAAGATTTTCTGCTTCCCTATGGCTTTGTTTTACTTTTGCCATTGAAGAATAACAGCCTGCCATACAAGTTACGAGCGACTTTTTGATTTCCGCGTCTATTTTTATATCGTCAGAAAACAACGCTTCAGGATAACTGTGAACTAAAGGTACGCCGTTTTCTACGAGAGCCATAACGTCCCTTAAATCTTTCCTTGAAGGACCACCGCCGTGATTACCAACACCCCATAGACAATAATCAATGTCGGCGGCTTTTTTCATATCAAAATCTATTTTTTCAGTTGCCTTTCCCATTACCGAGCCGTAAGATTGCTGTCTTGCAATAATGATATTTTCGCCCGTATCAGCAGTCCATTTCCAAAATCTTCCTTCAGGATATTCAATATTATTCCAATCGTGCGGACGGCAGAATAGATAGCCCTTGTAACCGTTTTTCGCTAAAATTTGAACAAGACCACGACTGTGACCAAAAGAGTCGTAATTAGTAGCAATTTCAGGCTTTGCGCCAAATTTTTCCATAAAGTATTTTTGCCCCGTCTTTATTTGACGAATTATACTTTCCCCTGACGGCATAAGGCAATCGGGTTGAATATACCATCCCCCCGTAATTTTCCATTTACCCTTTTTAACTAATTCTTTTATTCTTTCAAATAATTGCGGACAATTTTTTTCAACCGCTTCGTACACAAGCGATTCGTTATGGCAAAAAATATAATCAAATTCATCTGCTAAATCGCAAGCGCTCTTAAACGTTGCAAGCGCTGCTGATATACCTTCATCCCACGTCCATTGCCATATAGGGTCAATGTGTGCGTTACATATTAAGTGCATTCTTTTCATAGTAAGTCTCCTTTTATCTATTAGTTAAATTATACATTAAACGCGATAAATATGTTATAATAATTTTGCCTTATTTGTTGTATAAAATTGACATTTGTTGTATAAAAATATTATAATACGTTTATGGATATAAATTACAAAACAATTTCAGCAAGCGTAGAACACGGCGAAAAAGTTCACTTAACTGACTTTTGGCAAGATAAAAACGTTATTTGCCCTAACACAAAACTTTTTTATATTATTGACGGGGAAATTGTTATTGAAACTAAAAAAGAAAGTTTTACTGCCGTTGCTGGCGACCTTGTCTTAATACCAGCAGGAACTAAACATAATTTCCATTTATCTAGCTTGAATTACGCTAAAAAATATTGGTTACACGTGGATATTTTTTCAGGTGATAAAAACTTTTTTAATCAATACTCTCTCCCCTATAAAATTCACGTGGGAAACAACGATTATTTAGAAGGCTTATTTCAATCAATTTTAAGAATTTATAAAAGCACTTCGCTCTGGGATAAGCTTTCAGTAACTTCTATGCTTTGTTCTATTTTAGCCTTTTACGCTGAACAAGGTTGTTATAAAGATAATTACGCTTATTACGACGAAATTGATAATACTATTAACTACATAAAAGAAAACTACTCTGCAAGGTTCACTCTTGAAGACCTCGCAAAAGTAGCCTCTCTTTCGCCTAGTTATTTCGTTAGAAAATTCAAAGAACGCACGGGGTATTCCCCGTTACAATACGTCAACGTGTTGAAAATTGACAAAGCAAAAACTATGATTGAACAGTCAAACGAAACTATAAATTCCATTATGGAAAAATTAGGTTTTTTAGACAGCGCTCATTTTTCAAAATTATTTAAGTCGTATACCGGATATTCCCCTATTCAATTTAGAAAAATAAACGGATATAGAAAAGCAAATAAAAAGCTATAATAAAAAAACAACCCTTTCGGGTTGTTCTTTTTTATTTTAAGTTTTCATTAACTAAAACTACAACTTTACCTTTACTACTTAACTCACGGGTGGATATTTCTTTAGAAACTTCATCCATCGTTATAACGGCACTTACTAACAAATCTGTGTTAATTACACCGTTATTAAGTAATGAAATAGCCCTTTGAGTAGTATTAGGGTTGATATATGACGTTTTAATTACTAATTCCTTTAAGAAAGCATCATACCATTTAATAGGCAAAACTGCTTCAGCGTCACTAACGCCGAACAAAACGACCGTTGCACCGCGACCTGCTACTGAAAGAGCTAGGCTTGCAGTTGCTGGAATACCACCACATTCTATAACCTTATCAACGCATTCTACACCTAAATCTTTAAGCGATTGTTCTACGTTGTCCTTTATAGGATTGATAAAAGCGCTTGCGCCTAGACTAATAGACGATTTACGTTTTTCGTCGTTTGCATCAAGGGCAATTATATTGCCTGCGCCTGCATTTTTCAATAGGGAAATCATTAATCCACCTATTGCACCGCAACCAACCACCGCAACAGTTTCACCCGATTTTACTTCAAGCAAATCAATTCCGTGTAAGCAACACGAAAGTGGTTCGGTCAAAGACGCGTCTTTAAGTGATAAACTGTCTGGTATTAGGTAAACGTTTTCTTTTGGTGGGCAAATATATTCTGCTAGACCTTTTACCACACCTTTAGAATTAGCGCATAAGTGCCGTTTACCTTTCTTACAGAAGTGGCAATAACCACAACTCCAGTTAGGATCAACGGTAACCCTGTCACCTTTCTTAAATTCCGTAACGTCTTTACCCGTATCAACTACAACGCCAGATATTTCATGCCCTAAAGGTACGGGATAAGTCACCTTTCTTGAACCCGCTTTACCTGCAAATTTGTGAAAGTCCGTTCCACAAAGTCCACAATAAGCAACTGCAACTTTAACGCAGTTGTCTAAAAGCGGTGGTTCTGGAAAATCAGTCACACGAAGATCTTTCGGTCCAAAAAGTATAGTTGCTTTCATAAAATCTTACATCCTTTCGTTGTTAGTTTTAATTATTTAAGCGCTTCAAGTAAATATTCAACTGATTTTGCAACCATTTCGTCGCCGATCTTGGTGCTTGCGTCTTTTGCCGCTTTAGTAAACCAGTGATCAATATCACCGAGTCTTGTTAAATCAACGCTATCTGGATACAAAGACATTAAAATTCACGTTTCATATTTACCTGCGTGATCGTACCCCGTTGCGTTTTGAACTGCCGTGCTCATGGTAGGTATAACTTTTATCCAACTGAACGGATCGTTATCGCCTTCCATTTCTTCATAGTAATTAGAATAGCTTTCACTACCCCACCAACCTTCACCAAGAGTTTCTTCTAAATACTCCATAGTTGCGCGCTTTGCAGCCGTGCGGTAACAAAGCGTCATGGGCATTTCGTGTTCTTGTTCAAATTGATGGTGTATTACTACGTATATATTTCTATAACCAGAATAAAGCAAACTCTTGAACACGTAGTATACGTAGTCTTCAAAAGCGCGTTCTGGCACGTGAACCGTACCACTCTTTCTTCCGCCAACGGCATAGCTTGAAGGACTATACGCAATAGTAGGCGCAATCATTAGTTCCTTCTTTTCAGCTACTTTTTTAACTAACCCTTCAGCGACGAGAGTATCGCAACCGTATGAACAATGTGGGCCGTGATATTCAACCGTTCCACCAACGATTACAAGCGGAATATTGTTTTTTTGAACATATTCTTTTTCTCTAGGGAAACTGTGGTCAAGTAACATTTTACGCCTCCTAATTAAAACGCCATAGTAGTATAGTAAGCAAGGTTCGTTTGACGGTTATCAAGTCTGCCGTATTGAACTACTATTTTTTGACTACTTACTAACTTCATTGCATATTGAGTTTCCAAGGGAACTACGTATCCACACATATGTTCTACGTTGTTCATGCGGAAACAGAATACCGTTTGGGGAGCAACTTCCCAAGTAATATTATCATAGCATTCTTTATCCGTAAAATAAAGTTTTACTTTAATAACGGCTTTTTTCTTGCTATCGTTTACGATTACTACGCTTTCGTGGCCTTTCATTACGCCTTCGCCTTCAGGGGGAAGTTCACAGTCAGGAATTATCCAGTGTTTTTTACCTACAACTTTCATTTTTACACCCCTATATTAGAAGCCGAGTTCAATTAAACCGTGTTTTTCAAGATAATCGGTGTATGATTCTACGCCGTTTTCTTTAATAGCAATACCTTTTTCCCAAC
This sequence comes from Christensenellaceae bacterium, assembly GCA_045534565.1. GTDB lineage: Bacteria > Bacillota > Clostridia > Christensenellales > Borkfalkiaceae > UBA1259. Next base: position 4,910 of record JAZSJY010000213.1, on the reverse strand, counting down.
GACAACCAAAGGTTGAACCTGACATATAGGTATCAACTTGGAAAGTCATGTTCTTTTGAAGGATATAATCTGAAGAAGTTTCCATCCAAGGTGCTTCAACTTCTATCATACCGGTACCGTGGCAAGGTCCGTATACGTAGTTCTTTTCATAACCAGCGTCCTTAAACATTTGTAAGAACTTCTTGGGTACGATATCAGCTTTCATGCCTGCTTTAAGGTTTTCGGTAGTCCAGTTGTGCATTTTTTGACAGAATTCAACGATTTCTTTCTTTTCACCTTCAGCTTTGCCCATAAATACGGGAAGACCTATTGCAGGTGAATAACCGTCAATTTTTGCAGAAAGATTGAGTTGAACGATATCGTTCTTGCCGATTTGTTTATAAGTTGAACGGCTGATTGCGTGACGGGTTGAAGATTCGCTAAATACGTACATAGGAAGACCTTCGTATTCTGCACCGTGTTCGTAAATGGTCTTTTGTGCAATACCAACCATTTGAAGTTCGGTTACACCCGGTTTTAACGCTTTAATAACTTCGTCAGTAGCAATTTCAACGATTCTAAAACCTTCTCTAATACAAGCAAGTTCGTTTTCTGACTTGATTGAACGTAAGGTTACCATAATGTCGCTACAAATTGAAATTTCTGCTTTGGGGAAAGTATCTTTTAAGCCTTCCATAATGGGAAGAGTGCATTCTACGTAGCTTCCAAGACCGATTTTAAGGTTTTCACCAGTTGCACCTACGTAATTGAAAGCATCCTTAAAAGTATCGGGAATGAGTTCAGGATATGAAGGATCTGCTGATTCACGGAATTCTTTAAGAACCATAACTTTATCAATCTTACCAAAGTCTTTTGCGAAGATTGCTGATTCAGGACCAACTAAAAGTGCTGCCTTACCACTTGCGCCGATAAGTACGCCTGCCCTTTCAAACAACGGCCAGAAACCTGAAAAATATCTTGCGTTTGCATAGTCGCTTTCGGTTGATACAACGAGCATTGCGTCAAGACCTTTTTCTTGAACAAGTTTTGCTGCTTTTGCGATTCTTTCCTGATATTCATAATCAGGGATACATATTCTTTGCATAATATACTCCTTATAATTAAAATTTTTTCTTTTATTATATACCCACATCTTAATTTTGTCTTTACAAAATCATAAATATATTTTGCATTTTCGTAAATTTATTTATTGACAAACACTTTTAGCGAGTGTATAATTTAATTATGAAATTCGTATTGAAGACACTTAAAAATTCAATAGTTGTAACTAGTATTGCAAACGTTCACTTCTTTGAGTTCCCAGAAGATTTTTACACCGAACAAGATAGCCACCCTTTTTACGAATTAGTCTACGTTAGTTCAGGGAAACTTATGGTTGATAGTCAAGATTACGTTGGGCATTTAGATAAAAACCGCATGATTATTCACCGTGCAAACGAGTTGCACAGCCTTAAAACGCTTGGCAAAAATGCGCCAACCGTTATAATAATAGGTTTTTCTTGCGATAGCACCGCTATTGATTACTTTAGTAAAAATCCCGTTTCTCTTGACGACGGCGACGTAAAGAAACTTGCTGAAATAATAAAAGAAGGACGTAACGTGTTCGCCCCACCGTATAACGTGCCCAAATTTGATATGAAAAAGAAAAAGGACCCACCGTTTGGCGCAGAACAGTTGCTTAAAAACCTGCTTGAATATTTTCTTATAGGAATAGTTAGAAAATTCCATGGAATAAGTACGAATGAAGATAACTTTACCTACGATAAAGTTTCGGCAAAAGAAATAGTTGATTATATTGACGATAACTATAAAGAAAAAATCACCCTTGACGAGCTTGCGTTCATTTTTAGAACTAACCGTTCCACCCTTTGCAAAACTTTTAGAGAAAGTACGGGCAAAACTATTACCGAATTCGTAAACGAAAAGAAACTTTCAAAAGCAAAAGAAAAAATTTTAACTACTAGCAAAACTATGACGGAAATTGCAGAAAGCTTAAATTTTGAGAGCATACACTATTTTACAAGATTTTTCAAAAAAATGACTGGCTTATCGCCAAACGAATACAGAAAACAAAATAAAAAAACCACGCTTTAACTTGCGTGGTTTTAATTTTTAATTAGTCTACTAATTCAATAATAGCTACTTCAGCAGCGTCACCTTTACGTGCACCGAGTTTGTAGATTCTGGTGTAACCGCCACCTTGACCTTTTTCTTCCTTACGGGTTGCGTACTTGGGTGCGTATTCATCAAAAATCTTTTCAATAAGCGGATATTTGATTGCTTTGGTTCTCTTCTTAAAGTCAGGCTTGCTTTCTTTGAAGCCTTTTACTTCTTGAAGGTCGTTAACCATAGCCATTATCTTTCTTCTTGCATTGAGCTTTTTAGCACCGTCTTTAACGAGAGTTCTGCTAGTTTCTTTGCCCTTTGCGTCTGCTACCTTAACTTCGGTTTCAATAATATCATCGTAAGTATTTACGGCGAGAGTAATGATTTTTGCAACGTATGATGCAACTTCTTTAGCTCTTGCTTCGGTAGTTTCAATTTTACCGTGCCATAAAAGTGCTGATGCTTGGTTTTTAATAAGCGCTATTCTTTGCGTTGCGTTAACGCCTAATTTTCTTGCCATTGTTTAGTCCTCCTTGTCCTGTAACTTCAAGCCGTAGCTTTCAAGTTTCAAAATAACTTCGTCAAGTGATTTCTTACCTAAGTTACGAACTTTAAGCATATCGTCTTCCGTCTTTTTGGTCAAATCTTCTACTGTGTGAATATTTGCTCTCTTTAAGCAGTTGTAAGAACGAACTGATAAGTCCATTTCTTCAATAGTTTTTTCTAAAATCATTTTGTTCTTATCTAATTCCGGCGGAACTAAAATTCCTATATTGCCGAGTTCAGATAACGATACGAACATTCTAATATGTTCTTCCATAATTTTAGCGGCAAGACTCACGATATCTCTACCAGAGAACGCGCCGTTTGTCCATACTTCAAGAGTAAGTTTATCAAAGTCAACACTTTGACCAACACGTGTTGCTTTTACGTCATAACTAACCTTTTTAACAGGTGTATAGATACTGTCTATTGCAATGTTGTCAATAATATCCGTTTTATGAACGTCTGCACCTTCGTATCCACGACCTCTACCGATAGTAAGTTCCATATCAATCTTACCACCTTCGTCAATCGTACAAATGTATTGATCGGGATTTAAGATTTCCATATCTGCATCGCAAGTAATATCGCCTGCCTTTACTACTGCAGGACCAACTTTTTCAAGTTTTACGTTTTTCTTGTAATCTTTGTCCATGCAGGTTGACTTAATAGCAACACACTTTAAGTTAAGAATAATTTCGGTTACGTCTTCTTTTACCATAGGTACGGCAGAGAATTCGTGTTTAATACCTAATTCTTCAGCAAACTTAATGTTTTGAATTGCTACACCAGGAAGCGCTGATAATAAAATTCTTCTAAGCGCATTACCAAGCGTTAAGCCGAAACCTTTTTCAAGCGGTTCAACTACTACTTTTGCATAACTTCTGTCTTCACTTTCTTCCACTGCTATTTTTGGCATTTCAATTTCCATCATAAGAAAATTTACCTCCTTAAAAAATAGTTTCAATATAGACTTTTGCGGGAATTCTTGTTAGAGCGTGGAAAACTTTAACTTTCCCCCCGCAAAAACCCATTGAATTTTTATTATTTTATTTAATTATTTAGAATATAATTCGACGATCATGTGTTCTGCGATTTGAGCGTCAACGTCTTCTCTGGTTGGAAGAGCAATTACCTTACCGGTTAAAGTTTCAGGATCAAATTCTAACCATTTAGGCATATTTGCAACTTTCATTTGCTTAATTTCAGAGAAGTACTTGTTATCTTTCTTGGTTTCTTTAACTGCAATTACGTCACCAACTTTTACGCAGAGTGATGCAATGTTACAAGGTCTGCCGTTTACAGTAAAGTGTGCGTGCGTAACGAGTTGACGCGCTTGTGATCTTGAAGAACCGATACCCATTCTATAGATAACGTTATCAAGTCTTCTTTCCAAAAGTGAAAGCATGTTTTCACCAGTGATACCTTTCATACGGTCAGCTTTTTCATAATATTTTCTAAATTGACCTTCAAGTACACCGTAAATTCTCTTACACTTTTGTTTTTCACGAAGTTGAAGTCCGTATTCAGATACTTTCTTTCTGCCCATACCGTGTTGACCAGGTGCTACAGGTCTTTTTTCAAAAGCGCAAGCCTTAAAACATCTTTCGCCTTTTAAGAATAATTTTGCACCTTCACGTCTACATAAGCGACATTTAGATTCAGTATATTTAGCCATTTATCTGTCCTCCATTATACTCTACGTTTTTTGGGCGGTCTGCAACCATTGTGGGGAATGGGTGAAACGTCTTGAATAAGAGTTACTTCCATATCGCAATTGGTGAGTGCGCGGATTGCTGATTCTCTACCAGCGCCTGGGCCCTTTACGTATACTTCTACCGAACGCATACCTTGATCTCTTGCTACTTTGCCTGCTGCTTCTGCTGCCATTTGCGCTGCAAACGGAGTGCTCTTTCTTGAGCCCTTGAAGCCAAGGCTACCTGCACTTGACCAAGATACAGTGTTACCTTGCATATCGGTTATGGTTACTAAAGTGTTGTTGAATGACGCTTGAATATGTGCTTGACCTTTGTCAACCTTTCTAACGTCTTTACGTTTTTTAACAATTTTCTTCGTTGCTGCCATTATCCGTTACCTCCATTATCTAGTTGCCGTTTTCTTTTTAGCAACGGTACGACGCGGGCCCTTTCTAGTTCTCGCGTTTCTCTTGGAGCTCTGTCCACGAACGGGAAGGCCCTTTCTATGACGAACACCGCGATAGCAGCCAATTTCTATCAATCTCTTGATTGAAAGGCTTACTT
>JAZSJY010000153.1:0-4321 GCA_045534565.1 Christensenellaceae bacterium | reverse complement strand
TCTAATCTATAACTTGGCGAAGCCAATCATAACGATACGAAGTATCTCATAACTTATAACTTGCCCGCAAGGGCAATCATAGTTTAGCGTGAATACTCCGTTAAGAGTATCACGCTAATCGCTTCCGTCTTTTTTATTTTTATTTGCTAACGCTATTATTGATTTTACAAATAATTTTATAAGTACTACCGTTAAAAGCGCTTGCAGGGCTATAACGAAGGCGTAAATAACGTTTAATAGTAAGGGGTTGTAGTTTACGTATCTGTACGCCATTGATAAAACGCCACTAATAGAAAAACCTGCAGATACAAGGTCTATTGCACCGTAATAGTTAATTCTTAAATCACCCGTTTTCTTTGCTCGTATTAAATACATTATAGAGAGTACGCCACGCCAAAGAGCAATTGGTAATAAGAATAAGAAGAACCACCAAAACGGCGTTTGCGTTTGCGCTTTTCCTTGCATAAAGAATATTAGTGCAGAACCTATCGTTTCGCCTTGAACGAAAAGGGCTATTGAAACGAAAAGCGAAAGTCTTGCTTTAGTTTTTTCGGTGTTTTCAGGGTGTCTTTTAAGGGCTTTTTTCCATACGAAGTGTGAAACTACGCGCGTTACGAAAAGCGTTAAGTAGAACGTAGCAAGTGCCGCATACCCGTCGTGAACTTCTTGTGCGCCGTTGTATGCGTTGAACGCAGTAAATAGCACGACCATAAAGGAAAAGAAAAATCCAACGTATAAGAAAACGTCTTTACTGATTAACGTGCTAACTATAAACTTTACTTTACCGATAAAGGTAAGTTTTTCATCGGTGTAAAGGCGCACTAAAATAAACATTGCGTCGGTAGTAATAACGTTGGTTATAATAAAGTTGATAATAAGGTCAATAACTATTCGCCAAGTAATGCCGTTAAAATCCACTAAAGAAAAAATGGTGAATAGTAACGCTTGCAAGTAGGTAAGGGCAGAAATTAAATTGTGATTGCCGTAAACGTGATGATAGAGTGGGCGAGTAGGTTTATATTTTACGTAATGATATATTGCTAAAAAGGTTTTAATAGCCGTAGTAATAGATAACGCCGTGATAAGCAAAATATAGTTTACACGTTCGCTTTTATCAGCAAGGGCGAATAAAACTATAATTAAAGAAAGGGTAAAAGAGTGCGCCGTTTCAACTATGCCCACGGCAACTTTATTTTTTATAAAGGCGTTAAATATAGTGATAGATAACTCTACGCCTGCTATTATTAAAAATATAGCGTAAGCATACTCTCTGTTTAATATAGGCTGAAAAAGGCAAGCGCAGACTACGACTGATGCGAATATAGAAAGTATATCGCACCACTTTGGAACGGCTTTTTTACAATCGTTTATTTCCATATCGCATCTCCTTTTTTTGATATTTTAGCACCGATAAACTGTTTTGTCAACGGTGTTGATATTTTAATTCTTTATAAAATAAAAAGCCTGAAAGATTTTTCTTCCGGGCTTTTTGTTTACGATATGTAAGTTTTTTATTTATCTTCTTTTTTATCTTGCTTTTTGTCTTGTAATTTTACGTCCAAACCAGCGACTTCGTCAACGGGTAGGGCAAAGGCAATGCCTTGCGCTTCGGTAGAAGAACCTATTGCGTTATAAAGGCTTTTTAAGATATTGTCAACAAGGCTATTTTCGGCAAGAATCATAACTATTTCTTTTTCGGGTTGAATAGACACGTTGAAAAACTTTTCGGCTTCTTTAGAAACGCTACCCCTTGCGCGTAGAATAGTGCCACCTTTTGCGCCCGACGCTTTTGCAGCGTCCATAGCCACTTCAGAATATCCGTTGTTAACAACGGCAAAAACGCACTTGAAATTCTTTTTCATTATTTCTTACCCCCGTCTTTAATAGTTCTATCGTTACTTAATAGTTGATACATTGCAACCCCTATAATACTGTCTAAAGGAATAGTGTAGGCAATACCTTTGCCGTGCCTAACCTTTTTGAATTTTTCCGTTAAAGTATCTAAAGTTTCTTTAATTTTATCTTCTCTAATGAAAGAAATTATTACCGATTTATCAGTTTCAAACGCGCCAAGCAACTCTAGCATTTGCGTACTTGCCGTACCGTGCCCGTATAAAACCATTTGAACGTTCACTTCAAACTGTTCTAAAAGGTCTTCGTAAAAGGTAGTTTTACTTCTATCTACGACGGTAATTAAAATTTTCAACTTTCTAACGTTAGAAACGTCCTTTTTAGTTATAGGGGCTTTTTCTTTTTTGTTTTCGTCTTTTTTAATTAAACTCTTTGCCATAATAACCCCCTTACATAAAACGAATAATTTGGTCGTCTTTTTCGCCCAAAATCTTCTTCATTGCCTTCTTTTCACTCAATCTCTTTTTGTAAACGGCGGTAAAGCCAAGTAGTTGAATAGTTATTAAAGGTGTCATAGCAACTAAGGCAACCACGCCGAACGCAAGTTCTAAAATAGCGCCTTCACCACGCAAAGCGTAACACGCGCCGATGGCAAACGGCAAAATAAACGTAGAAGTTAACGGACCTGATGCAACGCCACCAGAGTCAAACGCAATCGCCGTGTAAATTTTAGGCACGAAGAAAGAAAGCCCTAACGAAAGCAAATACCCCGGTATTAAGTAATACAAAATAGAGAATTCAAAAATAATTCTAATAATAGATAGGCATAAAGAAATACCAACGCCCACGCTTAAAGCAATAATCATTGCTTTTTTAGATACCGTGCCTTTGGTTATTTCTTCAACTTGTTTATTCAAAACGTGAACGGCAGGTTCTGCTAAAACTACAACCAAGCCCAACACGAAAGCAACTATGGTAACTGCGATAGGGGAACTTGAAGCAAGTTCTTGCCCCATTTTAAAGCCGACGGGCATAAACCCAACGTGAACGGCAGTCAAGAAGATTATTAAGCCAACGTAGGTAAACGCCGTACCTATCAAAATTTGATAAATCTTTTTCTTTGGTAATTTTAAGAAAATGAAGTTTATTATAAAAAAGAAAGCAACCACTAACCCAAGCGCAATAGAAACGTCTTTAGCGGTATTGCCAAGGCAGGTGAGAATTTCGCTTGAAAGATTGTCGCTTAAAAGGTAATCGTTAACGCTTGGTGTGGTAATATCGCCACCTTTAACTATGCTTAAAATAAGTACAGCTAAAATAGGGCCGACCGAACACATAGCAACCAAGCCGAAACTGTTTTCGCTTGAATTTCTTCCACCTATGGCTGTTGCAACACCAACGCCAAGCGCCATAATAAACGGTACGGTGATAGGCCCTGTAGTAACGCCACCAGAGTCAAAGGAAAGGGGGATTAGTTTTGAATTTTCAGGGTTGATTGCAATCACTAATAAAGCCAAGGCAAAAAGCACCATATAGAAATATAAAAGCATACCTGCCAAGTCTTTTTTGAAAACTATTTTTAATATAGAAAGAACTAAAAATATTCCAACGCCAAGCCCAACGAAAATTATAATTAACTTGCTACCTACTTGGTCTGCTAAAACGGATAAATCTGGTTCGGCAACGGTAATTAAAATGCCAAGAACAAAACAAATTAAAACCAAAAGTTTAGGTTTTTTTGACTTTGTTAAGCCAGAGCCAACGCTTTCGCCCATAGGCGTCATTGCGATATCTGCGCCAAGGGTGAAAAAGCCTATCCCTAAAATAAGGAATAAAGCCGATACGCTAAAAATTATTACTTCGTTTATTTCAAGGTTGATTAACGGCGTAAAGTTTAAAATTAAAACGATAAGCGTTACGGGTAAAACCGAAAATAACGACTCTTTAATTTTACTAAATAATAATTTTTTCATAATTTCTCCGTTGGTTTTAATAATTGTACCATAAAAATAAAAAAAATGAAAGGGAAAAACACCTTTCACTATATTTTATTGTTTTAAATGTACGTGTTGTTATAAAAAAGAGTTTACGCTAAACCTTTCAGTTCAACATAAACTCTTTTGGTGCGGATAAAGGGACTTTCGCCTGTGCGACCTACCCGCAAAACAGTTCCCCAAACTGTTTTTTTGCCAAGGCAAACACGCAAACTAAAGTTTGCTCGCTCCAAATGCTCCTACGCTTTGCTACGGAGAACTTCGTTCAAGTCCCTTTTTATACAAAACAAAAAGCCTAAACCTAAAAACAGGTTTAGACTTTCCGTGGTGCGGATAAAGGGACTTGAACCCCCACGGTCTCCCACTAGATCCTAAGTCTAGCGCGTCTGCCAATTCCGCCATATCCGCACGTCAAAGCAAACTCCACTCAAAGCACTTTATCTATCAATAAAGTGCAAAATCGTTACGTTGCTTTT
>JAZSJY010000041.1:0-2164 GCA_045534565.1 Christensenellaceae bacterium | reverse complement strand
TTTCAACTTCGGCAACGGAGACGGTAAAAGGTAACGTTGCAACCATTTTATCTGCTGATTTATGTAATATACCGCTAGAAAAATATAATAATTTTTTTATGGCTTTGTTAGAAATTTTTGCAAGTAGTGACGTTAGTTATATAGGTAATTTAATTTTATTCTTTTCTTTTTTCGCCTTCGTCGTTTATTTAGTTTTAAGACCAATTATCGGCATTATTCCTTGTTTGATAAAAGCAAACGTTGAACGTTCACTAAAACGCGCTGATATGGAAACGTTAAAACAAATACGCGCGCTTGATTTTTATAGTATTGAAAGCAATCACAAAACGGCTGAATTATTAAAAGCAAAAGGCTTTATAGGTAATTTAATAGGTTTTATATTTTTGATAGCCGTTTCCGTTTATTTTCCGTGTAAAATTCTCACTTTCTTGTATAGTGTTGAATCAGTAACGGTTAACCCCATTTTCACCATATTTACAATTTTATCTTTATCAATGGTTATTTTTGGTCAAGTTTGTAGTTATTATTACGGCATAAAATATCACTACACTTTACGAATAAGCAAGTTGTTAAAAGGTATAAAGTAAAAAACAGTTTCCCTTTTAGAATTAACATAAAAATTTAAGATTAAATTTATACAAAAAAAGGCTACCGAACGGTAGCCTTTTATGTTTTTGTTTTCTTTTAAGTGGTTAGATACACGCAAAACAATGCAGTAACGATGTATTGCGTAGTAGATAAACGCTTAAAAACTATTTTTTCATTTGTGCTTCAACTTCTGCCGCAAAGTCGTCGTTTCTCTTTTCTAAGCCTTCGCCCATTTCAAATCTGGTGAAACGTTTAATGGTAAGAGTTTTACCCATTTTATCGCCATAGCTCTTAACGAGTTTTTCAATATTCATAGCAGGGTCTTTAACGAATGCTTGACGAAGTAAGCAGTTTTCGTCGTAATACTTATTGATTTTGCCTTCAACCATTTTTTCAATAACCATTGCAGGCTTGTTAGCGAGTTTAGGATCGTTTTGAATTTGAGCAAGAAGAATATTCTTTTCGTGTTCAATGATGTCTGCAGGAACTTCACTTGCAACTAAATACAAGGGTTTTGCAGCAGCGATTTGAAGAGCAACGTCGTGTGCGAGTTCTTTTGCAGAATCGCAAGTGCAACCTTCAACTTCAACCAAAACGCCAACTTTACCACCACCGTGGATATAAGTTTCAACGATACCGCTTTCAGCAGTATATTTTGCAAAACGACGGATAGCGATTTTTTCACCGATTTTTGCAGTTGCAGCAATCGTTTCGTCCTTTTTGATTTCTACTAATTGATCAATATCTTTAACGTCGTTATCGCAAACGAATTCAGCAACGCCGTCAACGAAAGCAAGGTATTGTTCGCCCTTTGCAACGAAGTCGGTTTCGCAGTTAACTTCAACAAGAACACCGGTGTTGCCTTTAACCTTTGCAAGAACAACGCCTTCTGCAGCGATTCTTGACGCCTTTTTAGCAGCGGTAGCAATACCTTTTTCTCTTAAATAGTCAACAGCCTTTTCCATATTACCATCGGTTTCTTTCAAAGCCTTTTGGCAATCTGCAACGCCTGCGCCCGTCTTTTTACGGAGTTCCATTACGTCTTTACTTGTAAATGCCATTTTTCTATCTCCCTTAAATTCTTAATAAATTATTCAGCTTGTTCAGTAGCAACTTCTTCGGTAGCTACTTCTTCAGCCTTCATTTCTTCGCCTTGATTTGCTTCAATAACAGCGTCTGCAATTACTGATGCAATGAGTTTAACTGCTCTAATAGCGTCGTCGTTACCAGGAATTACGTGGTCAATAAGATCAGGGTCACAGTTGGTATCGGTGATTGCTACGATAGGTATGTTAAGATCTCTTGCTTCTTTAACTGCAATGTCTTCTTGTGCGGGGTCAACAACGAACATAAGACCAGGAAGGCTTCTCATATCCTTAATACCGCCAAGGTTGGTTTCAAGTTTATCTCTTTCAATTTTGAGTTTGCTTACTTCTTTTTTGGGAAGTAAATCAAATTCGCCCATCTTTTCCATGTTGTTGAGTTTGTTAAGTCTATCAACACGTGATCTAATGGTTTTGAAGTTGGTAAGCATACCGCCAAGCCATCTTTGGTTAACGTAAAACTGACCGCATCT
>JAZSJY010000102.1:0-3347 GCA_045534565.1 Christensenellaceae bacterium | reverse complement strand
AGTGTTGGTGAACTATTACAAAACCAATTTAGAATCGGTGTATCTAGGTTAGAACGTGTTATCAAAGAAAGAATGGGTACGCAAAACGTAAAAGAAGCAACGGCTCAAAGCCTTGTAAACGTTAGACCTGTAAGCTCTGCTATTAAAGAATTCTTTGGTTCATCACAATTATCACAATTCATGGACCAAACGAACCCTATTGCAGAATTGACGCACAAGAGAAAACTTTCAGCGTTAGGTCCTGGTGGTCTTAACAGAGAAAGAGCAACCTTTGACGTTCGTGACGTACACTATACGCACTATGGTCGTATGTGTCCTATTGAAACGCCTGAAGGTCAAAACATAGGTCTTATTACTTCACTTGCAGCGTACGCAAAAGTTAACGAATTCGGTTTCATTGAATCACCGTACAGAAAGATTGAACACACTCTTGATGAAAACGGTAAAATGCAAACTATCGTTACCGAACACGTAGATTATCTTACTGCAGACGAAGAAGACAACTATATCGTTGCGCAAGCAAACGAACCGCTTATTGACAACAAATATTTCGCTAACGACCGTGTATCTTGTAGACATAGAAAAGATATTACCGAAGACGTTAAGGAAAAAATGGACTACATGGACGTTTCGCCAAAACAACTTATTTCAGTTGCAACGGCGCTTATTCCGTTCTTGGAAAACGACGATACCAACCGTGCGCTCATGGGTTCAAACATGCAACGTCAAGCAGTTCCACTTCTTTGCCCTGAAAACGCAATCATTGCGACGGGTATTGAAAGAAGAATTGCGTATGACTCTGGCGTTATGGTTAACGCAAAAGAAGCCGGCGTAGTTAAGTCTGTTGCAAGCGATCTTATCGTTATTAAAGAAGACGACGGTAACGAAAGAGAATACGTACTTAAAAAGTTTGAACGTAGTAACCAAGGCACTTGCCTTAACCAAAGACCTATCGTTGACAAGGGCGAAAGAATTGAAAAAGGTCAAACCATTGCCGACGGTCCTTCAACTAGAAACGGTGAACTTGCGCTTGGTAGAAACATTCTCGTAGGCTTTATGAGCTGGGAAGGTTATAACTACGAAGACGCAATCTTACTTTCTGAAAAACTCGTTCGTGAAGACGTATTTACTACTATTCACATTGAAGAACACGAAATAGAAGCAAGAGATACTAGACTCGGCGAAGAAGAAATTACGAGAGATATTCCTAACGTTGGTGAAGATGCTCTTAAAGATCTTGACGAAGACGGTATTATTAGAATCGGCGCTGAAGTAAACAGCGGTGATATACTCGTTGGTAAAGTAACGCCTAAGGGCGAAACCGAACTCACCCCCGAAGAAAGATTGCTCCGCGCAATTTTCGGCGAAAAGGCAAGGGAAGTTAGAGATACTTCACTTAAAGTTCCCCACGGTGAAGGCGGTATCGTAGTAGATGTTAAAATCTTTACCCGCGCTAACAAAGACGAACTTGCGCCCGGCGTAAACAAACTCGTAAGAGTTTATATCGCTCAAAAGCGTAAGATTTCAATCGGTGACAAAATGGCAGGTCGCCACGGTAATAAAGGTGTTATTTCAAGAATTCTTCCCGAATCAGATATGCCCTTTATGGCAGACGGCACGCCTTTACAAATAGTTCTTAACCCGCTCGGCGTTCCTTCACGTATGAACATCGGTCAAGTGCTTGAAGTTCACTTGGGTCTCGTATGTAAACAACTTGGTTGGAAGATTGCAACGCCTGTATTTGACGGTGCAACCGAAAGCGATATTAAAGAACTCTTGCGTGAAAACAATATAGTTAACCCCGACGGCGAAGTTGACGGCAAAATTCAACTTTACGACGGCAGAACGGGTGAACCGTTTGAAAACAGGGTAACCGTTGGTCAAATGTATATGATTAAACTTATCCACTTGGTTGACGATAAAATTCACGCTCGTTCAACAGGTCCTTACAGCCTCGTTACACAACAACCGCTCGGTGGTAAAGCACAGTTCGGTGGTCAACGTTTCGGTGAAATGGAAATTTGGGCGCTTGAAGCATACGGCGCAGCGCACATCTTACAAGAAATTCTTACCGTTAAGTCTGACGACGTTGTTGGTAGGGTTAAAACTTACGAAAGCATCGTAAAAGGCACTAACATTAGCGAACCTGGTATTCCTGAAGCATTTAAGGTATTGCTCAAAGAATTGCAATCACTTGCTCTTGATATGAAAGTTCTTACTGAAAATAAAGAAGAACTTGCAATTAAAGATCTTATTGAATGCGATATGGACGATATTCCCGTTGTTCGCGAAAGAGATAATCACGAAGAAGTTGAACTCGGTGGAGCAATTGACGACGGTGCGTTTGAAGACGACGGTGACGTTAGTCTTGACGACGAATTTGAATACGACACCAACTCAATGTTTGAAGACGACGATGACGAAATTGACACGACTATACCTGACGCTGAAGATTTTGACGCCTTTGACGACGACGAATTTGACTTAGACGACGAAGATTAATAAGGGGGATAGAATATATTATGTTTGAACTTAATAACTTTGATTCTATACAAATAGGAGTAGCGTCTCCCGAAAAAATTAGAGAATGGTCATACGGCGAAGTAACCAAACCTGAAACCATTAACTATAGAACGCAAAAACCCGAAATGGGCGGTCTTTTCTGCGAAAGAATTTTTGGACCGACTAAAGACTGGGAATGCCATTGTGGTAAGTATAAACGCATTAGATATAAAGGCGTTATCTGTGATAAATGTGGCGTAGAAGTAACTAAATCAAAAGTTCGCCGTGACCGTATGGGGCACATTGAACTCGCTGCGCCCGTATCACACATTTGGTATTTTAAGGGTGTACCTTCAAGAATAGGCTTAATGCTTGACATGAGCCCGAAAGCACTTGAACAAGTTTTATATTTTGCAAGCCACGTAGTATTAGATCCTGGTACGGCACCGTTGGAATACAAACAAGTAATCAACGATAGAGAAAAATTAGAACTTGAAGAACAATACGGTATTGGCTCTTTCAAAACGGGTATGGGTGCAGAAGCAATTAAAGAACTTTTAATGGCTATTGACCTTGAAAAAGAAAGTGCAGAAACCAAAAAAATTATTGAAAATAACGAATCTGGTCAAAAGAGAATTCGTGCGGTAAAGAGAATTGAAATAATTGAATCGTTTAGAAAGAGCGGTAACCGCCCTGAATGGATGATATTAGACGTTCTTCCCGTAATTCCGCCCGAACTTCGCCCGATGGTACAACTTGACGGCGGTAGATTTGCTACTAGTGACCTTAACGATTTGTATCGCCGTGTTATCAACAGAAACAACCGTTTGAAAAAGTTGATGGAA
>JAZSJY010000118.1:0-3251 GCA_045534565.1 Christensenellaceae bacterium | reverse complement strand
AAAAAGAAATAGTAACCATTCTTCGTTCGCCACATAAATATAAGGATTCACGTGAACAATTTGAAATTAGAACTCACAAAAGACTTATTGATATCTATTCACCCAACGTTAAACTTTTAGACAGCATTCATTTGCCCGCAGGTGTAGATATTAAAATAAAATTGTAAAAATTTAAAACATTATATAATATATCGGAGGTGAACTTTATCTATGAATAAAGCAATCATTGGCAGAAAGTTGGGAATGACGCAATTATTTTCCCAAGATGGCAAAGTTATTCCGGTAACGGTTATTGAGGCAGGTCCTTGTCCCGTTGTTCAGGTAAAAACTTTGGAAAGAGACGGTTATTCAGCAGTTAAACTTGGTTTTGCTGAAACGGACGAAAAACATTTGAATAAACCACAAGCAGGTTTGTTCAAAAAAGCAGGTGTACCTTGTCAAAAAGTTTTGAAGGAATTCAAACTTGACGGTGCAGATGCAATGACGGTAGGTTCAGTAGTAACTTGTGACGTGTTTAGCGCAGGCGACAAAATTGACGTATCAGGCGTATCAAAAGGTCACGGTTTCACGGGCGTTATCAAAAGATGGAATCATCACAGATTGAAAGAAACTCACGGTGTTGGTCCTGTACACAGAGAAGTTGGTTCTATGGGTGCAATCAGTAATCCGTCAAGAGTATTCAAAGGCAAAAAGATGTCAGGTCAATGGGGTGTTGAAAACGTAACCATTTTGAATCTTGAAATCGTAAAAGTAGATAAAGAAAGGAATGCAATTCTTGTTAAAGGTGCAGTTCCTGGTCCTGTAAAAGGAATCGTTACTTTAAGAAATAGTGTTAAAGCGTAAGGAGAAAGAACATGCTGAAAGTTAAATTATATGATATGAAAGCAAATGAAGTAGGCGCTCTTGAATTATCCGACGTATTTAACGCAGAATACAACGAAGCGGTAATTCATCAAGCAGTAGTAACCAGACTTGCAAATGAAAGACAAGGTACGAAAAGCACCTTAACCCGTAGCGAAGTTCGTGGCGGTGGCGCAAAACCCTGGAGACAAAAGGGTACTGGCCGTGCAAGACAAGGTTCAATCAGAAGTCCTCAATGGGTAAAAGGTGGCGTAGTATTCGCACCTAAGTCAAGGGATTTCTCAAAGAAGATGAATGCAAAGGCAAAAGAAGTAGCACTTCTTTCAGCACTTTCACAAAAGATTAGAGACGACGAAGTTCTCTTTATTGATGAAATAAAAGTTGCTGAAGCAAAAACCAAAGAAATGGCTGCATTCCTTAAAGCGTTCAATTTGGAAAAATCAGTATTGCTCGTTATGGATAACAACGACCAAGCAGTGTTAAGAGCAAGCGCAAATATTGCAAACGTATCTACGCTTCCTGTAGAACAAATCAATACTTACGACGTAGTAAAGAACTGCAAAATCGTAATATCTAAACAAGCTGCAAAACAAATCGAGGAGGTCTATGGAGAATAATGGCTGCACATGACATCATAATCAGACCGCTTCTCTCTGAAAAGAGTTACGCAGGTATCAAAGATAAGAAATACAGTTTTGTAGTTGCAAAAGATGCAAACAAAACGCAAATCAAACTCGCTATCGAAGAAATTTTCGGCGTAAGCGTTGAAAAAGTAAACACAGCAATCGTTAGCGGTAAGTTGAAAAGACAGGGCAGATATGAAGGATATACTCCCGATTACAAAAAAGCCATCGTTCAACTTAAGAAAGACAGTAAGTCGATAGAATTCTTCGATTCATTGTCCTAATTTAATTCGGAGGATAGAAAAATGGCTATAAAAAGATATAAACCGACTTCATCAGCGCGTCGTTTTATGACTGTAAGCGCATTTGATGAAATTACGGCAAAGAAACCCGAAAAATCACTTCTTGAAGATCAAAGAAAGAGTGGTGGTAGAAATGCTCAGGGTAAAATAACCGTACGTCACATCGGTGGCGGTAACAGAAGAAAATATCGTATCATTGACTTCAAAAGAGCAAAAGACGGTATTCCCGCAACTGTAAAGAGCATTGAATACGATCCCAACCGTAGCGCAAATATCGCACTTTTATACTATGCAGACGGCGCAAAGGCATACATCCTTGCACCTGTAGGCTTAAAGGTTGGCGACAAAGTAATGAGTGGCGCAACTGCAGATATCAAAGCAGGTAACGCACTTATGCTTAAAGATATCCCCGTAGGTACTATGGTTCACAATATTGAAATGCAACCTGGTAAAGGCGGTCAAATTGCAAGAGCAGCTGGTATGAGCGCTCAAATTATGGCAAGAGACGAAAAATACGTAACCTTGAAGATGCCAAGTGGTGAAATGAGATATATTCTTGCAACCTGTAAGGCAACTATCGGTCAAGTAGGTAACTTGGAACACGAAATCATTAGAATCGGTAAGGCTGGTAAAACCAGATATCTTGGTATCCGTCCTTCCGTACGTGGTGTAGTTATGAACCCATGTGATCACCCCCACGGTGGTGGTGAAGGTAAGTCTCCTGTTGGTATGCCAGGGCCTGTTACTCCTTGGGGTAAACCCGCTCTCGGCTATAAGACTAGAAAGCATAAGAAGGCTTCTAACAAACTTATCATTACTAGGATAAATTAAGGAGAACGGACTATGAGTAGAAGTGTTAAAAAAGGTCCTTACGTAGAACCTGTACTCTTAAAAAGAGTTGAAGAATTAAATGAAAAGAACGAAAAGAAGGTATTAAAGACCTGGTCAAGATCGTCAACGATATTCCCGCAAATGGTTGGTCACACAATCGCGGTATACGATGGCAGAAAGCACGTACCCGTATACGTAACCGAAGATATGGTAGGTTGCAAGTTGGGTGAATTTGCACCGACCAGAACCTTTAAGGGACACGCTGGTACTGAAAAGTCAACCGGTGGCAGATAGGAGGCGAAATCATGGCTAAAAATATGAGAGAAAAAACCGCAAGAATCGCGGAAAATAAAGACAGACGCCCCAGAGCAGTTGCAAAGCACGTAAGAATATCACCTTACAAGGTAAGAGTTGTGCTTGATATTATTAGAGGCAAGAGTTATACTCAAGCAGTTGCTATTTTGGAAAACACTCCCAAATCGGCATCTGAACCTATCAAAAAGGTTTTAATGTCAGCAGCAGCAAATGCAGAAAACAATCTCGGTATGAACAAAGACAACTTGTTCGTAGCAGCTTGTTACGCAGATCAAGGCCCAACGCTTAAAAGGGTAATGCCCAGAGCACAGGGTAGAGC
>JAZSJY010000195.1:0-2936 GCA_045534565.1 Christensenellaceae bacterium | reverse complement strand
GCAATTAAGTTTTCTGAAGAGAAGAAAGAACTTAAAATAGAACTCGTTGAAAGTGAAAAGAGCGTGTCAATTACCGTGGAAAACACGGGCGAAACCATTGCGCCTGAAGATATGGGTAAAATATTCAATAAATTTTACCGTGGCGTAAGGTCAAGCAAAAGTGACGGTAGCGGTATAGGGCTATCAATCGTAAAGCACATAGTTGATTTGCACGAAGGCGAAATTAAAGTTGATAGTGCAGACGGTAAAACTGCTTTTACGGTAACGTTGCCTAAAAAATAATTTTGTTTATATTCAATTTATAATTGAATGTTATAATAGCGAGTGGTAAAAAGAAATTTTAATAATTTCACAGGAGAAAGAATTTGAAAGACTTAAAGGAAAAGGCTTTTAGCGAGAGCAAAAAGATAGACGGAGAACAGTTTGAAAAAATCGTCGTATACGGTGCAACCAACTTAAAAGCGCACATTAAAACGGTAAACGATTTGAACGTTTTCCCTATTCCCGACGGTGATACGGGTGATAATATGTTTATGACCATCAACGGTGGTTTAGGTGGACTTCAAGCGGTAGAAGAAAATTCCGTGCATGCAAAAGCAGAAGCGCTTGCAAACGGAATGTTACTAAACGCAAGGGGTAATTCTGGCGTAATACTTTCGCAATTATTTGCAGGTATAGCAAGCGCACTTGACGGTGTTACTTGTGACGTGGAAACTTTTGGCGAAGCCCTAAAACAAGGCGTTAAACAAGCATATGCGTCAGTTGTTCAACCCGTTGAAGGAACTATTTTAACGGTTGCAAGGGAAGCCGCAGATTACGCTTGCAAAAAAGCAGATGAAAACACCACCATAGGTGAGTTTATAAGAAACTACATAAAGGAAATGAAACGTTCGTTAGATCGTACCCCCGACCTTTTGCCAGCGCTTAAAGAAGCAGGCGTAATTGATAGCGGTGGGGAAGGTTTGCTTTTCATAGCGGAAGGTATGGAACAAGCCATTGACGGTAAGGCGATAGACGAAGTTTCAACCACGTTAGATGAAAACGTGAAAACGGTTGATTTTTCAAAGTTTAACGAAGATAGTGAAATGCTTTTCGGCTATTGTACGGAATTTTTACTTCAACTTCAAAACAGTAAAGTTGACGCTAAAAACTTTGATATAAAGCCTATCGTTGATTATCTTAACACTATAGGCGATTCTTTAGTTGCGTTCAAAACGGGCACGGTTGTTAAAATTCACGTTCATACTATGACGCCTTCTAAAGTTTTAGAATTTTGCCAACAATACGGTGAATTTTTAACTTTGAAGATTGAAAATATGACTTTGCAACACAATGAAACTAGCGAAGATTTTGCAACTAAAAAGCCTAAAAAACCGCAAAAGAAACACACGGAATTTGCAGTCGTAACGGTTGCTACGGGTGACGGACTTATAAAGACTTTTGAAGATTTAGGTGCAGACGTAGTTATTGACGGTGGCCAAGGTAAAAACCCGTCAATTGAAAGGTTTATACAAGCTTTTGACCAAGCAAATGCAGATAATATTTTCGTTTTACCAAATAACTCAAATATAATAATGGCTGCAAATCAAGCAAGTGAACTTTACGATAAGGCGAAAATTTTCGTAATACCCACAAAGAATTTTGGACAAGCATATTCAATTTTATCAATGCTTGATTACGAAATCGGCGACGCCGAAGAAATTGCAGAAGGTATGAAAAACGATATGCAAGGCGTTGTAACGGGTATGATAACTACTTCAATCCGCACGGCTAATATTGACGGAGTTGATATTAAAGAAGGCGACTACATAGGTTTCGTTGATAAACAAATGTTGTGTTCAACTGCGAGTAAGGTAGAAACGTTTAAGACGCTTTGTGAAAAACTTGCGCTTGAAGAAAAAAGTTTCTTGGTAACTTCTTACGGTTTAGACGTAACGGCTGAAGAAAAGCAAGCGGTAAAAGAGTTCGTTGAAGAAAATTATAAAGGCGTTGAGTTCTACGAACTTGACGGTGGACAAGAAGTTTACGATTTTATAATGATTCTTGAATAAAAGGAATTAAGTATTGTATGAAAATTGTAATTGACGTTTTCGGCTGTGATTATCCTGACCAAGTAATTGAAGGGCTAGCAAAAGCTATCAATCAAATTGAAGAAGTTACTTTGGTTGCTACGGGCGACAAAGCGTATATAGAAGAAAAGCTAAACGGCGTTGAATTTGATAGATCTCGTTTAGAAATTGTAGACGCACCCGAAGTTATTACTAATAACGACGTACCCATAAGGGCTCTTCGTCAAAAGAAGAATTCTTCAATGGTAAAAGCGCTAACTTTGTTGCGTGATAACGAAGATATTCCAGTAATGATAACTGCTGGTAGCACGGGCGCAATGTTTGCAGGCGCAATATTAGTGCTTGGTAGAGATAATATGAGCGAAAGACCTACGTTAGTTACGGCACTTCCTACCGAAAAGGGCAATTACGTATGCATAGCAGACTGTGGCGCAAACGTAGATTGTAAGCCGGATCAACTATTAAAATTTGGCGAATACGCATCAGCGTATATGCAAAAAACGTACGGCATAGAAAGCCCAAGGGTTGCTTTACTTTCAGTTGGTACGGAAGATAAAAAGGGCAATTCACTCACGAAAGAAACTTTTAATATGCTTAAAGAAAGCAACTTAAACTTCGTGGGAAATATAGAAAGTAAAACGGCAATATCGGGTGACGTAGACGTAATAGTTTGCGACGGTTTTAGCGGTAACGTTTTACTTAAGAGTATAGAAGGCGTAGCAAAAACCGTAATGAAAATGGTGTCTACCGCCTTAAAGAAAAATGCAGATGCAAACAGCGATTTTACTTTTGTAAAAAAAGCGTTTGGTGAACTTATGCAAACGTTTGATTTCAATTCACTTGCAGGTTCAATGCTGTTGGGCGCAA
>JAZSJY010000190.1:0-7021 GCA_045534565.1 Christensenellaceae bacterium | reverse complement strand
GTAAGCTTTTACACTAACCTTGCTGAACAAACGAGTAGCGCTTTGCTTGATATAACAGATATAGTTACTGAAGGTGGCGAAACTTCTATTTATAATAGATTGTTTGACACTCAAAGAAATTACTTTAATATCGGTACGGATGAAAACCCCAAGTTCTTTGCATTGCCTTGGTTCTCATCTTACTACGGCACCGTTTACGACGTAGAACTATTTAGGGAAAAACACTACTATAGATACGACGCTAATATACCTGCAGGTTCTCACGTATTAAATTACGCTGGTCTTGACGGTGTTTCTGGTAACGACGACGATAAAAACGGACCTGACGGCGTTTGGGGTACGGTAGACGACGGTTTACCTGCAACTTGGAACGACTTTAGATTATTGCTTTTACAAATGAAGGAAGATAACATTAAACCTTTCTCTTTCACTATGCAAGGCAACTATACTGAAGCGTGGCTTTATAGTTTATGGGCAAGTTACGAAGGTTCTGCAAACGTTGCCGTTATGAGAGATTTTAACGGCACTTATAACGGTCATACCGTAAATTACGACGCGACTAACGGTTGGTCGTATACGCCCGTAAGTCAACAAATTGACAAAACTAACGCATACCTTATGTCAGAACAAGTAGGGAAGAGAGCGGCGCTTGAAATTGCAAATTATTTAGTTTACGGCGATTATTGTTGCGCAAACTCTTTTGACTCTGCTTCAGAAAACAACCTTGAAGCGCAAAAAACTTATTTGCGTAGTTTTATAGGTAAAGACGCAAATAAGAACGACCAACGTATTGCGTTCCTTATGGAAGGTACGTGGTGGGAAAACGAAGCCAAAGATTACTTCGGCACTTTAGTTAGCGCAAGAAAAGATCCGTCACTCGCATACGGCACGCGTGAATTCGGTTTTATGCCTTTCCCCAAATTTATTAACGACATAAGTGGAATTCCCGACCAAGTTCACGATAAAACCGTTATGAGATCTTCTTGGATTTCTTCAATGGCGGCTGCAGTAATGATTAGTAAAAACACTAAATATCCTGAAATTGCAAAAGAATTCTTAAAGTTTGCTTACAGCGAACAAATGAACGCAGACTTTACCTTAAATTCAGGTGTTACCGTTCCTATGGAATACAATATGACGCCCGAACAACTTGCAGAAATTACCCCGTTCCAAAGAAATATTTTTGAATTAATTCAAAGCCCATATATTGAAACGGTTGAAGGGGTAACGCGTTCTGAATATATTATGGCAGAACCCGACGCAATAAAAACTATTACCACTTTTGCAATGGCTGGTTCGGCAACTACTGGTACGTACGTAAACGCACCTATTGAAAAGTTTAAGAGCAAAACTTCACTTGAAGATTACTGGCAAGGTATTAAATGGGCAAATCCTTCTAAAAACTGGAACAATATGCCTTGGATGAAATAATAATTATCAACTATAAAAAATCCCTTTTACAAAAGGAGCGTTTATGAAACAAACGAAAAATAAAAACATAAATGAAAACAAAAGTAAATGGATAAAAGAAACCCTTTTTGCAGTGGCGATAGTAATATTGCCACTCGCATGGTGGGCGTTTTCCTTTTTCTATACGACTTTTGACACTATACTTTTAGGTTTTAAGAGTTACGACCGTATTACCCAACAAGTAACGTGGGTAGGGTTTGAAAATTTCGGCGCAGTTCTTAAAGAAATGTTCACCCGTGGCGAACTTTTAAACATTTCGCTTAAGAATTCATTTTTGTTATGGGGCGTAAGAATCTTTATTGCGCTACCTATATCGCTTTTGGTATCTTTTGCGTTGTACAAAAAGGTTATCGGGTCGGAAATTTTCAAAGTAATACTATTTTTACCCAGTATAGTTTCAAGCATGGTTTGGGTATTGATTTACAGTTTCTTTCTTGATAAAGGATTGCAAGTAGACTGGCTTTCTAATAACGACGTAAACTTTTATACCTTGCTTTTTTACGACCTTTGGTTAGGTTTTGCAGGTAATATGGTTTTATATACGGGCGCAATGAGTAGAGTTCCGCCGTCGTTAGTTGAAGCAGGGCATCTTGACGGTATGAACGATTT
Organism: Christensenellaceae bacterium; assembly: GCA_045534565.1. GTDB lineage: Bacteria > Bacillota > Clostridia > Christensenellales > Borkfalkiaceae > UBA1259. Next base: position 4,942 of record JAZSJY010000190.1, on the reverse strand, counting down.
CCAAGAATTCATTTACATAGTTATTCCGTTAATATTCCCAACCCTTTCGGTTATTTTAACTACTTGCATAATAACTATATTTACAATACAACTGCCTGCATTTACTTTCTACGGCAACGGCGGTACGCAAAGTAAACCACACTTGTATTCGTTTGGTTTGTATACGTTTATGCGTGGTTACGGGCAAGACCCCGGTGAAACGCCTTTGGTTTCTGCAATTTCTATGATAGTTTGTATCGTTGCAGCGCCCGTTTCGGTATTGTTCCGTAAACTATTAGAAAAAATTTCACCCACGGTGGAATTTTAAGGAGGTGTAGTTATGGCTAAGAGAACTAAATTAGAAAGAACTAAAGTAACTACGCCACTTTTAATCATTTTGTCAATTATAGTTGGTATCTACTGTCTATCGTTAATAGTAACTTTAGTGTGGGCGGTAATGTCTTCGTTAAAATCGGACTTTGATTTTTCAATGTATCCGTTTAAGATAATGAGCCCGTTGAAATGGGAATTTGCTAACTACGTAAAGGCGTTTACCGAAGCAGAAGTAGAAATTACCGTTACAGACGGTACCGAATACGTTGGCTTTTTCAATATGTTGATATATTCTTTGGTATATTCCGTAGGCGTATCTTTCCTTGCTAACTTTACGCGTTCAATGTGCGCTTACGTAGTTGCAAGGTATAGCCACCTTAAATGGACCCGTGCTATTCACGTTTTGGTAATCGTGTTGTTGACGGTTGCTTTCCCAGGGAACATTGCCGTTACCATAGCCTTTTACAAAATGATGCACTTATATAACAACTTGTTTATGTGTATTTTGGTTTCTGCGCTATCGTTTGGCGGACCCCACTTCTTGTATCTATACGCTGCTTACTCAAGTTTATCACGCGAATATGCAGAGTCGGCGCAAATTGACGGGGCAAATCAATTTACTATAATGTTTAGAATTATGATGCCTATGGTTAAGAATATTTTTATTGCAGTGTTTATTCTTGAATTCATAGGGCATTGGAACGATTATAATCCGTCTTTACTATACTTACCAAACTATCCTATGTTGACGTACGCATTGTATCGTTTCCAACACTCAATTCCACAACCAGATATACCCGTAAGACTTGCTGCAAGTACTATCGTTATGATACCTACGCTAATCTTGTTCGTGGTGTTTAGAAATCAAATTATGTCTAATCTTTCCATAGGGGGATTAAAAGGATGACGAAAAAACTCAAAAAAACTAGCCTTATCGTTCTTGCTTTGGCGTTGGTGCTTGCGGTCGTTTTGACCGTGGTTACTTACGGCAAAGTTCAAACGGTTGACGCTGCTTTTTTGTTGACTACGGAAAACGTTACCGTTGAAACGGATAAAAGCATTTCACATGCGTCTTTCGGCGATAAAAAAGGCTATGCTTTTACGTCTTCTAAAAACGGCGAAAAAATCAGTCTAAAAGAAGGCGTTGCAGGCATTTTCTCTATTGAATTTACACCTTATTCTTCCGTTGCTGGTGAAAATGATTTTACCGAATTCACCTTTACTTTTACTAGTCCTGAATCAAGGGTTTCGTTTGATTTATCGTTCGTTCCCAAAGACGCAGGCGTGATGATGAACGTTAAGCTTTCAAACAGTCTCGGTAGATTCGTTAGCGTCAATATGGACGGTTCGTTTTGCAATCTTTCTGATAAAACGGTAAAGTTCACTTTTGACCCTAATAAAATGGTCGTTAAAAATGCGCAAGGCGTTTCAGTTGCAGACTTTAAGTCGGCTGACTTTTTAGCAACTTATTACGTACCCGAAGCACTCAATTCTTTCAAAACTTATAGCGTAGATATGCGCTTTGGGGGAATAAAGGAAGGTAGAACGGCAAAGGTTTTAATTTTTGACGTGTGTGGTCAAAAATTGAACGGTCAAACGTTAACTAACACTTCTGCGCCCGTAATTTATTCAACGCCTACGCTTGATAGCGGTGTCGTTGGCGTTAGTTATAGGGTAAGCAAAAACGTTGAAACGTTTGATATGATTGACGGGTTTAAGGACACGTTCTACGGCGACGTTAAAGTTTACGATCAAACGAATAAAGAAATAACCTTAACTGACGGCGCGTTCGTTCCTGAATACGCAGGCAATTATATCGTAGTATATACGCCTATTGACCAAAACGGTCTTAAAGGCGAAAGCCTTTCCGTTAGGTTTTACGTTTACGCTAGTCAGCCTGAAGTAGAATTTATTTATTCAACGCCCGTTGACGATATTGAAGTGGGCGTAGGCACTAAATTAACTTTCCCAGAAATAGTTGCAAACTCAAAATTGACCGAAAATAAATTAAACGTTTTCGCTAACGTAATTAAAGATAGTGAAAACAAAATGAGCGCAGTTGATTGCTCAAACGGTTTTGGTTACGTTTTTGACGAACTTGGCGAATACACGGTTGAGTTTTACGCGCAAGACAGAAGTGAATACGTTGCAAAGCAATCGGTGAAAGTAACCGTATCAAACGTTGCAGTATTTACGGGTGTTGATTTTGGTGGCGTTTACGAAAAAGACGTGGTGATAAATCTTTCTAACGCAACTTGTACGTTAAACGGACAAACCACGGGGGAAGTAACTACGTTAACGACCTATCCAAGTGGAAAAACTACCTCTTCAAGCAACGTTATTTGTGATGAAGAAGGCGTTTACACCGTGGAATATTTTTGTGGCAGTTTATCAACGGTTAGATATTTTACCGTTAAGAACGATAATTTTTCACTTTGGGAAAAAACTAGCGGTTTAACTATTGAAACTGATGCAACCGCACCCGATTATGCTGACTTTGCTTATAACGGCGTAATGTTCACGACGAATAGACCCGTTGAAGCAGTTTATAAAAATACGCTTGACATAGCAGACAATACTAAAGACGATTTGCTTTGCGAATTATTCGTTGCGCCATCAACGGCAGGAACGATGGAACTTACTTGTGTTGACGTAATCATTACCGACGTTCACGATTCTTCTAACTTAATCAATATTAGGTTGACTGAAGACGCATGGAGAAGAACGGAAATGCAAAGTAAAATGTCTATAATGGCGTTGCCTTTTAGAGATTTTAATACGGCAAAATTACAAGAAATCAACCCGACAAGCACCACAAACGAAGTAATTTTGAAATATTACTATAACGCTTCGGTATACGCGTCTTTTTACGGTAAATACGGCGACTCTGCAACGAGTTATCCTTCAAATTCAATAAAACTTTATTTTGATTATGAAGAAGGTAAAGTTTACGCAGATTACGCTGGCGTAAAAGGTCAAGCAAACGGTAAAGTGTGCGTTGCCGACTTAAATAACGAAAGTTACGTTGGTAGTGGTAACGCCTACAAGGGCTTTACTACGGGCGAAGCAAAAATATCAATCAAACTTTCAGGTATAAGACAAACTGCACACGTAATGGTGTTAAATATTGACGGGCAATCTATGGCGGGCAAATCAACCGTAGATACAACTGCGCCGTCTATCATACTTGACTATGCTGGTAACCAAGCCAACTCATTGCCAAAAGCAGTCGTTGGTAAACAATATAAAATTTTTGATCCAACCACCGTTGACTTAATTGACGGTTACGGTAAAAACGTTCAAATTACGGTATATAAAAAGCAAGGCGCCGTATGGGGTGAATACGAAAGAAACGATATGACTTTCGTTCCCGACCAAGCGGGCTCATATATGATACGTTATCAAGCAGTTGATTCTTCAAACAATAAATCTGTTAAAGAAGTTAAAATAACTGCCGTTGATTCGGTTAGAGAATTATCGTATGAATTTAACGATAATATTTCAAATTTATATTCCGTAGGTCAAACGTTTAACTATTACGCAGGTTCTATTAGTGGTGGTACGGGCGTAATTGAAAAGAACGTAAAAGTATTCTTAAACGGTGATGAAATTGCCCTTGACGAAAACAACTCTTTCTTAATTGATAAAGCGGGTGAGTATTCGTTGCAAGTAGTTTTAAAAGATTACGTAAGCGTTTCTAATCGGTTTATAAAAACGTTTACCGTTCAATATTCGTCAAAGCCGATTATTGCGGACGTTGCTATGCCAGACGCTTTGGTTGAAGGCGAAGAATTTGCTTTCCCTGAAGTAGACGCTAAAGTTTATACTGAAACGGACGTTCAAACGATACCTGTCGTTTGGTACGCAAAATACGGCGAAGACGGTGAGTTTGCTTTAGTGGAAGGCAACTTTATTCCCACCCAAAGCGGTATAGTTTACTTAAAGGCAAAAGCAAACGAAAGTGAAACTGTTTATAAAGTAAACGTTACCAAAAAGATTAGTAACCAAGATTATAATCACTTATCACAATACGTTTACTCTAACGCATCCGTAGTTCCGTTTGCTAACAAAGATCTTTTTAACCCGACTGCTACTAGCGCAATTCACTACGAATTTACTAGCGATTCAGTTTGGTCGGTGGCAAGGGCGATAGACGTTAATTTTGCAAGTATCGTTTTTGGTATCTCTTCTTGTAAATTTAACAGTATTGACTTTACTTTAAGGGATTCTTACGACCCAAATATTAGCGTTACTATAACTATAACTTCTAAAAACGACGACGAATGTTTCGTAAACGTAAACGGCAAAACTTATACGGTAAACGCGTCCTTTATAAAGGCAAGCGCTTACGGTGAATTTAAAATTTCTTTCAATTCTATTGAAAACGCAATTTTAATTAACAGTATTTCGGTTGCGCAAGTTGAAAAGACTGACGCAGGCAAAATATTTGACGGCTTTACTAGTGGTAAAGTTTATATGCAATTATCTATTAAAAGTGATAAATCTGGCGAAACGAGTAAGATAGGTATATCACAAGTTGCAGGTCAACCGTATCTTCCAACCATTAAGAAAGATACTTTAGGACCAACTATTGCCGTTGACGGCGTTATTGAAGACGTAAATTACGGCG
>JAZSJY010000071.1:0-1821 GCA_045534565.1 Christensenellaceae bacterium | reverse complement strand
CTCTTAATATCGGGTTCGCCGAGCGGGATTTCATAATAACCTTCGGGTACGCCTTCTTTTCTAAATTCTTCACCCTTGTCGTAAATTCTTTGGCTTTCAAAGAAGATTACGGGGTCAGTTCCGTTAAGAGCAGCGTTCATTAAACCCTTTGCGTCGTAAGGCGTTACGGGGAAGCAAACCTTAAGTCCTGGAACGTGTGCAGGAAGTGCAACCCAGTCTTGTGAGTGTTGTGCGCCGTATTTAGCACCAACTGAAACACGGAGAACAACTGGCATCTTTAAGATACCTGAACTCATTGCTTGCCATTTAGCAAGTTGGTTGAAGATTTCGTCACCTGCTCTACCCATAAAGTCTGCGTACATAAGTTCTACGATTACTCTACCACCGCAAAGGCCGTAGCCTACTGCTGATGAAACGATTGCTGCTTCAGATATAGGTGAGTTGAAAAGTCTGTGGTAAGGAAGCGCTTCGGTAAGTCCTTTATAAACTGCGAACGCACCACCCCAGTCACGAACGTCTTCGCCGTATGAAGTTAAGGTAGGATCTTTATAGTATCTATCAATGATTGCTTCAAATAAGCCGTCACGGATATTGAAACGTTTCATATTTGAAACGAGTTCGCCCTTTTCGTCAAATGCATAACGTTTTTTGCCAGCGATTTGTTTTACTCTGGGGTTTTCTTCCATAGGAATCTTAACGTCTTTGCCGATTTCAACAGGTCTATCTTCCATTTTTTCTACTGCGCCGTTTGAGAACATAAGATCTTCAACGTAGAAGGGATCTTTTCTGAAATCGTGATAGGGTGATTCAACGGGATCTGCTGCAACTTTGCAGAGTTTAATCATTCTTTCTTTGATTGATGCGATAATATCGTCAAACTTACCGTCGCTTTCAATCTTAGCGTCAACAAGCGCTTTTCTGTAAGTAACCATCGGGTCGTATTGCTTCCAGTTTTCTACTTCTTCTATAGTTCTGTAGCTCATTGAGTCTGAAGGTGAGTGACCACCGTAACGATAAGTTACTACGTCTAAAAGTACAGGACCTTCGCCCTTTAAGAGAATATCTTTCTTTCTCTTCATTGCGTCAATTACTGCTAACGGATTGAAACCGTCTACTCTTTCTGCGTGCATTTGTGAAGGTGTTACACCTGCGCCAAGACGAGCAAGGAAATCGTAAGCCATAGTTTCGCCACGGGTTTGACCACCCATACCGTAACCGTTGTTGAAGAAGTTGAAAAGGATAGGAAGACCACCCTTCTTTTCCCACAATTGACGGAGTTGATCCATTGCTGCAAAGTTCATTGATTCGTATACTACGCCACAACCTACTGCGCCGTCACCTACGTTAGAGATAACGATACCAGGTTTGTCGTTTACTTTCTTATAAAGTGCTGCGCCGAGTGCTACGGGTGCTGCACCACCAACGAGTGCGTTGTTAGGATAGATACCGAACGGTAAGAAGAATACGTGCATTGAACCGCCCATACCTCTATGGAAACCGGTACGACGTGCGAAAATTTCACTCATGAAACCGTAGAGTAAGAAGTCAACTGCCAAGTCTTTAACGTTACCGGTCTTGTTGAGTTTTTCTACGGGCGCAAGAGTTTCACCGCCCATGAAGTCTTTCATGATTTGATAGAGTTTAGCGTCGTCAAGTTTGTTGATTGATGCTAAACCACGTGCTAAAACTTCGCTGTGGCTTCTGTGTGAACCAAAAGTCATATCGTCCATATCAAGGATATATGCTTGACCAACGGCTGCTGCTTCTTGTCCCATTGACAAAGTCGGATCGTAGCCATGTCGTTCTGTGAGCCAAGGAGTT
>JAZSJY010000222.1:0-9005 GCA_045534565.1 Christensenellaceae bacterium | reverse complement strand
GCAAGCAAGTTTACTTCGCGAGATGCTTTGAAAAGAATTTTTCCAGATAGGCACGTGCATGAATTCCGATATACATTCATTACAAGAGCAAAGGAATGTGGTTGTAATCCAGAAGTAGTTATGATTTGGGTTGGTCATGAGTTTGATAAGGACGTTGTGACCAGTAGAGTAGATAGAGGGTATACTACATACTCAAAAGAGTATTTCAGGGCGGAAATTAACAAAATTGACTATGAATTGGCTTAAAATTGTTAAAAATTAACAAAAACGGGCTAAAATGGCTGTTTTTGAGTAAAATTTCCAGAAAAATTTCAATTTTTGGTTCCCAATTAGTTCCCAATGCTAACAAAAAAGGGTAAAACCAAAAGATTTTACCCTAATTTTGGTGCCGCTGGCCGGACTTGAACCGGCACGAAAGGTTAATTTCGATGGATTTTAAGTCCATTGCGACTGCCTATTCCGCCACAACGGCATGTGTGTATTCAGTTTTTGTGAAAAATTATCATTATTTACGCAAGGTGTTAATTTTTTAGTGACGCCAAAAATTTTAAGTCCCTTGCGTCTGCCTATTCCACCACAGCGGCTTATAGATATTAAATTAAAACGAGGTGATAATTGATTTAGCACCTCGTTTTGTTTTTGGAGGCGCCACCCAGATTCGAACTGGGGGTAAGGGTTTTGCAGACCCGGGCCTTACCACTTGGCGATGGCGCCTTGCAATGCTTAAGGGAAACCCTTAATAAAAAAAATGGAGCGGGAAACGAGATTCGAACTCGCGACATTCGCCTTGGCAAGGCGACGCTCTACCACTGAGCCATTCCCGCACCTATTGGTGCAATGACGAGTAATGGTGGAAACAATAGGGCTCGAACCTATGACCCTCTGCTTGTAAGGCAGATGCTCTCCCAGCTGAGCTATGCTTCCATGCGCTCGTCATTGCTGATATAATATAACAAATTTAAAAATAAAATGCAAGTGTTTTTTAGGTGTTTTTTAAATTTTTTTTAAAATTTTTTTTAAACTCGTAAAAGTGGCTTTTTTATATGCATTTACTCACTATTTTTATCAATTACTTGACCGAAACATAAAAATGTTTATAATATATTATATAATGCAAAACAGAAAAAAGTTCTTGTTTAGGAGAGAATATGTATACGATTGGAATTGACGTTGGTGGAATGAGTTTAAAGTTTGGTCTTGTTGATGATAATGGCAATATTATTTCAACTACGAGAGTTAAAACGGCAATGACACCTGACCAAGTTATTGATGATATAGTTGATAGAATTAACTTTTTATTAAATGAGCAAAAGATTACTCTAAGTCAAATTAAGGGCATTGGTATTGGTGTTCCAGGGGCTGTTGATTCTGCAACGGGTGTTGTTGTGCATTTGCCGAATATTCCTGGTTGGACAAATATTCCGCTTGCTAAAAGGCTTAAAGAAACTTTTAATACTGAAATTAGAATATCTAACGATGCAAACGTTGCTGCACTTGGCGAAGTAATTTATGGTGCGGCTAAAGATTATAGTATTGCCGTTATGTTTACTTTAGGGACTGGCGTTGGCGGTGGTATTATAATTGATAAAAAACTTTTTGAAGGTGGTTTTTCACGTGGCGCTGAATTAGGGCATATGACTTTGGTAATGAATGGTGAAGAATGTACTTGTGGTAGAAAAGGGTGTGTTGAAGCATATGCGTCCGCAACCGCATTAATGAAACAAACTAAAGCTGCTATGATTAAAAATCCAGATAGTATAATGTGGAAATACGTGAAAGGGAATATAGACGACGTTGATGGAAGAACTGCGTTTGAATGCGCAAAGCAGGGCGACGTAACGGCAAATGAAGTTGTTGACACTTACGTTTCTTATATTGCTGAAAGTATGCTAAACATGTTTAATATTTTCCGTCCAGAAGCTTTTATAATTGGTGGTGGAATAAGTGGACAAGGCGAATATCTAACAAATAAATTAAAAGCCTATTGTGAAAAGTTTGATTACGGATATAAGAACGCACCTAGAACTGAAATTTTAACCGCACAACTTGGTAATGATGCAGGGATAATCGGTGCTGCTGCATTATTGGTATAATAATAAAACCTATCCTTAAAGGGTAGGTTTTTTTTAACACTTATAGAACGTTGTCTGCTTTTATTGAATTTACGTATTCGGTAGGGGACATGTCGGTGTGTAATTTGAATTGCCTACTAAAATAGTAGACCGAACTAAAACCTAACGAATCGGCAATTTCGCTAACGGAATATTTTTGTTGGCTTAATAGTTTTTTTGCCCTATCAATTTTTAGTTGAATATAATATTGTATAATGGAAAACCCCGTTGCTTTCTTAAACTGTGTTTTTATATAACTCTTGCTAAATCCTGATCTGTAAGAAATATCGTTTAGATTAACGGGAGTAGAACTTTCTAACTTATCAAATAAAATATTTCTAACGGTTTCAACAATTTTATCAGAGCCGACGTTTAAGCTAAGTTGTTCTACTTGTTTAGTTGCTGATTGTTCATTCCTTATGATAGAAACAAATAGTAACTCGGCACAGTTTTTGATTATTTGCTCGCCACCGAAGGGGGCGCAACCTTTTTTATTCATTTTAGTTAAATATATGTCGTTTAACTTGTCGTCAAAACTGATTTTTGCTTCGCTAATTATTTTGTTTAGCAACGTTTTCTCGTATTCGTTCAAGGTGTGAATTTTGCCTGCAATTTGCTTTAATGCGCGACTTTTACATTCAAACGAAATTATTGCTGAATTTGCAAAATCGTTTTCTGTGAAAATAGCATGTGGTTCGTTGGGAACGTGAAAAAATGCTTCGCCTTGTTTTAGGTAGAATTCTTTGCCGTTTGCAAGTATTTTTGCTCTGCCACTGTCTATATACACCATTTCCCAAAAATCGTGACTTTCTTCTCTAATACGAAAGTTTTTACCATACTTAAAATAGTGGATAGTATACAATCCTGTGACGCTGATAGGGCAGGATAATTTATTTTTAGTAAAGTTATTAGTTATGTTCATAATTTTATAATACAATAATTTATCCATAAATGCAACTAAAAGTGTCCTTTTGTGTAAATACTTTGTAAAAATTTATAACTCATTTTAACTCAAAATGTTGTATAATAAAAGAAAAGGAGATTATTATGAAATTTACACCTAATTTTGATAAAACGTTTATGCCTTTAAGTATTAAACTTAAAGAATTCAAAAATCAAGTGCTTGCAGAAGAAAACAAAACGCTTAAAATTTGCGTTGAAAGAAACAACGGTTATAATTACGTTTATACGTTAAATATTTTTAAAAGTGAAAGTAGAAAAGAAGAGAACTACAAAGTTGTTGAAAGAATTATTAAATCAATTCTTTGGGTAGTTGGTGGCTATAAAATTTATATTTGTGGCGACGAATACGTGTTTAACAAAATTTATAACGATTATACACCTTCAGGTAGGCGTGCTTTTGACGTTGATTTTATGCAAACCGTATATGAAAAACCTTTTGAAGTAATTTTTACCGACGAAGAAAATTTTCCTGCTGAAAACTATTGTAACGTTCAAATTGGTGGTCACCTTGACGGTTGTAGAATTGGGTTTGATGCAGGTGGTAGTGATAGAAAGGTTAGCGCTGTTATTGATGGTAAAGTAGTTTATAGTGAAGAAGTCGTTTGGTTTCCAAAAATCAATTCTGATTACCATTATCATTACGAAGGTATCAAGGCAGCAATGCAAACTGCGGCCTCAAAGATGCCGAGAGTTGACGCTATCGGTGTTTCAAGCGCAGGCGTATACATTGATAATAAAATTATGGTTGCTTCGCTTTTCTTAAAAGTTCCAAAGGAAGATTATAAGCCTCACGTTCAAAATATGTATATTGACATTGCAAAAGAGTTTAACGCACCGTTAGAAGTTGCAAACGACGGTGACGTTACGGCGCTGGCAGGAGCGATGGATCTTAACGATAACTGTGTTCTTGGTATTGCAATGGGGACGAGTGAAGCAGTTGGATACATTAATAAAGACGGTTTGCTAAACGGTTGGCTTTCAGAAGTTGCTTTCGTTCCCGTTGATTTTGACGAAAGGTCTATGGTTGACGAATGGAGTGGTGATTACGGTTGTGGTGTTAAGTATTTTTCTCAAGACGGTGTAATCAAACTTGCTGAAAACGCTGGCTATAAATTTAGTAAAGATTCTTCACCTGCCGAAAGGTTGAAAGAAATTCAAAAACTCATGGCTGAAGGTAACGATATGGCAAGGAAAATATACGAAGATATCGGTGTGTATTTAGGTTATGCTATACCTTACTATTCGGAATTTTATAAAATAAAGCATTTATTGTTGCTTGGTCGCGTAACGAGTGGCGAAGGCGGTGCAATTATCGTTGAAAAAGCAAAAGAAGTTTTAAGTGCTGAATTCCCCGAATTTGCCGATATAAATATAACGATGCCTGACGAATCTAATAAAAGGGTAGGTCAAAGTATTGCTGCGGCATCTTTGGCAGAATCAAAAAGGTAAAATACGAAAAGATATTGACAATATATTTTTTTGGTGCTAAAATAAGTTAGAGGAGAAGGTTTATGTTACATACAGATACTTTAATGTGGAAAGAAATTAATGAAACTCCTAGAATTTTTGGCGAAATCCAAAAAGTTAATAAGGATGTTATGAGATCTTTGGTTGCCGACGTGAAAGCAAGTAATGCAACAAACTTCGTTGCTGCGGCACGCGGAACTAGCGACCATGCTTTAACTTATTTTAAGTACGTTCTTGAAGTTAATTCTTATTATACCGTTGGCCTTTCAGCGCCTAGCGTTATTACCCTTTACAAAGGTAAGTTGAACTATAAAAACAGTATAGTTATAGGTTGTAGTCAAAGTGGTAGGGCGGCAGACGTTTTGGAGGTAATTAAAAAAGGCAATGAACAAGGTGCCATAACTATTGCAATTACTAACGATACGGAAAGCCCGATGGCTAAAGAAGCAAAGTACCATCTTTTCTGTAATTGTGGATTGGAAAGCAGCGTTGCTGCTACTAAAACGTTTAGCGCGCAATTATTTATTTTACTATGGCTTGCTGCAGAATTGTCAAACCATAAAGAATTTTTGCTTGTACTAAAAAATCTTAAGGGCGAAATTGAAAAGATTATGCCTGAAATAGATAAGCAAACTACCAAATATGCAGAAATGTTTAAGGACGTGCAGAGTGGTTTTGTGCTTTCACGTGGGATAACTTATCCTATTGCTTTAGAAGCATCACTTAAATTGCAGGAAACTTGTTACATTCAAATGAAAGGGTATGCTGGCAGTGATTTTTATCACGGACCTATGGCAATGGTTAGTGATAATACGCCCGTTATTATTTATTGCGCACAAAATAACGGCGATGCTGAGATGAAAAATCTTGTTCGTGCAGACCAAATTAAATGTATAGAAAAAATGCTTAGCCTTAACGCCCCAGTGTTATTAGTAACAAACGATTGTTTGCTTGCTAATAAGTTTAAAAAATGTAACGACGCGTTTATTAATTTTGCTTATTCGGAAGAAGTGATGATGTTCGCTTTTGCGTTGTTTGCCCAAATGTTTGCATGCAAAATTTCTTGTTTGATAGGAAATAACCCAGATAGCCCAAGGGCTCTTAATAAAGTAACTATAACGAAATAAAGGAAGAATAATATGTTTAAAACTAGACACGATTTAAAAGAAAATATGACAGGTGGTACTCTTAAAGGCTTTGAAACTACTTTAGATATAACTGTTACTGAAACTGACGTAACGTTTGATTTCTTTTGTAAAAATTCACAATTTTTTAGCGCTGGTGATAAATATAACGATCCTATATTTGATGGTGACGTTTGCGAAGCTTTTATCAGTATTGATGGAACTATCAATAATTATTATGAAATTGAAGTTGCACCTAATAATACTATATTTTTGAACAAAGTGCATAACACGGGGAACGGTGCGTTTGAACTTACCGTAATTCCTGAAAGTGAAAACTTTGTAAAGGCAAGCGTTGAATTTATGGGTAATGATTATAGGTTGATTTTTAGTTTACCGCTTGATAAAGTTTATTATTCAAAGGAAGATGGCCTTTTATTTAACGCTTTTAGAATTGAAACCGAAGGTGGTCACACCGATTTACACCTTCTTTCGCTCAGTCCCACGCGTTGTAATACTTTCCATATGTCTGAATATTTCGTTAAACTTAACGATATTAAATAACTAAAAATTATAAATAAAAGGCTAGCAAATTTGCTAGCCTTTTACTTTGATGCTATTTATTTTATTTTTTCAATTAAATAAGGGAAAGCTTTTTCAAATTCAACCCCGTACCAGTTGTGATTAGGATTTTCTATTGTAAGCTTAATTGATTCAACTGTGTAATCAACGGCAATTTCTAATGCAGAAGCTAAATCTTTACCGATTGACAACGCACCGCATAGAGAACTTGCAAAAACGTCGCCCGTGCCGTGAAAGCTTTGTGGTAGATGTTCTCTAAAATAAGAAAAGAACTGCTTTGTTTGACTGTTGTATGCGTATACGCCTAAATGCTCGTCATCAAGTTTAATTCCTGTTAAAACAGCGGTTTTGCAACCCAAATCAGTTAATTTTACTAAAAGTTCTTTTACGTAGTTTTCATCGTAACCTTTTTCAACGTAAGGGATATTAAGCATAAAAGACGCTTCGGTAAGGTTGGGAACAATTATATCTGCTTTAGAGCAAAGTAAAGCCATTTGGTTTGCAAATTTTTGATCAAAACCCTTGTACAATGTTCCGTTGTCTGCCATCACGGGATCAATTAAAATGAAGTTGTTCTCATTTTTAAAATCGTCAAATATTTTGTTAACGATATCCAACTGTTTAAAAGAGCCTAAATAACCAGTATACAAGGCATTAAAGGATATACTTTGCTTTTTCCATTCGTTTGCAATTTCAACCATGTCGTCGGTTAAATCTCTAAAAGTAAAACTGCTAAACGCCGTGTGTGTTGATAAAACGGCTGTGGGTAGCACGCCAGCTTCAACACCGAAAGCAGAAATTATAGGAAGCGCAACGGTTAACGAGCATTTCCCAACACAAGAAACGTCTTGTATAGTTAAAATTCTATTCATAAAAACTCCTTTAGTCATCAAAGACATCTTTGAATAATTCAAGTTTAGAAACTTTTAATACGGCACGCATAAGCGAAGGGGTAGTTCTGGGGAATAATCTGCCTGAAAGAGCCATATAACCGCCGTCAAAGCCCATTACAGTTCGTTTCTTTCGTCTTGATATACTGCGAACGACTTTTCTTGCCGCTTTATTTACTGGCATCATGACTTTATTGATCAGCTTATTGTTTTTTGTGTCAACTTGCTGACGATTGAAAATATCAGTTTTAATAAATCCAGGGTAAATGCCACCAACGTAAATTTTCTTTTTATAGTCTTGAATTAAACTTTCAGTAAAGCCCTTTACAGCAAATTTTGTGGCGCTATACATGGATTGACCAACAACGGCGCACAGCCCTGCGGCACTAGCAACGTTTACTATTGCCGGCGTTTTAGATTGTTTCAGCAGGGGAAGTAGTGTTTTTGTAGAGTTGACAACGGATAAGAAATTCGTGTTGACAATTTCCACAATTTCATCATCAGAATACTTGTCAAACGTTGCAAATTTTAGCATGAAACCTGCATTATTTATCAAAATATCAATATTAATTTGATTTTTTATCAAGTAATCGCAAAAATTTTGCCAGTTTTCTTTCTTTGAAACGTCAAATAATTGATAGGAAAAATTTATTTTCTTATCACCCAAAGTTTCAATGGCGGAAAGTAATTTTTTTTCGTTGCGGGCGATACCTATTATTTTGCAATCATATTTTTCAATAAGCAGTTTCGCCACAGCAAAACCTAATCCGCCGCTTGCACCTGATATTACGACTGTTTTTTTATATAACCAACTTTTTTTCATGGCTTTATAATAACATATTAATAATATTTCCGCAAGAAAATTAAATAAAAAATTAAAGATTTTAGTAGACAAATTAACATATTTACCGCTTGAAAAATTAACGGTTGTGTGATATAATAAATGTGGTGTATTATGGTTGATATTAATGAATTATTAAGCAAACTAAATGAAGAGCAAATAAAGCCCGTTTTGGATACAGAGGGGGCTGTTTTGGTTATTGCCGGAGCAGGCAGTGGTAAAACTAGAGTTTTAACTACTAGAATTGCTTATTTGATTTTAGAAAAAGGTGTTTCGCCGTATGAAATTATGGCAATAACCTTTACTAATAAAGCGGCGGGCGAAATGAAAGAACGTCTTAATAAAATAGTTGGCGACGTGGGTGATATGTGGGTTTCTACAATTCATAGTATGTGCGTGCGAATTTTAAGGCGTGATATTGATAAACTTGGGTATGATTCTAATTTTACTATATACGATGAAACTGATAAAGACCGTGTGCTAAAGCGTGTTTTTGAAGAATTAGGTTACGACCAAGACAAATTCTTTAAAACTGTTAAAAACATAATTTCTAATGCTAAAAACGAGTGCTTGTCGCCTGATGAATTTAAAAAAGAAAACGGGCATATAAGATTTGTTGATGAATTTACTGCAATATATCAAGCGTATGAAGAACAACTTCAACGTTCAAATTCTTTAGATTTTGACGATTTATTATTTAAGACGTATCAACTTTTTGTTAATTTTCCCGACGTTGCAGATTATTATGCTAATAAGTTTAAATACATTCATATAGACGAGTTCCAAGATACGAATAAAGTTCAATTTGCAATAGCACAAGTGCTTTCACGCAAAAATGGTAATATTTTCGTGGTTGGTGATGACGACCAAAGTATTTACGGGTGGCGTGGCGCTAAAATTGAAAATATTTTGTCATTTGACGATATTTATCGTGGTGCAAAAATTTATAAGCTTGAAAGAAATTATCGTTCAACTAAAAAAATTCTTGAACTTGCAAACTGTATTATAGCAAACAACACCGAAAGAA
>JAZSJY010000079.1:0-4732 GCA_045534565.1 Christensenellaceae bacterium | reverse complement strand
AAAACGGGTAAAATAAACCTAATACCTATAAAACCAGAGTGAATATGGTTATTGCGCTTTTCAAAGGCAGAAACAAGATGTTTCTTTGCGCCTTCTTTAGAGATAAACCCAACGAGATAAGCAAGGGCGTAAACCGTTTGCGTATCCCCTAAAATGCGTTCGTCTTTATCAATAAACTTTTGGGCGAATACTCTTTTAACGTTTTCAAAAAACTCAATTTCTTTAGAGTTATCTACGCCGAGTTCTGCCTTAAAATCAATGGCAAGTTTAATACAGAACGCGTTGGTAAGCCCCGTCAATACCGACGGATTTGCATCTTCATCAACGTTCAACCAGTCGTTATAATTTGCTTTTTCCCAAGTATAATCAACAGCCGTTTGTTTTTGGCGGGCGAGCATATCGTCAACTATTTGCAAACAACTTAAAGCGTTTTCTTTATCGCCAAAGAACGTCCACAAATAATAGGGTAAAACGACGCCTACGTCACGCCAACCCGTTGAATCAACTGCGCCGACGCCGAAGAAAGGCACTATATCGGGAATAATTCCGTCGTGCATATCTTCTTTAATACAATGCAAATGCTTTTTATAGAATTTATCGCAATTTGCTAGATAGTTTGCCGTTCTAACGAAAACTTGCGTATCCCCCGTCCAACCTAAACGTTCATTTCGTTGTGGGCAGTCGGTAGGTAAGTCAACGAAGTTGCTTTTCATACCCCACTTAATATTTTCAATAAGTTTGTTAGTTATAGGGTGTGAAGTAGTAACGTCACCCGTGAATTTAATATCGTTATAAAGCGCAACACCTTTAAGCGAAATAATTTCAGCGCCGTCAGGTAAAGTAACTTCTACGAACCTAAACCCGTGATAAGTAAAAGTGGGCGTGTATTCAACTATTTCACCGTTCAAAATAAGGGTATCAGTTGCTTTTGCAAGGCGCAAATTTTCCGTGTAGAGATTTCCGTCGTCATCAAGAATTTCACCGTGACGAAGAACTATTTGACTGCCCGAAACACCCTTTGCCTTGATAGAAACTACCCCGGCGAAGTTTTGCCCTAAATCGTAAATATAAACGTTGCCGTTTTTAGATACGAGCGTTGAAGAAAGTTCTTCGTGCGGGGTAACGGGTTCGTAATCAATTTTTTTCATTTTATCTAAATGGTCTTCAGTATAAAACACCTTGTCCCATTTAGAGTCGTCAAAATCAGGGTTGGAAATTTGTGCGTGGCAAAGTCTTGAATCGTAAATTTCACCGCCTAAAAGGTCGTTTTCCCTTATAGCGCCAAGCCCTGCTTTCCAACTGTCGTCAGAAACGACTTTTTGAGTACTGCCGTCCTTAAAAGTAAAAGTAATTTCGGCAAACATAGCAAGCGGATGCTTGCCGTACCTAAATCTTCCCTTAATACTTAAAAAGCCTGCGTACCAACCTTCGCCCACGCAAAGCATAATTGCGTTGTCTTTATTTAGTAGCGAAGTAATATCATATTCTCTATATAAAATCGTCTTTGAATAATTCGTCCAACCAGGCGCAAAATATTCGTTAGACACTTTTTTTCCATTTACGTATGCGACAAAAAAACCGAGCGCCGATAGTTTTGCCGTTGCCTTAATAGGCTTTTCTTTTAACGAAAAAGCCTTTCTATAATATTGTGCGTAACACCCGAATACGTCACCAACGTCAATTGAAGTATGTACTGTATCCGAATTAAAGCCTATCCATTTAGCATCCATTTTAATTACACCTAAAATTAGTCTTTTTTTACTTTTTTCCTTGTTTTTAACAAAACGCTACCCATACCGAGAGAAAATTTTTCTCTCGGTATGGACAGGTTTTTTTATATCAGTTAAGTGAATGACATTTTTTACTTAAAACTGTATTTTTTTGATTGCTTATGCAATCGTTTTTACCGTTTTACCACAAAGGGTAATAGCAGTATCAGTAATTGACCAAACGCTATCCCAAGTAGAATAACATTTAGTTCCGTCTGCAACAGCGCTTATCGTTGCGCCGTTAGCGCCCGTTGCCTTGTAGCCACTGTTACCAGCAACGAAGTTTGCTAAAGTTGTATATCCGTAAACGGCGTTTGCCGTTGCGCTTTTATTTGCAACGTTAGTAACTACTGAAGTTTCACTAACCTTACTATTGATAACAACGCAATCAACCAAAGAACCATTGTTTGTGCTATCACCTGCACCAACAACTTTAGTAGTATTTGTGCCTTTTTCGGTTATTTGAATTACGCAATTAGTCATTTTAGAATTGCTATTTAAACTGAACAGTCCAGCGTCTGCAGTAGTGTTATCGGTAATGGTCACATCAAAATAGCAATTGTAGAAATCGTAGTTACTAATAGCGCCACCAACAAACGAACGTGGAACAGTGCCGTCTGCAACGGTAATATCTAACTTATAGTGAACGTTCTTCCAAACACGCTTAAATACGTTTCCGTTTGCAGTACCGTTACCCCAGTAACCTGCAAGACCGTAATAATTTAAGTCCGTTCTACTATAAGCGTAGGTATTGCTTATAGTGTAACCTCTACCGTCAAAGCTAAATTGTAAGCTTAAACCTAAACCGTTTTGCGCCCAACCAGTCCAAGTATTGTAACTTGAAATATCAATATTAGTGGTTAAGAAATAGAAATTACCTGCTTGCGCAGTAGCTGCGTTATTAAAATTAGCGTCGTCGTAAATCAATGCGTTAAATTCGCTTGCTTGTGTAATAGGAACGAATTTTTCCGTTGCGTAAACGCCCTTATAACTTTCGCTTTCTACTACAACGTTGTATTCATATTCGCCGTTAGCAGTAACACCATTAGTTTCCATATAAGAAATTACAAAGTCACGAACGTCAAAATTAGATAACGTTGTGGTTGCAGTTGCAAGCGCCGTTTGATATTCCGTATCGGTAGTTGCGTAGAGTTTAATAGTAGTGTATTGATTTTTAGTATTCAATACGAGCATACCGTCAGTCATATCTGGGGTTATAGTAGTTTTTTCGCCCGTAGTTTTGCTATCGGTCCAGTTATACGTCCAACCTTCATAGCGAGCAGTATCGCTTACGTAAGCGTCAAACGAGCCGTAGAAAGAACAACCGCTAAGAACTGCGTTTGATGCACCACCTAAAGTAGTTATAGCAGACGGACTAGAACTGTTTATTATAGCGCAGTTATAAAGTGTACCACTAAACGCGTTACTTTCACCGCCACCTAAAACCATAACGTTGTGCTTACTTGCCGAAGTCTTATTAACTTCTATTACGCAATCATACATATTGCTACCACGTAAGTTAATTACAGCAACGTCAGAAAGAGAATTATTCGTAACGTTTGCTTCAATATAGCAGTTCCTAAAGGTATAGCCAATAGTATTAAATGCGAATAAGTTATATGAATTGCGTGCTGAATTTAATGCCAAATTCAATTTATAGTGAACGTTTTGTAATACTAACCCTGGCGTGCCGTCACCCATATAACCAGCCAAACCTGCGTAGTTTGAAGTAGTTAACGTGTGTTCATAAGTGTTAGTGATTGTATTGCCCCTACCGTCAAGACTAAAGTTTGCAAATACGCCTAAACAGGTTTGTGCAAATGCACCAGTATTTCTTGCTGCATAAGCAGAAATATCAATATCACCCGTTAAGTAATAATACTTATCAGCACACAATTGCGCAGTTGCTTTAACGTTATTAAATAAATTTGCAAACTCGCTTGCTTGTGTAATAGGAACGAAAATTTCCGACGTATAAACGCCCTTATAACCTTTACTTTCAACTAGAACGTTATAGGTATATTCACCCGTAATTGAAACGTTTTCTTCCATATAAGAAAGAATAAGTTCACGGATATCATATTCATTTGCAGTAGTTACGTCGCTAGTCAACGCGTTTGCGTATTCGGTGTCAGTAGATGCGTAAACGCTAACCGTAGTTTCTTCACCTTTGGTGTTAAGAGTTAACATACCTTCGGTTAAAACGGGGGTTACTTCAGTTTGAAGAGTTGTTCTTACGGTGTTACCTAAAAGTTTAATATCAGTTTCGGTAACTTCCCAAGCAGACCAGTCTTCATAACATTTACCCGTAAAGTCTTCAGTATTAAAGCCCGTGCTTACTGAATTCATAACTTTACCGTTAACGCCTTGCATAAAGTCTTCAAGACTATCGTAACCGTAAGCGTTGTGTGCGTATAGCGAAGTTTTATCACCTGAAACTACTTCTTCATTTTCACCGTCAATGATTACCGTATTTATAATGTTTTGAGAGCCAAGCGTAGAATTTCTATTAAATGTAAGTCCACCAACGCTATCTTTATGGTTGTTAAGTTCAATTATACAGTTATTAAACGTACTACCCCAACCGATTGCGCCCATAAATACCGAATCTTCCGTCTTGTTCAAAAGGTTGATTTCTATATAACAATTATCAAAAGCAACAGTATACGCTTCAAGCACGAACGCTGAATATGCAAAAGAGCCTTCTTCTACGGTTAAGTTCACTTGAACGTGAACGTTCTTCCATCTTGCGCCAGGTCTTACGTTATCAGCACGACTACCCAAATAACCGAATAAACCAGTGTAGTCGTTAGAAGGTTCGGTGTGGGTATAAGTCATAACGATACTGTTACCCCTACCGTCAATGCTCATTTCATTAAATAACGCAATGTTAGTTTGTCCCCAACCACCGTTGTTGATTTTTGCACTTGCAGAAATATCAACGTCTTCGGTTAAGAAGAAGT
>JAZSJY010000189.1:0-4966 GCA_045534565.1 Christensenellaceae bacterium | reverse complement strand
CTATTTAAGGGGTTAGATACGAGTTGCAGTAGGCTCGTGAAAGGTTTTGGGTAAGACTAACCTTGTTGGTTGTCGCAGTCAAAACCTGAAACAGTTAACGACCTGCAACGATGTATATAACCACTTAAAAATTAGCCTTTAACACGCTCCATATATTCCCCAGTTCTAGTGTCAACACGGATAAGTTCGCCTTGTTCAACGAACATAGGAACTTGGATGCTAACGCCCGTTTCAAGAATTGCTTCTTTGGTTGCGTTAGTTGCGGTGTTGCCTTTAACTGAAGGATCTGCTTGGGTAACACGAAGGGTTACGAAGTTTTCACATTCTACTGAAAATGCTGAACCTTTGAAGAATTTAACGATAACGTTGTCGTTTTCTTTAATGTATTTAAGTGCGTCTTCAACTTGATCGTAGTTTAAGGGGATAAGGTTGAAGTCTTGATCCATAAAGTAATAAAGTTCACCGTCGTTATATGAATAAGTCATATTTCTGGTTTCAATGGTTGCTTCTTGTAATTTTTCGGTGGGGTTCCAAGTTCTTTCCAAAACCTTCCCGTCAATTACGTTTTTCATTTTGGTTCTAACGAACGCTGCGCCCTTACCGGGTTTAACGTGTTGGAAATCTACGATAGTCCAAACTGAACCTTCGTATTCAAAAGTTGAACCTTTTCTAAAATCACCTGCTAACATAATATTTTTCTCCTTACATTGTTTATCTAAATTTTATAAAATTTTTAAGTTTTTATCGTCGGTATAAAGCCTTATAGTCTTGCCGTCTTTAAGCATAACCACGTCTTCAATTCTTATACCGAATTCGCCTGCAAAATATACACCTGGCTCTATTGTGAAAACCATTCCGTTTTCAAGTTTTTGCCTTTTTTTAGGCGATAGCGTTGGGTATTCGTGTATCTCTAACCCGACGCCGTGTCCAAGGCTGTGAGTAAAATTTTCACCTATTCCGTATTTTATTAGCAAATCCCTTGCAAACGCATCTGCGTCGTTAGTAAAAGTTTTATCGGTAATATTTTCTATTGCCGTTTGGTTTGCATCTAAAACAGCCTTATAACAATCAATAAACTTTTTATCGGGCTTGCCGTAAAAGGCAGTTCTTGTTATATCCGAACAGTAACCGTTTACCTTACACCCCATATCCACTAAAATCACGCTGTTCTTTTTTAGTGGGGTATCACCCGTTTTGTGATGTGGAACGGCAGAGTTTTCCCCAAACGCAACGATAGTGTCAAACGACGTTCCTTCCGCGCCGTATTTCACCATAAGGTCTTCAAAAACCTTTTGAAGTTGCTTTTCGGTAATGCCTTCCCTAATGCTTTTTACGCCCTCGCAATACACCTTTTGTATTATGGCGCACGCCTTTACGATACTCTCAATCTCAAAGTCGTTTTTAACAGCCCTTGCGCCGTCAAAAAGATCTTCGCAATCTAAAACTTTATACCCAAGGTCAAGATATTCTCTATACTCTTTTACGGTAACTTTACCGTAATCTAAATAAACTCTTTCAACACCGTCTTTATCAAGCGTATTTTTAACGCTTTCAATACCGTTATAAACGGCACATTTCACGTTAGAACCTTTAAGTTCTTTTTCTACCGCGTGAAAATAACGCATATCGGTCAAGTACGTCTTACCCGACGGAGTTATTAAAAGCACGCCTTCGTCAACGCTTATACCCGAAAAGTATTTACGGGCGATAAAATCGGTTACTACATAAGCCGTTTTCGGCTCAACATTAAAATTTATCATCTAACTATTTTATTTTACCAAAAAATTAAAAATAAGTCAATTACCGTAATAATGATTTTTCATTTTTAAGGCGTCAATATCTTGCGTTCCTGCAGATTCACACACGACGAAAGGCTCTAAACCTAATTTTTTAATTGCGCCGACGAAATGAACGGGGTTTGGCCCGTAATGATTATCTTCAAACGTCAAGTGCCTAACTTCGCCTTTAGCAGAATATTCTATCTTTGAAAAATGAACGTGGAAGTGTTTCATCTTTTCAAAGCCTAACTCGTCAACCATATACGATAAGCGGTCAATAAAATCTTTTTCGGTTTTAAGGCTACCCCATTCCCTTGCGTTTATATGCCCAAAATCAACGGCGGGAATATAAATAGGGTCTATTTTGCAAAAGCGGGTAATTTCTTCAATAGTGCCTATTTGCCCTAACTTACCCATAGTTTCTGGGCAAAAAATTAGGTCGTTTAGTCCTTTTTCATAAATAATATCACGCAAAACTTTAAGCCTTTCTTCAGTCAAATCAACTGCTTTTTCACGCGTTAATTTCCCTTGACTTGCAGGGTGAAAAACAACCCTGTTACCGCCCAAAAGTTTAAGTTTTTGTGCAGAAGAAGTTACGTACGTATAAGATTTAACCGCATTTTCTTCTTCTGGGTTTGCAAAGTTTATGTAATAAGGTGCGTGCACGCTTATTTCCACACCGGCGTCAAAAAAGGCTTTGCCGATTGAAAGGGCTTTTTCATCAGACATATTAACGCCCCTACCAAAAGAATATTCAAAGCAAGTAAGCCCCATATTTTTAACCCAAGTTGCCGAATCTTCGCTGTTTTTATAACCCGCTTCGGCAAAAGCAATAGAGTTACCACTAGGCCCAAATTTAATCATAATTTCTTCCCCTTGCGTATTCAACGTCTTTAACTAATCTTTCAGTCAACTTTTCAACGCTATCAAACTTTTCAATTCCACGCACGTATCCGTAAAAATTCACCGTTAAAGTTTGACCGTATAAATCGCCGTCAAAATCAATCAAATGCGCTTCAACTAATTTTTCGTTTAAATTAAACGTAGGGCGCGCGCCGTAATTTATAACGGCTTTATACCCGTTTATCATACCGTAATAAACGCCGTCTTTTAAGCGGTGCTTACTATCGTCTAATTTTATATTTACCGTGGGAAAACCTATTTTTTTGCCCACCTTTCTATCTTCAAAAACTTCGCCCGTTACCGAATAAGGTCTACCTAAAAGCAAGTTTACCTTTTCCACCTTGCCGTTTGCAAGCAATCTTTTTATCATAGAAGTAGAAATTTTTTCCTCGTCACAAATTTCCATATCTAAAATCAAGGCGGTTTGTTGCTTTTTTCGTGCGTATTCACTTAAATAAAAAGCGTCGCCACTACCGTTTTTCCCAAAACGATAATCGCTACCGCAAACGTAACCTAATACGTTAAACTTTTCATTTAAGTAATCTAAAAATTCAATCTTGCTTAAAGATAAAAACTCTTTGGTTACGGGTGCAAAAACCACTTGGTCTGCGCCTAAACTCTCCAGCAAAACTTTTCTTTCTTCTTTAACGTAAACCATTTTATCGGGGGTAGAAGAAAAAACCGCTTTAAGATTATCGTCAAAAGTAAACACCACTAATGCGCAACCGAAATCGTTTGCGCATTGTTTTGCCGTGCTTATTACCTTTTGATGCCCTTTATGTACGCTGTCAAAATACCCCAGCGCTAAAACGGCAGTTAATCTATTATCTAACATAGGTTTTTATTTTAAGTATTCCGTTTTGGCTTTCACCAACACCCCAAAATTCATCTTGATTATATACTCTATAAACGCCGTCTGGAAAACCTATATTTTCAAATACGCCGTCTAAAATTTTTTGCGCTTGTTTACCCGTTAAAACTGCTTTTGGGAAATTTATTGTTTCTTCGGGCGCAACTAAATATTTTTCGGGATGTTCGCTATCCATAAATTGCTCTACCGTAACCCCGTTTTCTATGGTAAAAATACCTGCTTTGGTCCTTGTAAGTTTACTCATAACGCCCAAAGAGTTTACCTTTAAGGCAAGGTCACGGGCAAGCGAACGAATATACGTTCCACCTTTACAGTCTATTTTAAATTCAAATTCGTTTTCAGCCGTTTGCGATAGACACTTAAAATCTAAAATGCAAACTTTTTTAGGTTCAAGTTCAAAATCAACGCCCTTTCTTGCAAGTTGGTAGCCACGTTTACCGTCAATACACTTTGCAGAGTATTTTGGTGGAATTTGGTCAATTTCGCCTATAAAGTTGCCTAAAACCGACCTAATTTCATCAATAGTGGGAATAACGGAAGAAGTATCGGTCACCGTACCCGTAACGTCAAGGGTATCGGTGGTCTGCCCGAAAATAAAGCGCGCAATATAAGTTTTTTCTTTATCTAATTGATATTGAAAAAGCCTTGACGCCTGACCTATACCGATGGGCAAAACGCCGTCTGCCATAGGGTCTAAAGTTCCCATATGCCCACACGTTGAATGAAGTTTTCTTTTAACGCTACCAACGGCGTAAGCCGAACTCATACCGCTTGGTTTAATTAAGTTAATAAAGCCTTTCATGTAAGTCCTTTAATCAATAAGTTCACGGCTAACGGCAAAAGAAAGTTTATCAATAACGTCTTCGTAATCGCCGTTAATTTGACAGCCACTTGCAAGAACGTGTCCACCACCGCCAAAAGAAAGCGCAACTGCGTTCACGTTAGCCTGTTTAGAGCGCAAACTCACTTTATATTTATCCTTTTCCGTTTCCATAACGCACGCACCAACTTCAACGCCCACTATGCCCATAACGAAGTCTATAAAACCTTCAGTTTCGTCTTTTTTAGCGCCCGTTTGTTCAAAATCTTCCTTTCTTACCGTAGCGATAGCAAGTCTGCCGTCGTGGAAATATCTAATTTTAGACATAGTTTTAGCGAAGAGTTTAACCCTTTCTTTACTTTGCGCTGAAAACATATGAAAATATATGCGGTTTATATCTGCGCCCTTTTGAACCATTTTACCTGCCGAAAACAAAGTTTCCGCCTTTACGTTTTTATGACGGAAGTTACCCGTATCGGTCATCATACCCATAAAGATATTGATGGCCATTTCGCGCGATATGCTCTCCTCGCCAAACATAGCCTCTACCAAGAGAGCCACCATATAGCAGGTGCTCGAAGCCTCGGGGTATGA
>JAZSJY010000206.1:0-4624 GCA_045534565.1 Christensenellaceae bacterium | reverse complement strand
AATCCTTGTCTTCCTAAGACCGCTTGGCCTCCGACTTATTGTTTTGCATCTCCTTTTTCAATTTCTTTAAGCTTATTTAAAACTTCATCCGGCGTCATTAAAACACCGCCCGTTCTACCGTAGAAGTAAACGGGTTTTGCACAGTTGATTGCAAGCTTAACGTCGTCAACCATTTGTCCCATATTAAGTTCTACAGTAAGGAAAGATTTAGCCTTACCTGCTGCTTTCTTTAGCGCTTCCTTGGGAAACGGCCACAAGGTTATAGGACGAATCATGCCTACTTTCATACCTTGCTTTCTTGCTTCCATTATAGCGTTCTTTGCAATACGAGAAGTAATACCGAAAGCAACTACGCAAATATCTGCGTCTTCCATCATAAATTCTTCAAACATAACTTCGTCACGTTCTATCACCTTATACCTTTCGTATCTTGAAATATTCCATTCTTCAAGTTGCGCTGGAGATAGTGAAAGTGAATTTATAACGTTTCTGCCTTCGTGATAACGTCTACCAGTAGTTGCCCACGGTTTATCGTATTGTTTAACTTCAGTTTTATCTAAAACAACGGGTTCCATCATTTGACCCAACGTACCGTCTGCAAGAATCATTGCGGGCATTCTATACTTATCTGCAAGATCAAAGCCCTTGGTAGCAAGGTCAACCATTTCTTGAACGGATGCGGGCGCTAAAACTATCAAATTATAGTCACCGTGTCCACCACCCTTAATTGCTTGGAAGTAATCTGATTGCGAAGGTTGAATACCACCAAGACCTGGGCCACCACGTTGTACGTTTACGATAAGCGCGGGAAGTTCACAACCAGCAAGGTAAGATATACCTTCACTCTTTAATGATATCCCTGGACTTGAACTACTAGTCATAACCCTTTTACCGCAAGCAGCAACACCGATTACCATGTTTATTGCTGCAATTTCTGATTCTGCTTGTAAAAACGTTCCACCAACTTTGGGCATGCGTTTGCTCATATAAGCCGCAACTTCAGTTTGGGGAGTAATGGGATAGCCGAAATAATAATTACAACCTGCCATTATTGCCGCTTCTGCAAGTGCTTCATTACCTTTCATTAAAACTTTTTCTGCCATAATGCACCTCTATTTTTCCACCGTGATTACCGTATCGGGACACATCGTTGCGCAGAAGGCACAACCTATGCATTTTTCTTGTTCGGTAACCATTGCCGGATGGTATCCTTTTAAGTTAATTTTTTCTTTAGAAAGAGCAATTATTTGTTTGGGACAAACTACTTCGCACAATCCGCACCCTTTACAACGCTCTTCGTCAAAAGTTACTTTTGCCATATCTTTTCTCCTTTATAGCCAATCGCCGTATTTTATAGGCTTTATCGGCAGTATTTTATCAATATTTTTCAATTCTTCGGTTATAAGGTCTTCCCTTACCGCCGTAAATTTTACGGGCAACCCCGTGATTTTACTTAATTCTTCGGTAAATTGCGCCCCTTCAATTATATCTTCCACGGTGGTGTCTTTACCTAAATTCGCATTGTTTACAATCGCCGTAAAAGGCAATTTACCCGCTCTTTCAATTTCTTCTTTAATAGCAATTGCATCTTCAATAGTTCTCGTTTCAGGGCGAAATTTATTCATAACCCACAAAGCGTCGTAATCGTTTTCTTCTTTTATTTTATCCCTAAAACGCCCTAACGCCAACGCACCCCTATCGTCACCGCCTATATCTGCAACGGCAAACCTACTTTTATCGTCAATCATTTTGTACGATTGAGCGTTCATTGCAGGAATATCAACGTTGGTTTCAGCAAAGGGCGAAACGACTAACTCTACACCTTCTTTCTCAAGTGTTTTAAGAGCGTCTACCGTTCTAAAATACGGGTTTACTATATCAAGGTCGTATATACTTACTTGTTTGCCGACTTTTTTTAGCGCAATTGCGTAATTAACAGCCACGAAAGTTTTTCCACTTCCGTAATGCCCCATAAATACAGTAACGCGTTTATCAAACATTAAACTTTCACCTTATAGCACCAACCGCGTTCATCAGGTCTTTTGCCCCATTGAATTCCAGTAAGTTCATCATAAAGTCTTTGAGCGAGTTCGCCTATTTCGTTATTAGCAACAACGTAATCAACGTCTTTATAGTAAAGGTGACCTATAGGCGAAATTACAGCGGCAGTACCCGTGCCCCACGCTTCGTCAAGAGAGCCGTTTTGAGCTGCACCGATAAGTTCGTCAACTGAAATAAGTCTTTCACTTACTTTGTATCCCCATTCTTTAAGAATTTGCAAGCAAGACTTCCTCGTGATACCAGGAAGAACTGAACCAGTAAGTTCTGGCGTTACAATTTCACCGTTAATTTTGAACATAACGTTCATTGCGCCAACTTCTTCAATATACTTTCTTTCAACGCCGTCAAGCCAAAGAACTTGTGAAAAGCCTTTTGCTGCAGCACGCTTGCCAGCCCTTAAACTTGCAGCGTAGTTACCACCGCATTTTGCATAGCCAGTGCCACCACGAACGGCACGCACGTCTTGACTTTCAATACTAATTTTAACGGGGTTAAGTCCTTCCGCGTAATAGTTACCAACAGGCGATAAAATTATTACAAAAGTTGCATTATGAACTGCGTGAACGCCTAAAGATTCGTCGTTACCAAACATAAACGGACGAATATAAAGAGAAGTACCAGGTTGATCAGGAATCCAGTCGTATTCTAAAGTAATAAGTTCCGTAAGCGCTTTGAGCGTAAATTCTTCGGGTAGAGTTGGTAAACAGAGTCTTTCTGCTGAATCGTTCATCCTTCTAATATTTTCAAGCGGTCTAAACATTTGATAACCGTCTGCCGTTCTATATGCCTTCATGCCTTCAAAAATTTCCGCGCCATAATGAAGTACGGTTGATGCAGGATGAATAGGAATATAATCAAACGGAACGATTTTTGCGTCGTACCATCCCTTGTCGTCCGAATATTGCATTACGAACATGTGATCGGTAAAGTATTTACCGAAGCCAAGTTTAGTAAAATCAGGTTTTTGCTTTAACGTTTTTGCTTTTTCAATTTTAATATCCATAATTTTCACCTCTAAAGGATTTTTACATATCTTTAATAAGTTCAATTGCTTGTTCGCGCATTTTATACTTAAGAATTTTACCTGCTGCATTCATTGGGAATTCTTTAACGAATATAAAATATCTTGGAACTTTATGTTTTGCCATGTGGGCGTTACCGTATTCACGCATTTCTTCAATAGAAGACTGTTCACCCTTTTGCAAAATTATATAAGCGCATGCTTCTTCGCCGTAACGAACGTCAGGCACGCCAACCACTTGAACGTCACGAATCTTTTCATGCGTTAAATAGAATTCTTCTATTTCCCTTGGATACAAGTTTTCGCCACCGCGAATAATCATATCTTTAAGTCTGCCCGTTACTTTGTAGTAACCGTCTGGCGTTCTACAACAAATGTCGCCACTATGCAACCACCCGTCCGCATCTATCGTCTGTTCGGTTGCTTTTGGCATTTTATAATAACCTTTCATTATATTGTAACCACGCGCAACGAATTCACCGTTTTCGCCATCGGGCAACTCTTCACCCGTTTCAGGATTTATTATCTTACATTCTACACCAGGGAAAGCACTACCGACCGTTTCAACCCTATGGTCAATATCTTCGTTAACTTCACCCATGGTACAACCTGGCGACGCTTCCGTTTGACCGTAAACGCTTATTATTTCGGTCATATTCATTTCCGCCGCCGCACGACGCATAAGTTCGGGAGGACAGTTTGCACCTGCCATTATACCCGTGCGAATATGAGAAAAATCCGTCTTTGCAAAATCTGCATGGTTAAACATTGCTATAAACATCGTAGGAACGCCGTTAAAACACGTGATTTTTTCGTCGTTTATGCACGCAAGCGAAGATTTTGGCGAGAAATACGGCATAGGACAAAGCGTTCCGCCGTGCGTCATTATATTAGTCATTGAAAGCACCATTCCAAAGCAATGGAACATTGGTACTTGAATCATCATTCTATCGGCAGTTGAAATATCCATTCTATCGCCGATTATTTTGCCGTTATTAACTATATTGCCGTGTGTAAGCATTACCCCTTTAGGAAAGCCCGTAGTCCCCGAAGTATATTGCATGTTACATACGTCGTCCGACTTAACTTTTGCAGCGCGTCTTCTAACTTCTTCTTGCGGTATGAGTGAAGAACGTTTCACAAAGTCTTTCCATTCAAGACAGCCTTCCATTTCAAACCCTACGGTTATTACGTTCTTAAGGAAAGGTAACTTCTTTGAGTATAAAGGTTTACCAGGCTCTATAGTTTTGAGTTCAGGACACAATTCTTCTATGATAGCCTTATAGTCGGAATCTTTACAACTGTCTATCATAACCAAAGTGTGAGTATCAGATTGTCTTAAAAGATACTCTGCTTCGTGAATTTTATACGCGGTGTTAACGGTAACTAAAACAGCACCTATTTTAACGGTTGCCCAAAAGGTCAAAAACCATTGCGGAACGTTCGTTGCCCAAACCGCTACGTGATGCCCTGCTTCTACGCCCAAAGAAATAAGCGCAGCTGCAACCTTGTCAACGTCTTCCCTAAATTGAGAGTAAGTTC
>JAZSJY010000098.1:0-7490 GCA_045534565.1 Christensenellaceae bacterium | reverse complement strand
TCTATCCGTTAATAATGTTTTTCTATTTTATCTTCTTCCCCTTTAACCTTATCTTTAGTGGTTGGAAATGGCTTATCAGCAAAATATTCCGCGTAAAAGATCAAGAAGTGGTTACGGAAGACGAAATACTAACGATAGTTGAAGAAGCTGAAGAAGACGGCACTCTTAAGACTGAAGAAACCGAACTTATCCGTTCGGTAATTGAATTTGACGACTTGGAAGTTGGCGATATTTTAGTTCCACGCGTAAACATAGTTGCGATTGACGTGCAAGATTCTATGGACGAAATAAGAAAGGTTTTCGCCCGTGAAGGTTTTTCACGCGTACCCGTTTATAAAGACAGTATAGACACTATTATTGGCACGATACACGAAAAAGACTTCTTTAACGCCTACCTTAACGGCAAAAAAGGTATAGACGGTATTATGCAAAACGCATTTTACACTACCGAACACGCTAAAATTAGCGACCTTTTAAGGCAACTTCAAAAGCAGAAAGTTCATATAGCCGTAGTTTTAGACGAATACGGTGGAACTTTAGGCATCGTTACTTTAGAAGACATTTTAGAAGAATTAGTGGGCGAAATTTACGACGAACACGACGAAGTGGTTAACTACTTTAAGGCGCTTGGCGACGGGCAATTTACAGTGGACGGCAACGCCCCCATAAAAGATACGTTTGAATTCTTTGAATTGTTTGGCGAAGAAGATAAATTTGAAGCCAGCACCGTATCTGGTTGGGTTATAGAAGTGCTTGGCGAAATACCACGTGTTGGCACCAAATTAACACACCTTAACCTTGAAATAGAAGTTCTTAAAGCAACCATCAAAAAAGTACTTTTAGTAAAAGTAACGGTAACCGAACCTATCACAGAAGAACAAGAATAATTGATTTTTACTGCCACTTTTAATTTTAGAAGTGGCAGTTATGCACCTGTAGTCTAACTGGATAAAACAGCGCCCTCCGACGGCGCCATTGTGAGTTCAAATCTCGCCAGGTGCACCATTATAATAAAGTTATAAAGTTGCCGATACGCTATAAGAGAAATGCTTATACCCTTTTTTGTTTGGTCGGTGACTTAATGAATCGCTAATAAGTATACCAAAACGTAAAAAATAATTCATATAAGGGGGCAATATTAATGAAAAAGATTATCAGTTTATTCTCTATTTTTCTATTTATTACTATTTCTTGTATGTTAACCGGTTGTGATTTTTTAAATGGTATGTTTGGTGAAAAAAACTCAAATACTAACGCAGAAGAATTTGATAATGAATTAGAATCATCAACAGGCAAATGGTTAATGCAAGATGATGAAGATACTTATTTTATATTTGACGGTAGTAAGAACGCTATGACGTTTAGTTACGTTGAAGATGGCGTTGATAAATATAGTGGTACTTATAGAGTCGTTTATAAAGAAACGAGTAAAGACGTTGCGACGCCACTAACTTTTATTTTCACAAGAAGCGATAAAACAAAAGAAGACTGGTTAGGATGCTACGTTGAAGATTTTAAGAGTGATTTTACACAATTTACAATCAAGAGCGAAGAAGAAGATCTTGGAATGATTGACGCGTCTATTCATACATATATTTATAGAATTAGTGAATTGCCTTATAAAATGGGGTGTTATATTTTAGAAGGCAATAATTATAAAAAAGAATCGGATAATTATAAATATTTTGATGAATTTTGTATCCCAAGTGGAACGTATAAATTAGAAACGGGCGAAAGTTTTACTTTCTTTTATACCAAGCCAGAAACTTATGAATTGTTTCAATATACAAATGGCGAAACTATCGTAGAAGGCGTTATTACGATAGCAGAAGATAAAAAAACAATATATCTATACACCGAAAATGATCCTTACAACAAGATAACCAAGGCTGATCAAGAACGATACGATACCACCTTTACAATTTACTATCCGCCTGATTTCTATTTGAGAGGGGATTTTTCTAATTCTGCTTATATTCTAATTAACGGTTTATATCACCACCCAGAAAGTCCAAGCGAAGTTGAAGATTCTACATGGGTATTCGGGACGTATAATAAAAATTGATTAACTATAAAACTATACATATCAAAGTTAAGCAACGTTTATAAAAAGCAACCCTTTACCCTGCTTTGAAAAACAAATTTGTGAATTTTATAATACGAAACTTATTAAAAAAATCTTACCTAAAATAAAAGGAAAACGGCTATGTAAGCCGTTTTCCTTTTATTTTTTAAGTAAATATTTGTTGTAGATATAGCAACCGATTGCGCTCCACCCGTGACTTAAACTTGCGGCGTCTTCAAAAATCTTTTCGCCACCTTCCATTTCAGGAAAAGTAGTGTACCCTTCAAAGCACATCTTCCCAAACACTCTTTCAAGTTCTTCACACACCCATTGCAAACCTTTTTTACCAAGCACTTTAATAATACCGTCAAACTTGTATTGTAACGTTGAAAGGGTTATTCTACCGAGCCCGTTGTTTTCTTTAATCATTTGCTCTGCTACGCGCTTATGGTTTTTTTGATTACCTGCTTCGCAGAAAAGAACGTGCGCTTGCGTACATTCGTGCTTGCCAAAGCGTGAGCCGTCTTTACCGATATAAGAGAAATAATATCCGTCTTGTTCGTCGTAGAAATTTTCAACTAACGGACTAACTTTATTACCCCATTCGGTATACTTAATTGCCCTTTCCTTATCCCCCATTTTCTTAAACGTTTTGCCAAGTTCTTTAGCGATATAAGCAAAGTGCGCTGTAGGAATACAGTCAATAGTTAAAGGTCTATCTTTATTTGCCTGCATTACGTCTGTATTTGCGTTGGTATCGGGTTCCATCCCCTTGCTCCATTCGTAGAAGTTGAACGCCTTATCGTGATCAAAACATTCCATACCTTGTTCACGAAGTTGGTTCATATAAGTAGACATAATGGTATCAATCGTTTTAAGAACGTCGTTAACGAGTTCAGCGTCTTTAGTTCTTGCGTAATATTCGGTTACTGCAAGCACCCAACAAAGCGAGAAATTAGGAATACCACCAAAGCCGTCTTCCCTACTAATACCAGGTAAAATACCTAAACGCCAACCGGGCGCAGTTGACCAAATAAGCCCGTCCTTTTTATTAAAGCCTGCCATTGATAAAAGGCGCAAACTTTCACGCTGAACGTCAGTTCCTTCAAACACGTCGTAACCGAAAAGCATTTGATTACGGCTATCTTGACCGTAAAGCGCTTGTTCTCTGCCAGGGCAATCTTCGTAATGTTCGTGAATACAAACTTGTAGGGTGCGAACGCCAACGTCGTAAATTCTTTGCTTTAAGCCGTCGTTAAGTTTAACGGGTTTTACCTTTTGTGGATACATATAATCACGAACGGTAAGTTCACGAACGGTAACCTTTTTAGCGTAAACGTAAAGCATTAAATATCTGCCTGCAATACGGCGAACGTATTCGGTAAATTTGTTTTGCCCTTTTCTTAACTTAAATGGATGCGCAAAGTTTCTGCCACCAACGAAAGCCCTTACTCTCATATCGGCAAGGTGTTCGCCGAACGCAATAATTGCAGAACAGTCTTCATCAACGTCTATATCAAAAGTAAGATAGCCTGCGCGCGTTTTATCCATATCAATAACGACGTAAATACCGTCGCAATCGTCTTTAGTTTCAAAGGTAAATTCTGCAGGCAAACGATCGTTTTCTTCACGCGCAACGCCCGTCATAGAAATTAAATTCTTTGCTGAAATATAGGCGTATTGTGCCTTTTGCCCCGTAGTTTTTCCACCGTTTTCCTTAAACACGCCTTGCGCTGCTATGCGTGAACTTTCGCTTTCTAAAAGTTCTGGGCGTGCAATAGGTCTAATATACAAGGGGAAGTTCGTTTCAACTTCGGTTGCGTTTACAAACCCTTCGCCGTTGCCCGTTTTCCAGTCGTCTTGACCAGTAAGGTCAAAATTCATATTGTAACCAACGGGTGGCGCTAAAGTTTCACTCCAACCCGTTTTATAAATTTTTGAATATCTAACCAAAGTTTCATTATCAGCAATGGCTAAAACGTTGCCACCAGAGTAAACTGAATAGGTTATAGCCGGCGTTTTATATTGATAAGGGAAAGAATCGTCCCCTTGGTTATACGCAAGAATTGCAAGCGAATTTTTGCCTTGATTAACCAAAGAAGTAATATCTAACTTGTCGTAAACCTTATAAAAATCGTAATCTCCGTATTGACCGTTAAAAACATATTGACCGTTCACCCAAACCACGTAAGTAGTAGGCGCGCTTATTTCAAGGAAAACTTGATTTTCGCCCTTATAATCAAACTCTTTATAAAACTCTGCAAATTGACATAAACCCGTTTCATTAGTCCATATCCACTTTGCGTTACCGTAAAGACTTTTAATAGCCGTATCTTTCATTTTTACTCCTTTTATCTAAAAGAATTTATTGCTTTTAGAATACTATAAACGCTTTTAATTGTCAATAGAAAAGCGCGTTAAAAAACGCGCTTTTCACCTTTTGATTGAAAGTTGTCAACTTTTTATCATTTTTTAAGTTTTTCGCTCAATTCGGGCAAATCTTTATCACAAATTATTTGGTCAACTTGAGAAAGGTCTGTCAGTTTATACATATATTCTTTACCAACTTTATCGCTAGTACAAAGAAAGATTTTCTTCTTTGCGTGCGCCATCATTACCTTTCTTATTTCCGATTCGTCTATTGAAGAGTCTGATAAAACGCCGTCATTAGACACACCCCTACACGAAAAAAAGAATACGTCTGCATTAAAATTAGCAACGAACCTTTCGGCTAACGGCCCAACGTAAGCGATAGAATTTTCAAGTAGTAAACCACCCGTACAAAAAGAACGTATTTGCATTTCTGCAAGTTTAAGCGAAGTTTTTGGGCTGTTGGTTACTACGGTCAAATTTGTAAAGGACGAAAGGTGTTTTACCAACGCCAAAGTTGTTGAAGACGCATCTAAAAACAAAACGTCACCGTCGCTAATATAGTCTTTTGCCTTGCTCGCAATAAGTTCTTTTTCAGCCACCCGTTCGGTTTCCCTTAAAACGAGTGGAATTTCGGTATTGACGAATTCACCAAGAACAGCGCCACCGTAAGACCTTTTTATTTTGCCTTCTTCTTCTAATATTTTAAGATCACGCCTTATAGTCGGTTCACTTACGAACAATTTTTTAGCAAGATAATGTACGTCAACTTTCTTTTTTTGCCTTAAAATCTCTAATATTTGATCAAGTCTTTCAGTGAAATACACCATTACACCCCCCCCCCGTGATTAAATTTGATTAAATTCTTTCAAATTATATCAACTTTAAGATTTTTTGTCAAACATTTCGCAGACCCTTTTTTTAATTTGTATATCTTTTTGTTTTTATGTTAAAATATTAATATCAAACTGGTAGGTGAGACTTATGAAAAATAAAACTATGAAAGCGTTAAATTTACACGCCGTAAACGACTTGCGTTACGAAGACGTGGCCATGCCCGAAATTTGTGACGACGAAGTTTTGGTTAAAATTAAATATTGTGGTATTTGCGGTAGTGATATAGGCAGAGTTTTTAAGAACGGAACTTATCATTTCCCCACTATCCCTGGCCACGAATTTTCAGGACAAGTAGTGGAAGATAAAAGTGGCGAGTGGCTTGGTAAAAAAGTTGCCGTTTACCCTTTATTACCCTGTTTAAAGTGCGAAATGTGTGCCGATGGAAATTACGCAGAGTGCGCTAATTACGACTATTACGGTTCAAGGCGTGACGGCGCTTACGCTGAATATCTTGCCGTTAAAAAGTTCAATCTTATAGAAGTTCCCGACCACGTTTCTTACGAAGAAGCGGCAATGTGCGAACCTACGGCAGTTGCAACGCACGCTCTAAATAAAACGGGACTTAAAGAAGGTCAAACCTTACTTATTTCAGGCGCAGGCACGATAGGTTTAATAATAGGTCAACTTGCAATGGGTAGAGGCGCAAAGAAAGTTTGCTATATAGAAATTGACCCTGCAAAAATTGATTTTTGTAAAAAAATGGGCTTTACCCTTTACGACGGTAGTGAAAAATTTGATTGCGCTATTGAAGGCACGGGCGTAGGCGTTGCGCTTGAAAACTTGCTCGGTGGCGTTAAGCCTTTCGGTACGGTAGTGCTTATGGGCAACCCCGCAAAAGAAGTTACGCTTACCCAACAAGGTTACTGGAAAATTTTGCGTGGCGAACTTAATTTAAGGGGTATTTGGAACAATTCTTATAACGATAAAGAAAACGACTGGAAAGACGCTATTAAGGCTATCAGCGAAGGCAAAATCAACCTTAAACCGCTTATAACGCACACGGTTGCTCTTAAAGACGGCTTAAAAGGGTTAGAAATAATGCGTGATAGAAAAGAATTCTTTTGTAAGGTGATGATAGATGTTGAAAGGTAAAATTTCCCCGTCAATGATGTGCGCGGACATAATGAAAATGAAAGAAACGCTTACTGCTTTTGAAAAGGGCGGTATAGAATATTTGCATATAGACGTAATGGACGGCTCTTTTGCCCCCAACTATATGTTAGGCGTAGAATTTTGTAAAGCACTTAAAAAGAACTGCAAAATTCCACTTGATATTCACCTTATGGTAGAAAACCCCGATAGTAAACTTGACTGGTTCCCCATTGAACAAGGCGATATGGTTTCTGTACACGCAGAAAGCACCTATCATTTGCATAGGGTTTTGTCAAAGATAAAATCACTCGGCGCAAAATCTGCAGTTGCGCTAAACCCCGCAACGCCCATATCTGCAATAGAATTCGTTTTGCCTGATATTGACGCCGTTATGCTTATGACGGTTAACCCAGGGTTTGCAGGGCAAAAACTTATTCCATCTATGCTTGGTAAAATTAAAAAGACGCGTGAATTTTTAGACGAACGTGGATATAGCCACGTAGAAATTGAAGTTGACGGTAACGTTTCGTTTGAAAACGTGCCCAAAATGAAACAAGCAGGCGCAAACATTTACGTTTCCGGCAGTAGCGGTGTGTTTACGAAAGCCATGGATATTGACACTGCAATTATAAAAACGCGTGAAATCATTTAATATGAAAAAACGGCAAAATTGTTGCCGTTTTTTTTATTTAAGATAATTAAAGTCACTTTTCAGTAAAAATCGGTTAAAAAAAAGGATTGACTACTACCTTGTTTTATGTTAAAATTTATATGTTAATAAAGCCTTAACGAAAAAGGAGAAAATTATGTGCATAAATAGATACGAATCGGCTAAAGAAATTTACGCAAAACTCGGCGTTGATACCGAAGCAGTTTTAGCAAAAATCAAAACGTTGCCCGTTTCCTTACATTGTTGGCAAGGTGACGACGTTAAAGGTTTTGACCAAGACGGTCCTTTGACGGGCGGTATTCAAACCACTGGTAACTATAAGGGCAAAGCAAGAAATCCTGAAGAACTTATCGCCGATATGGAAGAAGTTTTATCTCTCTGCCCCGGCGCAAAGAA
>JAZSJY010000170.1:0-3643 GCA_045534565.1 Christensenellaceae bacterium | reverse complement strand
ATTATAACTAGGCTGTTTCGTGCGGTTGTGGCGGAATTGGCAGACGCGCATGACTAAGGATCTTGTGGGCGACCGTGCAGGTTCAACTCCTGTCAACCGGACCAAACAAGAATAAAACGAACCTTGATGAAAAGTCAAAGTTCGTTTTATTTTTTACAAGAGATTATTTCGGCTTAATCGTTAAGTTAAAATAATCAAAAATTCAATGATAAAAGGCAAGAATTTTTCTCGCCTTTTTGTTTTATTGAAGTTGCGTTATCTTTTCTCCAAGTTTGCTTATTACCGCACAATAACTTTTAATATCATCTTCTTTAACAACCAATCTTTGTCCAACAATATAATTTGTATCACCACTTTTAACAAGATAGTCGCCATCTATAATTCCGTCTTTATGTTGTAAAATATGCCGTTGTTGAAAACATTTTATCAGCAATTTATATTCGTTTATAGTTAACCAATCTGTATAGTCTTTGCCACATATATTTTTCCATAATGCATTACTGTCATCAATTCTTTGAAAAACATTTCTTTTTAGGGGTTGCGCATTTCCTAATTTTGGATATATACTTTCACATAATCTTTGCAACGCAACGACTAAATCTGAAATAGAAGACTCTATTAAGGATTGACAGGTGTATTCAGAATCATCTTTACTAACTTCTAAAAGTGCGTTTCTTATTATTTCAATGTTATCAATTTTTGCATTTACTTTTGCAATAGTATTACTAAATGTTTTTTCTGCTGAATTATGTCCGCAATTGGGGCAGAAAAAAGCAGAGCCTATTACAGCATATTGCGTTCCACATTCTTCACAAGTAACTTTTTGTTTCATTGTTTCTAATGCTTCCGCAGGCAAATTTAGCGCGTGTTTTTTACCTGAAAAAGTCATTGAAAATTTAATAAAACTATTTTTAGGTTGACTCTTATTAAATCTTCTTGCATCTTCGTCTAATGCACTTCCGAATTCTGCACTAACTTGTTCAATCGCTTGTCTTTTTGCTTGTTCAATTTGTTCAGTCGTCCACCAAGAATTATATCCTTTAACGTAACCACAAAACGGGCAATGGCATTTGTCGTTTGGAATAATTTTATTTATCCAATCTTCCGCCTTAACTTTGAATTTTTGCAAGCATTCTTCATTTGGACATTCTTTATCATAATATCCATCTTCATCAACCTCAATTTCCATTGAGTATTTTTGTGGCGTTTGCATTTTTTTCAAAAATTCTATGGTATTCTTAAAATAATCTTTTCCCATTTACTTTCTCCAATATCTTATATGTTTATTGTACAACATTTAGTGTTAAAAGTCAAGTTGAATATACCATATATTGGGGTTGTAGCGATAAGTTTTACACAATATATTTATAAATATTAAAAGCCGAAGTTAATCTTCGGCTTTTTCCTTGTTTTTATCGGCATTATATAGTTCGGTTATTCGGTCTAATAACGTTCTATAAAACACGTCTTTTTCGGCTTGTGAAAGGCTTTCAAATGCTTCTTCTATCAAGCCTATAACTTCAACTTTTAATTCAGGTGGGTTTTTACCACGCTTTTTCTTCTTTTCTTCCATATTGTACCGCCTTATTTGAATACTTCTCTTAAAATCTTCCAATCGTCAGAGTGTATATCGTCGTTGTAGTTGTCGGTACAGATACAAAGTTCTTCGCTTTGTTTATCGTAGCGGACAAAACCGCCTTTAAGACCGTATTTTGTAAGATAAGCTTTCAATACGTCAAACTTTTTCGGCGAGAAAATATCAATATCTTCGCTTGCGCCCGTCTTATCAAAACCGCCTTTTGTTTCAATAATCCAAACTTCGCCTTTTACCGATACGATATAGTCGGGATAGAAAAGTTTTTGGTGGTTAGAGTTATCAACGTAAACGATAGAAAAATATTCGTCGCCCTTGTCGCCGTTTTTGTATATCCAATCAACAGCGGAACAACTTTCGCAGAATTTTTCAAACTTCTTTTCAGAAGACGAACGTGGCTCGGCTGACATAAGATATTCGCCGTAAACGTTCTTTTCACTAAACGCCTGCACCTTGCTTTGTAAATCGTATGTAAACAAGGTTGAGTGCGGAATAGTAAACGGTTTTTCCGATACCATTTCGGGCGAAAGTGCAATTTGGTTTAACTGCATAGCCATTGCCGTGCGACAAGTACGGCGCAATAAATCAAAGTTGTTGATTACAAAGGCATATAATTCTCTTGGCGTAAGAGCAAGCACCTTTTCACGATAATCAAACTTTTCGCCGAACAGTTTACCTATAATGGTATTCATATAGTTATACGGCATACCGATTTCCAAGCCGATACGACCAACACGGTTATGATATTCACGTCCGTGCGTGGTTGTAGAAATAGGCTCGGTTATTTTAATAGCGTTTAATTTATCCGTTTCAGAAAGTTCCGCAAAAACCACAACGCTACCCGAAAGAGTATATCTTACAACGTTTTCAGAAAATTCAAAACCTTTGCTTTCCAAACGGGTTTTATTTTCCTTTTTATTGCCCGTAAGCGCAAATTCGTTTTTAA
Organism: Christensenellaceae bacterium; assembly: GCA_045534565.1. Taxonomy (GTDB): domain Bacteria; phylum Bacillota; class Clostridia; order Christensenellales; family Borkfalkiaceae; genus UBA1259. Next base: position 1,103 of record JAZSJY010000170.1, on the reverse strand, counting down.
GATATTGAGCAATAGCCGTCAACGCCTTGCGAGAATCACGCAAATCGGTAACGGACGTACGTTGCTCCTTTGTAAGCGTAAACGCCTTGTATTCGTTTTTCAAGAACAATGTTTTTGCTTCCAACGCCGACTTGCCAAGACTTGCTTTAACGCCTTGCGTAAACTTACCGTCAAAGGTGTAAAGATAGCAACTGTCAAGCAAATCATTTTCATAGTGCTTCGCTTCTGGCATACGGCGAATACGACCTATCGTTTGAATTTCAAACGTTTCGTCCATATTCTCACGAAGTTTTACCAAGATATGTGCACGGGGGCAATCCCAACCCGTTGCAACGGCTTGTTTCATAATAACTGCAACGCTTTCGTCATTGTTGTTAGAAATGCCGTCAACGTTTTCGTGCCTACCCGAAAGCCATATTGCAAGCGTTTCCGCTTCCGTTGTAACACCTTTGCTTTCAAACCATTTTTCAACCGTGTCGCAAAGTGCGTCAGAGTTATTCGGCAACTGCACCACGATTAAAGGGTTTATATCAAGTTCACGTTGTAAAAACAAGGAACGCAATTCTTGTTGCTTTGCATACGCTTTTTCTAAAAGATAATGCGTTTGATTATCCGTATCAATTACTTGCGGAAAGTTCTCGTTAATTACAAGCAATTTTTTAATAAGCCCTTCTGCAATAACGTCTTCTTCGGTAACTTCAATAAGTTTTGCAGTTCTGCTTACAAGGGGCGTTGCCGAACAACGTATAATTTTATCCGTCTTAAATAACTGAATAATCGCATCTGATTTTTCCGTAAAGTTTTGGTGGCTTTCATCAATGATAATCTTAAAAGTTATGCCGTTGTTAAAAGCCTTATCAATCCACTCTAAAAAGTTAGTGCGCTCGCTGTCTTTCAAGGCGTTGTTGCCTTTTTTAGTGAGTTTTTCCCAATTTATAAAACAGCAATCGTTTTCACTAAAACCGCTTGTCATAACGTCGGCAAGAAGTTTCGTTTGCGCATTATGGATATACTTATCCATTTTTGCCTTGCTTTGTTCTTCCAAGTTTCCCTTGCCGGGGGTAAGCCAAACAAAAACAGTTTTTGCATATCCTTTTATATAT
>JAZSJY010000007.1:0-2309 GCA_045534565.1 Christensenellaceae bacterium | reverse complement strand
ATAGAAGTTGACGGAGAGCAGTCGCATCTTGAAGAGGCGAATGAAAAATTAAAGGCAATAGGCTATCTTTCAAATGGGGAAATCGATACTAAAATTGTTTTAATCGAGTTTTGTTTGGAAGATAAGCCTGGTAGCGTAATGAGTGTTTTAGAGCTAATTAGCAAATTCAATTTTAATATTTCTTATATAAGTTCACAAGAAAACGGAAGTGATTACCAACACTTTAAGATGGGCTTGTACGTCAATAATACAAATGATTTAACCGAATTTTTAGCGCAAGCCGAAGAACTTTGCGAAGTTAAAGTGATTGATTACAATAAAACAGAAAAGGTTTTTGATAACAGTATTTTTTATAATTCATACGTCGACGGGTTAGTTAAAGTAATGGGACTTAGCGAGAAAAAGAAAGAAGATCTTTTGGTTAACGTTAATTTAGCAATGCAAACGCTTGACGAGCAAGGTCTTTCTCCCTATAAAACTTTTGATAGCATAAGTAAATTTGCCGACCTTTTGGTTGAAAGCAAGGGCAATAACTTTAATCCTAGAATTACAGCGCACGATATAACGGAAAAGACTAAAATTACCCTAATAGAGCCTAATTGCGGTAGCAATACAACAATTATAGAAAGTGACGGACAAAGAGTGTTCATTGATTCGGGGTATGCTTGCTATAAAAATGAAATGCTTGACTTAATTAAAAAACTAATTCCTGATTTTAAAACGAGAAAGGAAACTTTAATTATTACGCACGCAGACGTTGATCATTGCGGCTTACTTAACGAGTTTGATGAAATTGTGGTTAGTCAACGAAGTTTTGAGAGTTTAAACGCAGAAACGGATAAAAAAGCGGGTTTTAGAGAAAGGAACTACTTACATTTACCATACGTAAACATTTGTAAAGCGTTAACTGCTTATGAAACGGTTGATAAAGATAAACTACGTCCTTTATGGAACAAATCAACTTTAACTGCACCAATAGAGCAAATAGGGTTTTATACTATCGGGGAACTTAATTTTGAAGTTTACGAAGGTAAAGGCGGACATTTACCAGGAGAAATCTTATTAATTGAATATGAGCATAAAATTGCTTTTACTGGCGACGTGTTTATAAATCTTGCGGGTTTAACCAAAAAGCAAGCCGAATACAATCAATACGCACCAATACTTATGACTTCGGTAGACACCGACGCAAATCTTTGCTCAAAAGAACGCTATGCTTTCTTGCAAAGATTAGGGGCAGGAACGTGGAATATCTTTGGCGGACATGGTGGAAAGAAAGAATATACTCCACAAACGACAAAATAAGTTAAAATAGCGCGTTTATAATTAGGTTGTTTTTTATTGTCATACACCTATTGATAAATGGAAAAGTCGTTTTATGCTACAAGCAAAAAAGCCCGAGAGAACAAAGTTCCTTCAGGCTTTTGAATTTTAAGGAGTTTTATGATATAATATGTTTGAAAGTATAAGATGGATTTTGGACAATATTTTTGGGATTAGTGGTAATGGTTTTGTTATAAGAGAAAACGTTAGTCCTGAAAATATAGAAACTTGTAACGGTGTGGCAGTAGGCGATGAAAAAACGAGAACATGTGCATTGTGTGTTGCTCTAAACGACACGGTATTTAAAAATGATAATAAGCCTATTTATTATCATCCATTCTGCAAATGCAAAAATAAAAAATACGATTTAACGGAAGTCGTTTTTGATTTTCCTTTGCAGAAAATTACATACTATCTTTTTGTAAACGAAGATAAGAAAGCAATGATGAAAACAATGGGATATACCATTGAAGATGCAAATGATTTGTATTACTTAATTCAATCAGAAGTAGAAAATAAATTTTTATCTGGCGATTACAAATTGAAAACACTTAATAATCATGGACAACATTTTACGGTAAACTTTACGTTAAATGGTAAAAGAGACCACGCAAAAGAAAAGTTTAATTGTCACGTCGGTTGTGTTGCATGGGCGTTTGGTAAAATTAAAATAGCAACACCTCTAATAAAAGATTAAGGAGAAATTAGTATGAAATGGCTAGACGAAGTAAAGGTTTTAACAGATAAATATGAAAGTGAAGGCGTTAAAAAAGGAGCGATAGGAACAATTATTATGTCTGAAATAAGATATAATCAATATGAAGTTGTATTTAGTGATAAAGAAGGCAAAGATTATGCGATGATAGAAATTTTCATAGGCGATTTAGAAGTTGTAAAAAGTTCTAATATGACCGACGAAGATATTTTGGAAGATTTACCAGGTCACAACCCTAATTGGTGGTGCAAGGTAGAAGATGGTTATATAT
>JAZSJY010000014.1:0-2037 GCA_045534565.1 Christensenellaceae bacterium | reverse complement strand
TTAACGATATATTCCATAATCTGTGACTGAATATCATCGTTAATCTTACGGCCATCTTCATAATACTGTGTACATGCCTCTGTAGAAATTGTAAAACCCTGGGGTACGGGAAGACCGATTTTGGTCATTTCTGCAAGGTTTGCACCCTTACCACCGAGAAGTTCGCGCATTGATGCATCGCCTTCACTAAATAAGTAAACATATTTCATTTGGTTTTCCTCCATTGAATTTTCATATTAAAGTTTTTACAACCTAATTATTTTACTATAAAATAAAAAAATTTTCAACCGTTATAACGCACTTTTTTTCTTAATTGCAAATTTTGAGCAATTCTTTAAGTGAAGTGAGCGTTTCTTCTGCTCTATTTTCCATATAATAGTCAATCAATTTGAGTGATTTTATAATTCCTTCGTCTTTTTCGGCTTTCCCTTCCATTATGTTTTTAAGGGCTTTGTAGGTAACTATACTAACTTCTCTACCTGCGCCGTCAAAACATTTTTGACAGAAAAACCCACCGTAACGGTAATCAAAAAATATTCTTCCGTCAATATCGCACCCACAACCAAAGCACCCGTCAAGCGTAATGGCGTGCCCTTCTTCTTTTAATGCTTCTAAAAAAAATTTAATTAAAAATAATAAAGGCGTGCCGTCACCGTACGCTATCTGTTTAAGCGCGTTTATTACGGTGAAAAACACGTCGGGCGAAACTATATTTTCACGGTAGAATTTTTTAACGAATTCAAGCACTGCGCCTGCCGAAAAATACTTGATTATATCTTGGCGAACGGGATAAAAACTGTCTATCAAACTTGCGCCTATAACGGTTCTTTTAGTCGCCGTAGTAGAAAACACGAATTCGGCAAAACAAAAAGGCTCTGACGCAAATTTTAACTTTGCGCCCGCCTTTTTTACACCTTTTATTTTAGCGGAAATAACACCCTTTTCAAGAGTGAATACGTTAAGTATTTTATCGTTTTCGCCGAAGTTAACTCCGCCCAAAACTATTCCGCTTAATTTTTCTTCCATAAAACCCCTAATCTTTAGTTAGTTTTTTATACAGTAAATAGTAGTTTACGTTGCCCGTTTTTTCAAACATATCCCACGCAACGTCTTGTGGCTTTTTGTCTTTCTTCATACGGGTAGTATGAATAATTTTTTAGTTTTTATACGGCTATTTATCTTCGCCGTAACCGTATTCTTTCATTAAAAACGCGCTGTTTCGCCAATCTTCTTTAACCTTTACGTAAGTGGTTAAGAAAACTTTTTTACCCAAGAATTTTTCCATATCGGCACGCGCAAAAGAAGACACTTCTTTTATTGCCTTTCCTTGCTTGCCTATAAGTATGGCTTTATGGTTTGGCTTTTCACAAACTATATCTAAGTTTACTTCGTAAGTTTTACCGTTTTCACGCAAGCCGAATTTGTTTATTATAATGGCTACGCCGTGCGGAATTTCTTTATCAAATTTAAGCAAAATTTTTTCACGCATTATTTCGCTTACCATAAATTTTTCCGAACGGTCTGATATTATATCTTGTTCAAAAAGTTTTTCGCCTTCTGGCAATAACCCCGTTAAAACTTTTACAAGTTCTTTTATATTTCTGTTCTTCCTTGCCGAAACGGGAACAATTTCCACCTTTTCTTCAGAGAGTTCTTTTAGTTCCGAAATCAAAAGGCTTTCGGGCATTATATCAATTTTAGTAAGCGCAAGCACGGTGGGAACGCCTAGTGACGAATATTTTTTTAATAGCGTTCTATCGGTATCGCTTAAACCTTCGTGCGCGTCCAAAACGAACAAAACCACGTCAACGTCGTTACACGAATCAACGGTGGTTTTTTGCATTACTGAATTGAGCAAGTTATCAGCCTTGTAAATACCAGGCGTATCAATAAACGCTATTTGGTAATCTTCAGCAGTAAGCACGCCCAAAATTCTGTCGCGCGTCGTTTGCGGTTTTGGTGAAACGATAGCAACTTTTTCGCCAACCAACACGTTTATTAACGTTGATTTACCTGCGTTTGCCCTGCCTACTACTG
>JAZSJY010000017.1:0-5204 GCA_045534565.1 Christensenellaceae bacterium | reverse complement strand
TCATAACTCTAAACTAAAAAAAGAGAGAACGTTTTGTTCTCTCTTAATTGTTTTATATGGCATTAACACTTTTTAATAAAACCCGTGTTTTTTAGTTTAGTTTTATCAATTTATAAGTAAAATTGAACAGTTTATCTAAATTCTTTTGAGAGTATTCTACTTCGCTTGAATACGCCCTTACCACGTCTACTACGGTAGTAAAATTTGCATTTTCACTTTCAACAACGTTTTGAATTATCAACCATGAAACAATTACCCCAACAGTTTTTGCCCTGACGGATACGGTGTCTTCAGCGTTATACAAATGCCGATATAATCCGTTTGCTATAAACTGTTCTGCATAATGATAAAGTGCACTATCAACTTCTAAACTAAACGGTTTATCTTTTATCTTTTTAAGCCGTTTAGCCCAACCTTTATCAAGCCGTTCAAAAGATAAAAACAACTTAATTATTTTATTAAAATCTCTATTTGATATTTCTACCTTGCACAAAGTTAAAAGATTTTTTAACCTCTGGTTAAAATCAATAGACCTTTCTTGAATTATTGAAAGGGCGTTTTGCCTAAATTCATATACGCACTTATTAACGAAAGATAACTTTTCTTCCGCCCCGTTATCGCTAACGAGTAAGGGCGCAATTTTATCTTCAAACGATAGTATTATTTCAGTTGCTTTTTCACAACTAAACCCTAAACCCGTTTCAACCCTATCTTCAAAAAACGACCTAAAGCGTGGGTGGTCACGGCATACCTGACACAAACTTTGCTCGCCAAGGTTTATTATAATTTCACACAAGTTTTTGTCGTTAAGAAAAGCGCAACGCCCACTTTTATCTGCCTTAAACTTTGATTTTTTGAAGTTAACGCCACTTTCAAGCGCACTATAAATGTAAGTTTTTTGCTTATAGTCGCTTAAAGTTTTGCTATCAATATACATTTCCCACCCGGCGCAACAAGTGTGCTTGCACTCGCCTGCAATACACTTAAATTGTGGGTAATAATTAAGTACGAATTCTTTCATAATTTTATCTATCGTTGATTATTTTAGTTATATTCAAATTCAAAATCGCCGTTAACACATTTACCAACCGATTCAAGAATAACGTAGATAGTTCTTTCGTTACTATACTTGCTATCAAGCACAATAGTTTGATCGTAAGATTCCCCACCCTTGACGGTAAGAAGTAAGTCTTTTTCCCCGTTGACGCCGATATAAATATTCATTTGACCTTCTACAAGGCTTGCATCAACGTCAAGCGTGCGTTCAGCGTCTTTATCTCTTCTTAATTTAAAATTATAAGTTCCTTCAAAATGCGCAAATTCCATACTGCCTTCATCACCCCAAGAAGAAGTAATTAACATAATTGCAGTATACTTACCACTATATCTTCCACAACCACAAAAAGTAACTATTGCAAGCATAAGCGCTAATGCAAAACAAAATTTTTTCATATAACCCCCCTTTTTTCATTTTTTAGTAAGTACATTATATCAAATGCACACAGATATTTCAAGTAGTTTACGTAAATAAAAAGCCCGAAAATCTTACGACTTTCGGGCTTAACAATATTTACTAATTCTTTTTATAATTTTATTTCGCCTGATAAACGTATATCGCGTGACGACGCACCAACTTCTATAACGAACTTGCCAGGCTCAATAGTCCAACCGTCAAGAGCAATGCTGTAATACGCAAAAGACCTAAAGTCAAGATTTACGCTTACACGCTTGATTTGCCCTGCCTTAATCAAATCTTTAGAAAACCCTTTAAGTTCCCTTTTAGGACGAACTACCGACGCAAAAACGTCTTTTACGTAAACTTGCGATATTTCTTTCGCATCAACACCCGATACGTTTTTTATATCGTACGATACTATAAAATCAGTTTCGCCCGTCTTTTCTATCGTCAAGTTAGAATACTCAAAATCTGCATAAGAAAGTCCGTGCCCAAACGGGAAAAGAACGCTTAAATTTTTACTGTCGTAATGGCGATAACCAACGAAAATTCCTTCTTTATAATAGTCTACTTGTCCGTTATCAAACTTGCCTTCGGTAACGGTATCTTCAACGCACATAGGGAAAGTTTCAGAAAGTTTTCCACTTGGCGCGGTTTCCCCTAAAAGAATTGATGAGAGCGCTTCGTTTACGCCTTCACCTGCAAAACCAACGAAAACAACGCCTTTCACCTTGTCTATCCACGCACTCATATCTATTGCGCTTCCACCATAAACGAGTACGATTACGTTTTTATTATATTCACAAACGCTTAAAATCATTTGTTCTTGAACGGCAGAAAGTTTCATACTTGCCCTATCAACACTTTCGCCTACGATAGGTGCTTGTTCGCCCACGCACAATATAACAAGTTCTGATTCGTAAACGTTTTCAAGATGTTTTTTAAGATAAGTTAGTCCGTGCAAGTCAACGCCGTGTATAACCCTATTTGCGTAAACTTCTACGTTCAATTTATCTTTTAATAAGGTTGATAACGGTTGAATTTTATAATCGGTTTGCACGGAGGCAGAGCCACCGCCACCAAGTACGGGCGCGCTATCAAACATGCCGAGTACAGAGATTTTGTTGCAAGGTTTTATAGGTAAAATATTTTGCTCGTTTTTCAATAAAACTATGCTTTCTTTTGCTATTTCTACGGCGTTTAAGTGACGTTCTTCTTTAGTATATTGCGGTGGTTTTCTATTAGCGTTTATCTTTTTATTTACCGCGTCAATAACTAACCCTGCGCAATAATCAATTTCTTCTTCGGTTATAACGCCCTTTTCATAAGCGTCTTTTAGCGTATTAAAGGCGTCTTTATCGTAAGGCATTCTTACACCCAAAGTCGCTTTTACGGATTGTGGATGGTCACGAACGGCTTCCCAGTCGGAAATCGTAAGGCCTTCAAACTTCAACTGGTCACGAAGAATAGTTTTCAAAAGTTTTTTGTGTTGAGCAGAATAAATTCCGTTAACTGGATTATAACTGCACATTACCGTCCACGGTTTTGCTTTTATCGCTTCTTCAAACGCAGGAAGATAAATTTCTTGCAACGCCCTGTCTTCAACTTCAACGGACGTGCTAAACCTGTCGTGCTCACTATTGTTGCACGCAAAGTGTTTCAAACTCGTTCCAACGCCTTTATCTTGCACGCCTTCAATATACGCGCGCGCTAACTTACCCGCAAGAAACGGATCTTCTGAAAAATATTCAAAATTTCTGCCGTTAAGGACGTTCCTTTTGATATTTACGCCTGGTGCTAAAAGAATATCAACGTCGTTTTCCAAACAGTCGTCTGCAATAGTACTTCCGTCTAAATACGCCAACTTTTCATCCCAACTATTTGCTAATACCGATAAGTTAGGCATTGCCGTTGCTTTTACCGTATATTCTTCACCTTTATCGTTTTGGGCTACCTTTCTAAGTCCGTTAGGTCCGTCGGCAACGAATAGAGCAGGAATTTTGCCGTCTAAATCTTCAGTTTGCCAACAAGTTTTACCCGTAAGTAGTTTAAGTTTTTCTTCTAAAGTATAATCTTTTATATTTAACAACATTTTTTGCTCCTTAATTTAGGATTTTATTCAACTGATATGGGGATAACTTTGCCACCTTCTAACCTTGAACGTTCTGCCGCAAAAGCCATTAAATGACTTTCTAAACTTGCGTTCGCAGAAGTCCTTGCGGGCGCGCTACCCGAAACGTATTCCATAAACTCTTTTACAAGTAAAATATCACCGCCACCGTGACCAGATAAATCTAACCCAAGTTTAGTAATATCTATCCTTTCAGTTCCCTTGCCGAATATAGTCAAATCAAAACAATTGTCTTCCATATTAGCGATAATTTCGCCTTTAGTGCCGTGGATATGTAATTCCCTGTAATTTTTTTGTGAAAACGCCGTCATAGTAAGTTGTGCAGTGGCGCCGTCTTCAAAGAGCATGTTTACTACTTGATGGTCAACTACGTCGTTATCGCACTTGTAAACGCACTTTCCGTACGGCAAAACTCTCATAGCCTCGTCAACGTCCTCTATGCCGTGCTTTTTACCAGGAAACCAACCTTTACCAGCACCCGACTTATACCACTTGGGTGAATTATATATGCAATCAACCTTGCAGTCTAAACAGTTATCTGCGCTACCTTCGGGCGCGTTTTCTTTTTTATAGTGCATAAGCGAACCGAAAGAAGAAACTGCAACGCAAGATTTATCCATTAGCCACCTTATTATATCAAGGTCGTGACAGCACTTTTGCAAAATCATCGGGCTTGATTCTTTGCTGTTATGCCAGTTACCACGCACGAACGAATGCGCTTGATGCCAATAAGCAACGTTTTCAGTTTGGCTCATGGTAACGATAGTGCCTATATCACCACGCTCAATGACCTTTTTAATTTCCGAATAAAAGGGCGTGTATCTTAAAACGTGACAAATTGCAATCTTTCTGCCAAGTTTATTTGCAGTAGCAACAATCTTTTTACACTCTTCTTCATCAGGACTCATTGGCTTTTCCATTATCATATCGTAACCAACTTCCATTGCGCGCATTGCCTCTTTATAGTGCGCTTTATCTATTGTACCTATAATTAAAACGTCTGCAAGTTTGCCTTTAGAGAAAAACTCGTCTTCGTTAGTAAACAACATATCGTCACTCACGCCGTAAGTTTCCTTTGCAACATTAAGCCTGTATTCTTCCACGTCGCAAACGGCAACAATTTTGCAATCAGGATGTTTTTCTTTAATTATATTTGCGTAAAGTGACCCCCTTGAGCCTAAACCTATAACAGCAAAATCCATAATAATTCTCCTAAAATCAAGTAAATATTTTGCAAGGGTAGGTCGCCCTACCCCTGCCGTTGTTTTTGTTTATGCTTTCGCTTTCCAAACGGGAACGTAGCCTGTGGTTTCACCAACGGTCGTTTCCGTCATTTCCCAGTAAGTAGTATCACTAAATTGCGCGCCCGTACTGCCGTAACCCGTGTACGAATTTGCAGTAGTTTGATTTGCAAGCAACTCTTCATAACTAGCATAAAGAACGCCTTTTGAATTAGTTGATGAATTATCTGCACTTCCGTCAAACGTCCAGTAGTTTACGCCGTTTGAATTGTAATAATATCCACCGTCGTTATTTACGGTTACTCCGTCCGGTATCGCTTGACCGTGAGTGATAAATTTACCATTACGCCATTGCGTTACTTTTGCAATTTCAAGG
>JAZSJY010000148.1:0-24798 GCA_045534565.1 Christensenellaceae bacterium | reverse complement strand
TCCTTGTCTTCCTAAGACCGCTTGGCCTCCGACTTGGTGTTTTGAACCATTTTAGTTTTTGAATCATACCACACTCTCTTCAATTCGCCATCATCAAAGAAATTTGGTGCAGATATTTCATAATCTTTTCCACCGTTAACATTAAAATATGATTTTTCGCCAACCTTTTTGTATGATATAACCTTTCTATTAGTTCTATTATAGTAATCGGTTAAAATAAGATTTAGACCCGTAAAGCCTTGATCTTCAGGAATTTGGAACCTAAATTCAAAAGCAGAAACGGAGATGGGATTGATAAATGATGCAGTTGCAGTATCTACGTCTGCATTGACGTCTAAACGAGCAGATACACCAACAGACTGCACGGAAATATTTTCGCCCACGAAATACCTTTCAAGATTATTCATCTCTTCAAAATTCACGTCTACAATCGGGTATTCTTCACTAACGATTTCTTGGTCGCCGTAAACAAACTTAAATTGTACGCTAAAGTCGCCGTCAATTAAAACTTTATCAGCGTCTTTTGTCAAGAAAGCACCTTTATCAAAAGAAACTTTTAGTTCTGCATCAAATTTAGTGGGATTTTGTTCTTCAAATGAATAAGCGTAAATCTTTTCAATTGAGTAATAAGCGTCTTTAATAAAATGTCTTGGCAAAATAAAATCATCAAGGAAACGAACTTCATTAGACCCAACGCAATCCACGTTATAAGAATAAATGTAATCGTAAACACTATCGTAATATCTAAAATTAATTTTATATTCGCCGTGATAAAGAGGAACGAACGTGCGTGTCTTTGCGTCTATAATAGTCTTTTCGCCATTACGTTCTGCGTATATTTCCACAGCCACTTCACCATTTAAGCCTTCTACGTTATATTGTGGCAGAACGTTATCTTTACCAGCAAACAATTGTGAAATAGGCTCAGTATCAAAAATTATACCCTTACCACCAACAATTTCTTTACAATGCACGTCAACCGTTTGAGTGCTTTGATTACCAAAAGAGTCTTTTGCGGTGTAAACAATAGTGTATCTACCTACAGTATTAGGAATAAAACAATTGTCTTCTACTAATACTTCCGTTTGGTATTCATTTCCGTAGTTGAAATAAACTGACTTTTTAACTTCGCCGAACAAATTTATATCTATTGCATTAGCATCAAAAAGGGTAAATTTTTCGCCCTTTGCTGCCTTAAGATTATCTTTATCAACGTTATTAAAGTCAACAGTTAAAACGGGTGCTTTATCATCTTTATAGTCGCTTGCAAGTCTAAGTGCTTCGCCCGATTCGCCGTTGATACTTTCAATTTCAACTTGAGTATAAGTTGCGTTATAAGAAGACGGCTTTATAGAAAGATAAACTTCGCCAGTAGTAAACCCGTTGAATCTTTGTTTTTCGTCATAGATTCCAGGGTGATTAAATTGATTGATTACTTTAGGTCCAAGTCTTTCTTCCAAGTAAACTTTTTGTTCACCGTAGTTATAAAGCCAACGGCAACCGTATCCTTTGGGGTCCATGTGTGGACTTTTACCTGATGCGCCCCAAACGTTATTTCTGTGTATATAATACATTTCGCCGTCAACTTCTACTTCACCAGGGTGTCTTGAGTCGGGTACAAATAACCCAACTTCATCTTGACCAGCGGCATTAGCACGGATATATTCCCAGTCTTGATCAAAAGAAATAATTAAGTTAACGTAAATAGATGGATCATAACAGTCGGTAAGTGTAACCGTATAAATATAGGCGTTATGAATATCGCCACCCTTTACAGGATACATAAAAATTAAGTCGGTAACTTCTTGTTTAGTTAAATCAATAGGTTTAGAATAACGGAAAGTATCCCCACCAGAAAAAGTAACAATAAGCCCCTTGGTGTCTGCATTTTTAGCCGTTTGAAGAGTATCGTAAGTTACGGTAGAACCGCTTGAAGATACCGAATAACTGTTTTCGGTTACCACGAATTCTTTTTGCGCACGCACCTTAATAGCGCCACATTTTACGGTGTAAATTACAGTATACTTACCCGTTTGATTAAGCACGTAGGAATCACTTTCCCTTGCAACACCATCGGGGTAAATTAAAACGCCGTCAGTCGCTTGGTATTCTTGTCCGCCATAGGTAATAGTTGCGCTAGGAACGGTAAAAGACGACCCCACTACGTACTCATTTGATATTTCATCACAAACGATTTCATTTGCCTTAGCGTAAAAACCGTTATTTGAATTAAAAACAGCAACAAAAACAAAAGCAACACTAGCCAAAGCCAAGGCTATACATATCGCTAATTTTTTAATTGTCTTGCTCATATTTTTCTCCTTTTATTAGGCTAAAAGCCTTATTCTTTTAAGCCACCCATAGTTATACTACCCATAATTTTATTCTTAAAAATAATGAATAGCACCAAAATAGGTAAAGCAAGTAACATACACGCCGCCGTTTGAGCAGGCACGTTGCCTAAAACTCTATTTGCTTCACCACTACCGCCACCGTACGCAATATTGAAAATAGCGTAAGCAACAGTTGGAATAGTTGGCAAATACATCATAGGCGTATTGTAATCGTTCCAAAGCGTTATGAATTGAATTAACCAAACGGTTGCAATAATTTTTATAGAAAGTGGTAACGCAATAGAGATTAAAATTCTTAATTGTGAAGCGCCGTCAAGTTCAGCAGCTTCATCATAGGTTACTGAAAGCCCTTTATAGAAAGCAACGAAAACGAAATAATAAGTTCCCACGAACGAACAGTTTTGAATCCAACTGCCGTAAATAGTATCGTAAAGCCCTATCTTTCTTAAAAAGGTCAATTCAGCGGGATACGCACCAACGATAGGTACGATTAGAACGAATAAAGATATAGCGTAAACCACTTCTGAAAACTTAAAGCGATATTTAACGCAAGTGTGAGCAACTATCGCAGGAACCATGGCTTTAATAAGTGCGCCTACGCCTGCGTAAAGTATAGTGTTTATAATCATTCTCAATATGCCTGCGTTTTTAGTTATGTGCGTAACTTCGCCAAACATACTGATATATTTAACCGTTCTATTAAAGTCAAGGAATTCCAAAACGTTTTTATAGTTAGCAAGTTTAATAGTTTCCGAACTCCATTCAAGTATGGGCAAGCCTAAAACGTTGTTTTTAGGTGCATGGAAATCCATTGCGCTCTTAAGCGAAGTTAAAAGCCCCCACGCTAACGGAACTAAAAGTGAAACAGTGTACACTACTAAAATTACGGCAATAGTAATAAAAACGATTTTATCTACGACTGAAGTTCTTTTTATTTTAACTCTTTTTTTCATACTATCCCCCCTTTAGTCCGCACTAGGTCCAAATTTTTCCATAAGTTTACGAGTTATCATAGTTATGGGGAAAATAATAGCCGTGAAAATCAAGCCCATAGCAGATAACGCAGGGAAATTGAGTCTTACTTCAGTTGCAGGTGAAGAAAGGCTAAGCGATGGGTCTTGCGCTGACATATATAGGTAATACCCTATACTTGAATATTTACCAGCGCCCGAATCGTACAAAGTAATCAATTTAAGCCTGTTAGTAACTATACCTGCAATACTAGTAATAATAAAGGTTGTAAGCGTTGGGTAAATCATAGGCAAGGTAATATATATAAATTCTTGTACCCTATTTGCGCCGTCAAGTTCAGCAGATTCCACTATTGATTCACTTATACCACTCATAGTACCACTATAAAGCAACACTTCAGTACCAAAACCTATCCACACGTTAAAGAACATTACCGTTGCAAAAGCGGTGTCTGCGTTAGTCAATAGGCCTTCGCTAATCTTTTCGCCTAAAACCTTGCTGGCAACAGCCGTGTACACGTCAGTAACCATATACTTGAAAAGCAAGGCGAAAATAAGTGCAGAAATAATTTGTGGCATATAAAGCATTACACGGAAAATCCCTGAGCCCACCATATTTTTATAAATATAGTAGGAAAATATAAGCGCAAGTGGAATTCCCACGCCAAGATGTAAAGCGAAATATTTAAGCGAGTTAGTAATCAAATAACTATCGCTAACCATTTTCTTAAAGGCGATAGCGAAATTTTCAAGCCCAACGAAAGTAGCAATATACCCTTCTGGACCGTTTTCATAAGAGTTAAACGCCATGGTTATAGATGAAAAATTAACGTAAACCCAAAAAAATGCAAACTGCAAAAGCGGAATAGTGAGCATAAGGCAGTAATAAACTAACCTTTTTACTTTACGGGGCGGAATTTTATTTTTATTAGCCTTTGTATTCGTTTGTAAAATTTCCATATAATCTCCCAACGGAACTTATATTCCGTATACCCTTTTATACACTTACCGCGCAAATTTTGCGCGGTAAGACAAATAATTTTAGTCAATAAATTTTTCCCATTGAGCAGCTGTACGGCGTGAGCCTTCAAAGAGTTCTTGTGCCGTCTTGCCGTCTTTTAAGCCCATCCAAAGTGAACGGTAACCCATAGGTTGACAAATAGGCGTATCACAGTAAATCAACAAGTCTGAACGGTTGCCACGGAAAGCGTTATTTTCGCCGTATTGCAATACAACGTCACTTTCTTTTCTTAAATCCCAAAGAGATCTAAAGTAAGGTGATAAACTATTGTAATCTTCAGGTAAAAGTTCGTAGTTCATAGGTTTAGCACAACCTGATTCTTCGGTAAAGTGACTAAGTTCAGCGTCGGTAAACAAGAATTTCATAAAATCTTTACAAGCTTTTTCAAGGCCGGGGTTTTTAGCAACTTCAGCGTTGATAAAGCAAGAAGTAGAACTTACGTCAAGGAATGTAGTTTTTTTGCCGTTACCTTCAGTTACAGGTTCAGTAACGTTAACGGGTAAAGGCATCCAAGCAACGTTCCTATGTTCGTTTCTAGTGTAACGGGTGTAGTCAACAAAGTTGTTAACGTCTTCTGATTCGTTATACCAGTAAGAACCTTCAACCAACATACCAACCTTAGGCATATCATCAATGCCACTGAAAATGAAGTTTCTTTGAGAACCTGTGTGCGAAACGGTAGGCGTACTGATATCGTTTGACAACCAACCTTCTCTCATAGCGATTTCAAAGAAAGCGTGTGAGTAATAACGTGACACCATATCGTACGATTTATAACCTGTTGCTTCGGTTAGCGTAATCTTTTCAGTTATAGGTTTTTTAATATAGTTGATACCTTCAAACGCATTTTGCGTACTGTAACCGGTAACAACTTCAACTTCGCCATTAAAAGTAAAGTTTGAACGCATTTGTTCTTTGCCAGCAAGCGCCGTCCAAATACCACAGTTTAAGTGGCTTGAATAGGTGGTAAAATGCATACCTGAACCAGTTATAGGTTGAATATTATAGGTATCCATTTTAGCGCAAAGAATAATAAGTTCACTTAAAGATGAAGGCAAGCCGTCGTCTTTAGTATTGAAAACACCGTCAGGCCCGCAAGATTTTTTAGACATTATTTTATTGTTTGGATTAAGTGGGTCGTTAACCTTTTTTACAAAGTAGCCGATACCGTAATCAGTTGGGAATGCTTGCACAGCGTTGCCAGTTTCAACAGATGCAAAATACAAATCATATTCGTTGAACAAATCTACGTCATAAGATAAGCCAGAATAAATTTCATAGTGCGGTAAGCCATAATATTTGCCGTCACGCATAAAGAAACCTTTGTTATCTGCTTGAAGTTTATCTTCAATAGAACGACCGTCTTCTTCAATGGGTTCGGTTACTATATCGGTAATATCTAAAAGCAAGCCCTTTTGCGACAAGGTAATAACGTTTTGTGAGTTTTGGGTAAAATACATAGACGTACCGTCAGTTTTAGCGTTTTCTGCATTGATATACATAGTTTCGTTTACTTCAAAGCGAACGCCCGTTTTACCATCTTCATAAGAAACGTCTTTTACCTTTTCTTTGAATCTTTCAGCCGCGTTATCAAACCACTTAGTACCAACGCCACCGTTAAAGTTAGTTACGTAAATTACCGTAACGTTTTTATCTTCGCCACAAGCCGTCAATGCCACGATAGGTATCATTAGGCATAAGCACAAGATAATGCTTAAAAATTTAGTCCATTTTAATTTCATCTTTATCTCTCCTAAAAGGATTTTGTTTAATTTTTATCTTTATTAGATTAGTTTGGACTTGCGTTTATTTTCGCAAGTCCAAACCACTTTACTTTTCTTGTAATTTTGTTGCTAATTAAGAGTTAGTTTTCAAACCCCAAGTAATAGTTTGATTTTGGCTATCGTAAGTCCACCAATCTCTACTTACAAAGTCGTTAAAAGTATAACGGAATGAATTTGTTTCAGTAATTTCAGATACTTGTTTTGCAACGAAACTGTTGTTAGCCGTTACCCCACTAACGTTAGTGAAGAAGTAAGCGTTTTGAGTATTAATTAGAGTGCCGTGTACTTCCCAGTTACCTGCCATTTGCTTAATTGCTGCGTTTTCAGCAAGTATTCCATCACCGATATTTATCATACAGTTATTCAAACAAATATTAGTTGCATACGTAGTCATTAAATACAATTCGCTAACGGGATTTGCAATGGTATCTGCCGCTGAAATATCAATTAAGCAATCAACAATTGCAGAATTTCTCATATCATCTGCAAAGATAACGGTATTATTTCTATTTGCAGTAAGTTTTGCGTTGGTAAGGGTAATATTGAAGTGCAAGTTTTTGATTAACGTTTCAAAAGTCTTGTCAAAAATACCGAACGACCAACCCGTATCCATATTGATATTTAACGTGTGACCATTACCGTCTAAAACAAGGTTTTCATAATATCTGTTATTATACATTTTTGACCAAGTATTAGTATTTACAGTAATATCGTTAGCAAAAATCCAGTAACCTGAACGTGCTTTAGCACCGCTATATTTTGTATGGTCAATAAGAAGATCAGTTTTATATGTGTCTTCTGTAGATGCAAACCACTTAAAGTCTTCTTCACTTGCAATAACGCCCATATAAATTTCTGCGTCAACCATATAAGTTACGGTAGCAGTTTCTACGTATAATGTCTTTTTAACAATTTCGTAAGTTTTTGATGCAACAACTTTGCTCCAATCCCAAACTTCGTTTTCATAGTAAACAACGCCGTCACCATCGGTTATTCTTAAAGGTGTTAAGCCGTTTGGCAAGTGTGCTTTGTTGTTAACGTCTGATAACATAATTGCGCCACCGTCAAATTCAACAGGTTCTGAATTATCTTTAACGGTTATGGTTATAGTTTTTTCAATAATTTCTTCACCAACGGTAAAGGTTGCCTTTACGGTTGCCGTACCCGCTTGGTCTAAAGCGGTAATTACGTTATCGGTTATAGATACGTAATCTGCACCGTCAACTATCGTTAACGCAGGCGTTAAGTCTTCTTCAAGATATGAGCCTTTTACAGTTACAGTTTCACCAACTTGTACGGTTGCTTCGTTTCTTAATTCATCATTTAACAACACGGTTAATGATTTTACTAAATCGGCTTTCCAAATTAATTGATTATTTTGAAGAACCCATAAACCACTATTAACGAAAGGCGTTACGTCTTTACCTGCTTGCATAGCAGATTTAACATTTGCGAAATAGTAGTAATTCAAGTTAGCATCAACAGTTTCATCTTTAATAGCGTTTTCAGTGAAAATGAAACAGTTTGCAGTATCGTAGTAAGTCCCTTGAACAGTCCAGTTACCAGCAACACCGTAAACACTACCATTTTCATTTATAATGCCGTCAGCAATATTGATTATGCAGTTTTTCATGCCTGCTCTGCCATCGTATTCTGTCGTTAAAAGTAATTTGTCAACGGTAGTATTTTCACCACTTACTTCAATATTTATTTCGCTGTTTATAAAGAAAGCATCTCTCATACTATACGCTAACAAGCACGCTCTATTTTGATTACCGTTGATTTTGCCGTTAGCAGCGTTAATGTTCAATTTTAAATTTTTAATTATTGAATTGTAAACGTTACCAAACACACCAAACGACCAACCAGTGGAGTAAGTTATATCTAAAGTGTGACCGTTGCCGTCAAACACACCATTTTCAAAATATCTGTGATTGTACATAGTTTCCCAAGTACTTCCATCAACAGTAATATCTGTGTTTAAGAACCAGTAACCCTTACGAGATTTAACATCAGTCCACGGATTGTTACCGTTACCAGCCCAAATATTAGCAGTAAGGTCTGCCGTATATGCTGAATTTGCACTCATAAAGAGTTTAAGATCTTCTTCCGTTTCAATAACCTTGGTTACTATGCGAAGATTTACGGGATATGCATTGTTATCTGCATCAAAATAAACTATCTTCTTGATTGCGCCAACGTTTGCATCTGCTTCGGTGAACACACCACTTTCCCCTGCAAGTTTCTTTGCAGTTACGTCAGTTATAACAAGGTCATCAACCGAATAAATTTTATCAACGGTTACGCCTTTGGGTGCGAATTCACTTATAGCAGTATCGGGTTCATCTAAATCTTGAACGGCGTCTACGCTATCCTTAAGCGTAAAGTAGTTGGTAAGCATAGGTTCTTGATATGATGGATTGATAAAATCTTCCGTGCTTGGCGTTGTGTAAGCCATATACGCTACTTGACGCATTGAACGGGTAGTATCAACTTCTTCTACGTTATCTGCATAAACTTTAACAGGTTCTGCGCCACCGTTTTCAATTTCAATATAGAAGTCTGCGTTCATTTCAAACGCGCTTGCAGTTTTAATATCTTCGCCAGTTAATTTACCAAAGTTTATGGTATGACAAAAAGTAGCAATGCCGTCACTATCAAAATCTTCTAAAGTTAAAGAAGTTAAATCCCATTCGTATTCAAAAGGTGCAGGTGCAGTTTGACCTTGACCAACAACTTTTGAAACGGTGCTCTTCATAGTAATTTCCGTTGCACCCATATATTCTGCTTTAAGATCTTCATAATAAGCGTCGGTAATGTATGATAGGAAACGAATACCTACTATTGAGTTGCCTTCTTCAATTTCTTCTTCTGATGGTATTCTTAAAGAACCACCGTTTTGAATAACAAACTCTGCCACGCTTGCTTTAGGTTCTGCAGATGCTTGTGTCTTTGCAATATTCATAGTGCCAAAAGCGAGTGAAAACATGCATACGGTAAGCACGGCGAGTACAATTAATAAATTTTTCTTAATTTTCGTCATTGTCTTCTCTCCTTTATCTTCCAAACCAATCCGCATTGATTCCGGAGTTAAAGTCGTTCACGCCTTCGTGAAAACTTGCGCCACTTGCTGCCAACGTTTCTTGCGCGGAAAAGTAAACGATGGTAATTTCTAAAGGTTCATATTTTTTCATATCTTATCCTCCTTAAAATAATTTGGTATAAATTTTTTCGCATTGCCCCACGTTAAAGAATAATCTAAAAAAGTAAAATTTGTCAAAATTATCCTTTTGCAAGCGATTTTAATATAATTATTGTATTGCACTATGCTTATTTATGCAATACTCTTTTTTACTGCATATATATAAAAATTTACTGTTTTTGCTGTTTTGATTTTAATTTTTTAGTAAATTTTACCTTTTTGTATTGACTTTTTGTTATATCGCTTTATAATAAACTTATAAACTGCAAAGGAGAAATCACTTTGAATTTATTGTCTTTACCACACTGTATTTGCCTTTCCCCATTAAATCACTATGATGCAAATTTTCAAGTGGTTCAATTAGGATATCACAACTTTCACACAGTTGAGCCTGTTTATTCGTATTGGCGACAACAGGATTTTTATACCTTCCACTTTATTTTAAATGGCGAAGGCGTTTTAAAAATTAAAGGTAAAACTTATAGATTAAAGAAAAATCAATGTTTCTTTATTCCCCCTGATGAAACTTTTTTATACTATCCACTCACTATCAATCCGTGGAGTTATATGTGGTTTGGTGTTAAAGGTGAGTTCTTTAAAAACTTTTTTGCAAGTTACGGCTTTTCTGCCCAAGCACCCGTTCAAAAAATAGTTAATAATTTACTTTTAGAAAATCTTATTTTTGATTTTTTTACTAACCAAGCAACCCTTACCACCCCTGAAGAAACTATGCTTTCGTTTTTCTTTGCTTTTATGAAAAATATACGCAACGAAAAACAATTTTCCGTAATCAAACACGATGAACTTTACGTTTCTAGGGCTAAAGAACTTATTGAATTGAACTATAACATTTCTTCTTTTTCCGTTGAACAAGTTGCTAAATCATTACATTTAAGCCACTCAAGACTATGCGCTGTATTTAAAAATAAAACTGGCATAACACTTAAAAACTACTTGGTGGAAACTCGCCTAAAATATGCATTGCAATTGCTTATTGATACAGAAGAAAGCGTTTCCCACATAGCCGAACTTTGTGGGTATAACTCTGCGCTATATTTTTCTAATGCCGTTAAAAAATATTGTTCGCTTTCCCCATCTGAATACCGCGTTAAACATAAACGATAAATTGAGGAGAATAATTAGATGAATAACTTTTTATCTTGCACACCAACAGTTTTTATTAAAAATAACCATTACGAAATTTTAGTATGCGTAAAGAAAAATGGGTTAGTTAGACTTTTAGTCGGTGGAAAAGAAATAAATGAAGAAAATTCTGGCGTTTTAAGTAGCGAAAAAAAGGTTTTCAAGTTCAAAGTTAGCAAAAAACTTTTAGATAAAGCAAAATCATACGTCGTTTTATATAAACAATCTATTAATAGAAAGTCATACTGGTCTGTTTTTGGTGAAAGACAAGAAAAAAGTTTTACCTTTAAGCCGTTAACAAAAACCCAAAACATAAACGCCTATATGATTGCAGACGTACACGCCCTTTACGATATAGCGCACAAAACGGGTACGTTCTTTGGCAAAGACGTTGATTTGTTTATTTTTAATGGGGATATTTGCGAAGTTCAATCACACAAAGATTACCTTAAAGCATGTGCGTTTATAGGTAAGTTAACTAAAGGTAAAATACCTTGCATTTACACACGTGGCAATCACGATACCCGTGGTAGATTGCCAGAATGTTTTGATTTATATTTCCCGTGCGTAAACAAAAACTTCTATTACACTTTTGAAATAGGTAATATTTGTGGCGTAGTGCTTGACTTTGGCGAAGATAAAGTAGATACCCACGACGTATACCGTGACGCAAATAGATTTAGCGAATATAGAAAACGTCAATGCGACTGGCTTAAAAAAGTTAAGTTAGATAATAATAAAATTAAACTTGCAATTTGCCACGTTTGCCCCGTTATGACTACCTTTAATAAGGGCGATGAGTTTGATATTGAACGCCCCTTATATTCCAAATTCAATAAAGAACTTGAAAGATTAAAGATAGATGCAATGCTTTGCGGGCATATGCATAAAGCATATATACTTTATAAAGGCGACCAAAACAATACTTTAGAGCATGAATACCCCATAGTTGTAGGCTCTGACCCCAAAAATAATTTTATCGGCACGGCACTTACCATTGACCAAAACCAAATGTTAATTCGCTTTACCGATAGCAACCACGCAGTTATTGAAGAACACGTAATTAAATTTTAATTAAATAAAAAGCAAAAACGCGCACCGTTTTTGCTTTTTATTTACGATCACTTGTTTTTAATTTTTCGTTATGATATAATCAATTCGCTAATTTAAGGAGATATTAAATTATGTTAGAGTTAAATCAATCAGTTTTAGATTATATTGAAAATTCAAACGCAGAACTTTTTGCCTTGCTTAAAGAACTTGCGCAAATTCCCGCGCCAAGTGGCAATGAAGATTTAAGGGTTGAATTCGTTAAAAAATGGTTTGAAAAAGTTGGCGCAAAAAACGTTATAGTTGATAGCGCAAAAAACGTTATTGTTCCTATCAATTGTGAAAATTGCAACGATATTACCGTTTTCATGGCTCATACCGACGTGGTTTTCCCCGACCTTACAACCTTGCCTTACACGGAAGACGACGAATACGTTTACTGCCCAGGGATAGGCGACGATACCGCCTGCCTTGCTAATTTAATGATGGTTGCAAAATACGTTATTCAAAATAATCTTACTGCAAAAAAAGGCGTAATGTTTATTGCAAACAGTTGTGAAGAAGGTTTGGGCGACCTTAAGGGTTCAAAACAAATTATGAAAGATTACCAAGACAGAATTTCAGCCGTTTATACTTTTGACGGCAGTTATACCGCAGTAGTTAACGAGTGTGTTGGTTCACATAGATACGAACTCACTTTCACCACCGAAGGCGGTCACTCTTTCAACGCGTTCGGCAATCGCAACGCAATAGCTGCTATGGCAGAACTCATAACTGAGTTATATAAATGTGAAGTTCCTAAAAAACAGGGCACTAAAACTACCTATAACGTGGGAATAGTTGAAGGCGGAACTTCCGTTAACACCATTGCCCAACAAGCGAAAATGCTTTACGAATACCGTTCGGACGATAAAGAATGCTTAAAAACTATGCAAGACTTCTTTAACGAACAAGTTGAAAAGGCAAAAGCCACTAAAAAGGCAGAAATTGAAGTTAAGCTCGTTGGCGATAGACCTTGCACGGGCGACGTTGACAGAACGGTTTTAGCAAAGATGACCGAAGAAGTTATAAATATTTCACAAAAATATTCTAATCTTCCCTGCGTTGCAAATTCAGGTTCTACCGACGCAAACGCACCTATGTCGGTTGGCGTTCCGTCAGTTTGCGTGGGCTCACATATTTCATACGGCACGCACACTAGGGGCGAAAAACTTCTTAAATCAAGTTTGCCCATAGGGTTTAAGATTACTGCAGAAGTAGTATTAAAACATTTTGACTAACAAAAAACACGGTTGCAAATAGAATCGCATATTTAGCGGAGAATTTAGAGTTTATCAAAAGTTAGAGCGTCCAGACAAACGCTTTTTAGACTAAACCCAAATCCTTATTTAACAAAAAAAGCAAACACGCAAGACAAAATCTTGAATGTTTGCTCTTTTTTTCTGTTAGTGATGTCTGTCCTTTTTATTTTGTTGTCCCTCGCTCCCGATACTCCGTCGGTGTCATACCCGACTGTTCCTTGAAATTCCGATTAAATGAGCAAATTGATTCGTAGCCGCATTCGCACGCAATCTGGGATATCTTACTTTGCGAGGTCAAAAGCAAATATTTGGCGTAAGATATGCGATATTCGTTTAAAAGTGTGCGAAAGGTTGTGTGCATTCCCTTTTGCAGGAGATTGGTAAGATAGTGATGGTCATATCCTATGACATGCGCCGCGTCCTGCATTGAAATCGGCTCGGCGTAATGCTTCGAAATAAAGGTTACCACCTGCCCGATATGCTCGGTAGGCTTATTTATTCGTTTGCGGAATGCACCGCACGAGCGCGAAAACGCATCAATCATTCCGTACAAATATGCTTTTAGAAGATACCGTGACTCCCTTGCCGCCTGCATATTGGCAAAAAGCGTCTCTCCGTCAATAAAAAATACTGGATGATCGACAGCATTCCCCTCCGCAAACCGCGCAAACTCGCCGATCATACTGTTTTCAAAAACAAAAAGCCGTGTTTGCGAAGCCGTATGCGTATCGGCTTGATGAATCTGATTAGGGAAAATCAAGATCGCCTGCCCCGCTTCTACCGAAAAGCTTTGACCGTCAACGGTTACCTCAAGCTCTCCTTCCTTGACAAAAATCCACTCAAAACTATTGTGAAGATGCTGACGAAATCGCAAATCGCGATTGCTTTGATAATAAATGCCCCCCTGCGGATTGGAACGGTTCAACTCATAATATAACATTTTCCTCTCAAAAAAATCTTAATTTATGATTACATGATACAAAAAAATGAATAGCCTTGTCAAGAAAAAAATGTTAAAATAAATTCAAATACTACGGCCGTCCGTCGGCCGAACAAATAAGGATGTTTTAATTATGTTTTTTTCTGTTGACCAAAACAGGCTCACAGTCCGTAAAAACGGCGAACTTTTGTTACTAGAAGCGTGGGGTACGGACGCCATCCGTGTGCGTGCCACCAAAAACTATGCACTCTCGGGCGCCAATCAAGGCTTGCTCCCCGTGCAATCGCCCGTCGCTACTGTCAATATTCAGGAAAGGGACGCTACCTTTACCAACGGTCGTCTGTCGGTGCACGTCAGCTCTGCTTTTCTCCTAACCTTCTATCGCGATGGCAAGAAGATTCTCCGCGAATACGCCAATCCCTATGCGCCAGCCGTTCGTATAGCGGCAAGAGATTACCGCTCCGTGGGTGGAAACGATTTCCTACTCAAGACTCGCTTTGAAGGAAATGCGGGAGAAAAAATATACGGTATGGGACAGTATCAACAGCCCGAGCTTGAACTCAAAGGCTCGGTAATGGAACTTGCGCCTAAGAACGCACAGATCAGCGTTCCTTTTTACGTTTCTAATCTCGGCTACGGCTTTTTGTGGAACAATCCCGCGGTTGGTGGGGTATCTTTTGGCAAAAATATAACCGAATGGACGGCAAACCGTGCCGAAGAAATAGACTATTGGGTGACCGTAGGCGATACTCCCAAGGATTTGCTCAAAAATTATACTGAGGTCACGGGTCGTGCGCCCGACTTTCCCGACAATCTGCTTGGTCTGTGGCAATGTAAGCTTCGCTACCGCACGCAAGAGGAAGTCCTTGAAGTCGCGCGCGAATATCATCGTCGCGGTCTGCCACTCGACGTGATCGTCATTGACTACTACCACTGGTGTCACGACGGTGACTGGGCCTTCGACCCCGACTTCTGGCCCGATCCCACCGCTATGGTCAAAGAACTGAAGTCAATGGGCACGCGTTGTATGGTTTCAGTCTGGCCGACGGTTGAGCCTAGTAGCGTCAACTACAAGGAGCTTAATGAGAAGGGGCTTTTGGCTTACCCCGTCCGCGGTGAAATGTGTGGTATCTTCGGCAAACCCTTCTACGATGCTACCAATCCAGATGCCCGTAAAATTATCTGGGACAAAATCAATAAAAATTACTTTGCGCACGGCATAGACGCCTTCTGGCTAGATTGTAGCGAGCCAGAATATCTTCCCGCAGAATTTGATCATTACCGTTACAGTGCAGGCTCTGCCGAAAAGGTTGCTGGATTGTATCCGCTTGAGCACATCCATGCCTTCTGGGACGGTCAAGTTGCCTCAGGACAATCCGACATTGCTAACCTTTCACGTTGCGCGTGGGTCGGCGCACAGCGCTACGGCGCAGTTGTCTGGTCAGGCGATATCCGATCGAATTTTGAAACCCTTCGCACGCAAATTTGTGCGGGCTTAAACATCGGTATGGCGGGTATCCCCTGGTGGACAACCGATACCGCTGGCTTCCTTGGAAACACGGAGGACCCGACCTACAATGAGCTTCTTATTCGTTGGTTCCAGTTCTCAACTTTCTCTCCCGTACTGCGTCTGCACGGCTATCTCGGTCCCTACGAAAAAAGCAAGTGCCTGTCCGACAAGCGTCAAAGCGATGGCTATGTGAATATCGCTCAACCACACGAACTTTGGAGTCACGGCGAAGACGTTTACGAAATTCTCAAAAAATACCTATTCATTCGCCTAGATATGAAGGACTACATCAAGGGCTTAATGCGCGAAGCAAGTGAAAATGGCTCACCGCTTTTGCGTACGATGTTCTATGAATTTCCGAACGACGTGATTTGCTGGGATTTGCAGGATCAGTATATGTTCGGTGACCGTTATCTTGTCGCCCCCATCCTTTGCTATGGTATGAGAGAACGCGAGGTTTATCTGCCCGAAGGAACGTGGAAAAACATTCACACGGACGAAATTCTCAACGGCGCTCGCACGATTGTTGCCGACGCGCCCTTGGATATCATTCCCGTATTTGAAAAAATATAATTAAAAAACACGGTTGTGAATTCGCGACCGTGTTTTCTTATTAAAATTTTTCTATTTTGATAATTCCGTTTACCATTTTTAGTTCTGTACCGTACGGCGTAGAAAGTTCAACTAATCTATCAAAAATTTCCTTACCTTCGTCCCCCTTTGCAAAATAGGGTAGCCCTTCAAGTTTACCAGGTTTTTTGAACCCTGCTACAATCGGCATCATTTCAAGCGCAGTCATCTTTCCGCCTTCAAAAGTGATTTTGGGAAGTACGGTCATAAAGTTGCACCTTTTAGTTTGCAAGCCTATGGTGTTATTCTTTGAACGTGCCATCAACCCTTCCCAAGCAGTAGCGTTTTTATCACAGCCGTATTTTTCTAAAAAGTCAACGGGTAAATAAGGAACTCTCATCCCTTGGTAAATAAAGTCGCCAAGCGAATAGAAAATAGGACAGCCGTTATAAATTTCAATGGCACGTAATTCGTGCGTACCACCACCGATAATAGCAGACGCCCCCGCATCAATACAAGCGCGCGCCAAGTCTTCGTAATAATCGGGCACATAAGGGTGACCTTCGGGCTTACTGTCGTGGCAATGAATTAAAATAAAAACGTAATCGTTCTGTTCTTTTGCTTTGCGTATTGATTCAATAATTCTTTCTTTATCAGCCTTGTTACACTCGGTCGTTTTAGTAGAGCCGTCGTAACGAATTTTTATCTTCCCAAAAGTATAAACGCCGTCAGGATCGGGCAGAGCAAATCCACCTGCAATATTTCTATTAAGCGTAGCGTTTATTCCCGTGCTTTTTTCAATTTCTTTAAGGATATCTAACTGATTTTTATCTATAACTAAATATTCGTTATGCCTAAAGTAGTTTACCCCAGGGCGACCGAGCATCACGTCGTTAGCCTTTCCTGCTCTTGAAGCCGTTTGAACTTCATCATACTCACAACATACGGCGAGTATAGCGCATTTTTTACCAGCAGTTTCAACTATTGCAGGCGCGCTCGCTTGCTCTAAATTTAACCCCGTCCCAGAGTGAGCAAGCCCACGCTTATCAAGTTCATCAATGGTTGAAATTAGCCCGTAATAGCCGTAGTCCATACAATGATTGTTCGCCGTGCCGTAATAGTTAAAGCCAAACTTCGTTAAATCGTCAAAAACTTCGGGCTCGGTATTAAGCCACGTTCCACCGCTATATGCGTTTGGATAATTGCCGAACTTTGAAACGTTGGTTTCAAGGTTGGTCATCTTTAAGTCGCAACCGTCTAAATATTCTTTAACTTCCTTAAAATCGCCGTTGAAATATTCTTCGGGAATATCTGCAACGAACAGAGCGTCACCCGTGCCGGTAACAGTAAATTTATCTTTCATAATTATCACCTGTTAAGAAAAACTTGTATTAGATTTCGTATAAATTTTACACTCTTAAAAAAATAAAGTCAATATAATATTAAACAAAGTTTAATTTCCCCCTGCAATAAAAAAATAAAACCACTCTTTGATAAATAATTTTTACAAAATAATAGAACAAAAGGAACGAGCATATCGTTCCTTTTGTTCTAAACGATGTCTTTATTCAAATAATTCTTTTAATTTTTCCATTTTTTCTTGTGTGGGCACGGTGTATTTTGGGCGTGGCATTTTAAGTGCCAAATACTTATGCTCGCCTAATGCGTGATACGGCAATAATTCCACCTTTTCTATTCTTAATTCTTTTAAAAAATTTGCTATCTTTTGCATTTCGCAATCGTTAAATTCAACTATTACAGGTACTCGCACGAATATTCTTGCTTTTGTTTTGCTCAATTTTACAAGGTTTTCAAAAATCAAACGGTTTGAAACACCCGTACCTTCTTTATGCAATTGTTCAGAATACGCTTTTATGTCGTATAAAAACAAATCGGTATATGGCAATATTCTTTCAAAATATTCCCAAGTCACGTTCCCTGCCGTATCTACCGCCGTATTCACGCCGTTTTCTTTACACTTTTTAAGAATTTCTTCCAAAAATTCTATTTGAAGCATACACTCTCCACCCGAAAAGGTAACGCCCCCATTTGTAGAATTATAATAGTCATTGTCTTTAATAATTTCTTTAAAAACTTCGTCAACAGAGTATTCTTTACCACAAATTTCTTTTGCATCACTAGGACAAAAAAGAGAGCACTTACCACAAAAATCACAACTGTTTAACCCATTTGGGCAAACTTCTTTACACTTTCCACAGTCCGTACATTTATTTTGGTAAAACATCATTTGTTTTTCTTTGCTTTGGCTTTCAGGGTTATGGCACCACTTACATTTTAAGTTACAGCCCTTGAAAAACACCGTTGTTCTTATCCCTGGTCCGTCAACAAATGACCCCCGTTGTATATCAAAAATTATCGCTTTATTCATTAAAATTTCCTTTTAGTCATTTTTAAGTAGTTGTTAAATTGCGTTTTTATCCCCACCATCTGCAACTACGGTATGCCCGCAGATGATTTCGCCAAAGTCGCTCATAAGATAAAACGCTAATTCAGCAATTTCGTCGGGACGAATAAACCGCCCTATTGCATGGCGCGGATACGCCTGGTCTATCTGCTTTGCGTAACAGCTTATCATGGGGGTAAAGGTTGCGCCGGGTGCAATACCATTTATGATAATTCCTTGGCACCCATACTTTTTACCAAAAGCCCTTGTCCATTTAATAACGGCTTGTTTAGATGCACCGTAAGCACCTATAATATCCATACATGCTGCATTTGAAGCAATATTGAGAATATTCCCACGAACGTTTCTTAATTTCAAGAAATCAATTTCATTTCTCATCAAGAAAAACCCTGCCTTAAAATCAATTTCTGTTAACGTATCCCATTCTTCACTTGTAATATCCCAAGGTTCATAACCACGACCAAACACTTGATTTGTACCTATTGCCGCTGCATTTACAAACCCATTTAATCCACCAAGCGTTTGATATGCAAAAACAAACAACTCTAAATGTTTTTCAACGTTAGTTATATCAAATACTTTAATAAACAAGTTATCGCATGCAATTTCTTTTTTTGTTTGCAACAGTTTTTCTTCTGTTCTGCCAATAATTAGCACCTTTGCGCCAAGTTCACAAAACCGTTTTGCTATTGCCTTACCTATGCCACTACTACCACCAAAAATTAAAATCTTATCATTTCTAAGTTTCATTTTATCTACCTGTTAACACTTTTTTAGGATTATCTATCGTTAGTTTTTTAATTTGTTTCTTTTTTATCCCCAACGATTCAAGCGTTGGAATCAATTTTTTATGAACGGTTGTAAAATCTCTATCACATCCCTTTTGCTTTACCAAATCAGTATCGCCAAAATCGTAATAAGCAAAAAAATCGTGCGACAAAAGAATCTTATCTTCATATCCCATTTCTATTAAGTCGGCAATAGTCTGCGCTTGCATTAGGTAATTAGTAGGAAACACCCTGTCAAAACCTAAATATACCCCATTTTGTAACATATCTATCAAATATTCAATATCGCAAGAGTGGTTGCAATGACCTATAACGACTTTTTGTAAATCAATCTTAAATTTTTCAAAAATTTTCATTTGTTGGTATGGCGTTTTTAATAAATGTTCGTTATGGCAATAGAGTGGTAGTCCCGTTTCCTTTTGTGCAATTGCCATTGCAGAAAGCAATGTTTCGTTTGTTGGTGTTACACCCTTTTTTCCTGTTGCGCATTTTAAGATTGACGGTTTAACGTCACTTCTGTTGATGCCTATTTTACACTCGTCAATAAAAAATCGTGCTAACTTTTCCATCTTTTTACCTTGTAAAAAATCTTCTTCGTTACAATACACGCCACTTGAAACAATTATATTAACGCCACTCTTTTTAGAAACTTCTTTCATTAACTCAATATCTCTACCAAGGTCAATGGGCGTTGCATCTATAATAGTTTGCACACCACACTCAACCCTTACCTGTTGAAAAAGTTTTATAGCCCTTTCTAAAACTTGCTCTTTTGGAAACCACTTATTACCAAACGTATTACAAAAAGAAGGATTCACACAGACAACGTGTTCGTGGCAAAGCGTTTCGCCAAGCCTGTCTGCACTTATTTCCCCTAACACCGTGTTTACTTTTACCATATTATCCTTTTTGCTCCGTTCTTGCAATAATATCGTCTTGAATTGCCTCGTTTAGCTTTATAAAATAATCAGAAAAGCCCGTAACGCGCACACGCAAATTCTTATATTTTTGTGGCGTTTTTTGTGCATTTATCAAATCTTCTTTGGAAACGTAATTAAGTTGGAAGTGCACGCCCCCATTTTTAAAATACGTTTCAAATACGTCTACTATTTTTTCAAAATTATCATCGTTTTTTATCAACTGCTCATCAACGGTAACGTTCGTAATGGTAGAACCACAGCCGATTCCCGTAGAATCAACTTTTGCTATAGAGTTTAATAGAGCCGTTAACCCGTTCCTATCCTTTCCGCCATTTTGCCCACGACCAAATTGTAAAGCGTCTCCACTAAAACGCCCGTCGGGTGTAGCCTTCATTTTTTCACCGAACCATTTGTGGTGTGGATGATAACCTACCAAATCGCCAATAAGCCATTGATAGCCGAAAAGATTTTTCTTGTTTTTTAAGTGTTCGTATATACTTTGATAGAATTTTTGTGCCACACTGTTAGAACGCTTCGTATCGTTCCCGAAGAAGTCACCTTTTTTCATAAGGATAATTCTAAAATCTTCATAGCCTTGCCAATTTGATTGTAGCGCACGTATCAATTGAGCCATACTAATCATTTTTTCATCAAAAACAAATTGTTTAACTACTATAAGAGAGTCTATCACGTTGGTAATCCCTATGCACATAGGCGACGCAATAACTACGTCCCCTGCACCATTAGTTAAACTTTTAGCCTTTTCTATACACCCTTGAAAGAAAACACTTGACAAATAGTTAATATCTTTTGCTTTTTCACGATTGTACTTATCATCATAATCGTAAGCCCTATCTAAATCGGCAAAAAACTCTTCTAAAAAGATTTGATAAAACTCTTCAAAATCGTTTGCGTTTATAATTTTATCCGTTTTTTTATGAAATAAAGTTTCAATAGAACGCAAAAAATTGATTTTTGACGAACCACCCGTAACCGCACCTAAAAACACTGGCTCATTACAACCAGCCATAGTATAGCCAACTGCCTTTTCAAAGGGAAAGCCACAAATTTTCGTATAACATTTCAAGCGCATTTCATCATTTTGAAATGCTATTCGCTTATGTGGGTCTTTGCGTTCCATATCCATTGCATAGCGCAAAACTTCCCTTGGTGTTTTTGCCGTCCAGCGCAAAGTAACTTGCGGAATCCACGTAGGCAATTCTACTAAACTTTCTAGTATTAGTTTAGAAAGGTCGTTAAACCCGTCGTTACCGTCGGGCAAATATCCGCCTATGCAAAAATGCGATTCAGCACCACGGGTAAACCATGGTGAGTTTATAGATGTTGCAGACTGCAACATTAAAAAAAGTTCTTGTAAATATTCTTTTGCTTGCTCTCTATTTATAACGCAATTTTTTATATCGCTTTCATAAAACGGTGTTAAATATCTATCTAAAGTTCCCACACTATCAGGGTCTGCTGAAAAACACAAATAAATAGTTAAAACAGCTTGGTAAAAACTACTAGGTTTGTTTTCAGGAACATTTAATAACGCTTTAGACAATTCTTCAAGATTAGCCTTATATTCTTTATTTTCAACCGTTTTAGAAAGTTCCAACGCCTTTTTTGAACATTTATGCGCCCAACTAATAAGGGTTAACGCAACCTTTTTTAATGCATTTAAAAATTCAATTTCTTCCTGCTTATCATGTGTTTTTAATGAATCATCAATTTCTTCTATAATGCCCAAAAGTCCTTTATCTAAAACCTTTTTATAATCAGCCGTAGCGTGTTGCCACTCAAACGTAGAAAGGTTATCAATGCTACTTATATAAAATTCCTTGCGCAACTTTTCAAAATACAAGTGCCCCTTCCTGCGAAAAGCATCACCCACAATACTACTGTTGCAATTGAAAAACCCAGTCATTTTAGAAAAGGGTGTTAAAACGGGCTCTTGATTTAATATGTATTCGCATAGCCTTTTACTTTCCATCTCTTCACGTGATAGAAATAGGTCTTCCCTATCAAAAAAAGTTTCCGTTGGTTTAACATATGTTTCGCCTTTTAACGTTAACTCTGTCAATTTTGATATTCTTTCAGTCATTAAAATTTCCTTCCTATAAAATTTTTACCATAATTATATGCATAAATGATTTATAAGTAAATGTAATAAAAACAAAGTTTTGTACTTTTTGATACTTATTATATTGACATAAAGAATATTAAATGGTAAAATCAAACTATGCAAAATGACGTTTTTAACCAAAATTTTATAGTTACTAATATTAGAAAAGTTATTCTTGTAGGGAAAAACGAATACCCCGAACACAAAATGAAATTCCAACCTAACCTATCTCACAACGAACTAATATTTTATTTAAGCGGAAAATCTACCGTTTACTTTAACGGTAAAATCTTAAAAACTGCAGAAAATACAATTCGCTTTTTACCCAAAGGCGAAAGTAAAGAATACGTTGTTGAAAGTGAAGAACGTGGCGAGTGCATTGATGTTTTTTTTGATACTAATTTACCATTATCAAGCGAAGCTTTTGTAATAAAAGTTACAAATGACAACACCATTTGCAATACTTTTAAGAAACTTTTTGCCGTATGGGTTGCAAAAAACGACGGATTTCATCACGAATGCATGTCACTACTTTATAAGATATTTTCCGAATTAAACAAACAAAATTATCTTTCTAATAGCAATTATAACAAAATACAACCAGCAGTTGAATACATACAAAAACACTTTCTTGAAGAAAAAATACCCATAAGAACTTTGGCGGAAAAATGCGGTATAAGCGAAGTATATTTAAAAAAACTTTTTATCAAAAAATTCAAGGTTCCCCCTATTAAATATATAATTCAACTAAAAATCAACTACGCGTGCGATCTTTTATCTTTAGGTCAATATTCAGTAACGCAAGTTGCTGAACTTTGCAATTTTACAGACGTGTATTTTTTCAGCAAACAATTTAAATCTTATTTAGGTATAAGCCCTAGCACGTATGTAAATAAATACAAATCTTCAAAATAGAACAATTAAAAAAGACACGCGAAAATGCGTGTCTTTTTTCACACTTTTACTCTATGAGTTTACTTTATCGGTAGTATCTGCGCCACCGTAACAATTGTGTTGGTCAAGTCGCCAAGGTATAGTAACGTAAGGGCATTTTTTATCTAAATCATCAGCAAGTTCAATACCCCAACCTGGACCGTTAGGTATTTCCATATATCCGCGGTTAAACTTAAATTTATAATCGCCCATACAATCCAAAGCCTGCTTAAACGTCTTTGGTGGAAAGGTTTCCATAATTAAAAAGTTAGGAATTACCGCCGCCATATGCAAACTTGCCGCAATATTTACCACGCTTACGGGAACGTGTGGCACGATATATGCGTGATGCGCTTCAGCAAGCGCGCAAACCTTCATACTACCCGTAAAGCCACCTAACGTGCAAACGTCTGGCCTTGCAATTCTCATGCCTGCGTTTAGCATCATTTCAAACTCTTGTATGCTTATGCATCTTTCCCCTGCAGCAATCGGAACTACGGTTTTTGCAGTGAAATCTTTCAACGTTTCTACGTTTTCCGAACGAATAGGGTCTTCAAAAAACAATATATTCAAATTTTCAAGCATTTTACAAAGCATTAAAGACTCGTCGCCGTTAAGTTCCCTGTGGATTTCTATGGCAATATCTATTTCGTCGCCGAGCACTTTCCTTGCAAAAGCAATTCTGTTATACATAGTTGATAGGCGTTTTGAAGTCGCCATGCCTTCCATATCTCTACACGGATTGATTCTTACGGCAGTAAAACCTTCTTCTTTTGCTTCAAGTAAAAGCGCCTTAAACAATTCGCTATCGTTATTAGGCGTAATATGTCTCCATACGCGTATTTTGTCTCTATATTTTCCACCGAACAAATCGTAAACGGGTACGCCAAGAGCCTTACCCTTTATATCCCAAAGTGCAAGGTCAATGGCTGATATTGCGCTTTGAATATTCATACCCTTAAATTGATGTTCTTCGTATAATCTTTCGTTTATAAAATTTATTTTATTAACGTCTTCACCAACTAATACGGGTTCTAGGCATTTAAGCGTTCCAACGACGCCTTCTCTCATCGCCCATAAACCAGATTCCCCAAGCCCCACTATTCCTTCGTCGGTGTAAACTTTTACAAACAAATGCCTATTCCCTGAAAGTATCGGCTCTATTTTCGTAATCTTCATATTAGTTAATTTCTCCTTAATATTTGTTTTATTATAGCATAAAGAAATACTTTATTCAACTATTTTAACAAAAGAACGGATAGGCTTTTACCTATCCGTTCTTCGTTTGATTGATGTTTTTTGTTTGGTTAAAGCAAAGCAATTTTGCCCACCCATGAGATTAAACTTTTTAGGACTCTACACCCCTCCCGATATGGTTAAACAAGTTTGAGTTGGAACTGTATAGAAATTTAAAAAGTTTGATGTTTTAACCCACTTTTTCTTGTGGAAGTTTTTTTAATTTTATTTTCATCAAATATAAATTCAGTCATAGTTTTCTCCTTAATCTACCAAAATCTTCAAATATTCATCTAATCTTGCGTTTAGGTATTCTGCAAAAAGTTTGGTCATTGCAGATAAGTCTTTCTTAACGTAATAAGCGTCAAACGCATCGTAGTATCTTTTTCTATCGGTAAACTTTATATCAATAGGTGGATAACCTGCCTTCATTAGTTCTAAATTTACTAAAAGTCTACCCGTTCTGCCGTTCCCATCAATAAAGGGGTGTATCCCTTCAAACTTAATATGAAAGAGTGCAAGTTT
>JAZSJY010000004.1:0-3403 GCA_045534565.1 Christensenellaceae bacterium | reverse complement strand
CTATATCAATCTTGCAAACGTTACCAAGGTTGGTGAACGCAAGCAACGTTTGGTCGCTACGCGCGTGCGCATAAAACCTTATAAAGTCATCTTTAAGCGCGTTATCTTTTACCTTTTTATCGCTTGACTTAAAGTTCCTTTCGGTCATCTTCTTAAACATTTTGCCTTCGGTAAATGCAACCACAAATTGATCTATTTGTTTAAGTTCCTTTTCAACGCTTTGAATATCAAGTTCCGTACCACCCATAATAACGTTACTGCGACGGTCGTCACCATAACGGCGCTTAACTGCCAAAAGTTCGGTTTTAACAACTTCCATTTGCTTTTGCTTGCTGTTTATTATTTCGGTAAGTTCTTTGATTTTTATTTTTAGTTCTTTTAATTCTTCTTGAAGTTTATTGATTTCAAGCTTGGTTAAGCGTGCAAGCCTTAAATCTAAAATTGCGTTCGCTTGCGCTTCTGAAAGTTCAAAACGTGCACGAAGTTTTGCCCTTGCGTCGTTAGTGTTTTCTGCGCCACGTATAATTTTAATAACTTCTTCAATATTTTTTACGGC
This sequence comes from Christensenellaceae bacterium, assembly GCA_045534565.1. Taxonomy (GTDB): domain Bacteria; phylum Bacillota; class Clostridia; order Christensenellales; family Borkfalkiaceae; genus UBA1259. The sequence continues at coordinate 2,847 of JAZSJY010000004.1, read as the reverse complement.
AATTATAAGTCCTTCTAAAATATGCGCGCGCTCTTTTGCCTTTTCTAAATCAAATTTAGAACGGCGTAAAATAACTTCACGCTGATAGTTTACGTAATATCCTATAATATCTAAAAGCCCTAACTGACAGGGTTTGCCGTTTGCTATGGCAACCATATTTATACCGAAAGAAGTTTCTAAATCGGTATTCTTATAAAGGTATGCTAAAATAGCCTTTGCGTCGGTATCTTTTTTGAGTTTTATTACAGCACGCATACCGTTTCTATCAGATTCGTCAACTACGTCTGCTATACCGCCTAAAATTTCCTTTCTATCTTCTTTAAGGTCTGCTATCTTTTTAAGCAAGTTTGCCTTATTTACTTGATAGGGTAGTTCGCTTATAACAAGGTTTTGCTTATCCCCCGTATCTTTTTCAATATTCACACGGGCTTTGATTTTAATTTTGCCCCTACCCGTTTTATACGCTTCTTCAAGTTCTGCCCCTGCAACTATATAGCCACCCGTGGGGAAATCAGGCGCTTTAATATGCTTCATCATTTCCTTTAAAGAAATTTTGGGGTTATCTATATATGCGATAGTTCCGTTTATTACTTCTGCAAGGTTATGTGGCGGAATATTCGTTGCAAGCCCAACGGCTATACCCGTAGTACCATTAACTAAAAGGTTAGGATATCTACCAGGCAAAGTATCAGGCTCTTCTAATTCATCTGAAAAGTTAAGACTAAAGTTTACGGTATTTTTATCAATGTCTTTTAATAGTTCTAACGCAAGCGCTTCTAACCTTGCTTCCGTATACCTATACGCTGCGGCAGAGTCGCCGTCAACCGTACCAAAGTTACCTTGCCCGTCAATAAGTGGCATACGCATATTAAAATCTTGCGCTAAATGTACTAACGCCCCGTATACCGAACTGTCGCCGTGGGGGTGAAATTTACCCAAAACTTCACCGACGATTTTCGCGCATTTTTTATGCGGTTTATCGTGCGTTAAGCCCATTTCGTACATTGCGTAAAGTATTCTTCTTTGAACGGGTTTAAGACCGTCTTCCACCCTTGGCAAAGCACGGTCTAAAATTACGCTTTCTGCGTACGGTATCATTGAGTTTTTCAACACTTCGTCAAGCGAAGAAAAAATTATACCCTTTTCGTTTTCCATATTAATCCCCTAATGTTACTAACGTTTCATCTTTGCAAACTTATCTTCTTTATTGAAGTCTGCGTGTTCAAAAATATATTTCTTTCTTTCCCCTACTTCGTCGCCCATAAGCACGGTTATAAGTCTATCGGCTTCGGCGGCGTCTTCAATGGTTACTCTCATAAGCGAACGGCTTTCAGGATTAAGCGTGGTATCCCATAATTGCGTAGGATTCATTTCGCCAAGACCTTTATAGCGTTGCAAAGCATATCCACGCCCTACTTTCGCTATCTTTTCAGCAAGTTCTTTATCGTCGTATGCGTATTCTTCGGTATTGCCTTTTGAAACTTTATAAAGGGGTGGCATGCCTATATATACGTGCCCTGCCGTTACAAGTTCTTTCATATACCTAAAGAAGAAGGTCAATAAAATCGCCCTAATATGCGCACCGTCTTGGTCGGCATCGGAAAGTATTATTACTTTGTGATATTTAAGACTTTCTAAATCAAATTCCGAACCTATACCCGTGCCGAGCGCTGATATTATAGTTCTTATTTCTTCGTTTTGAAGTATTTGATCTAACTTTTTCTTTTCAACGTTTAAGGGTTTACCACGCAAGGGTAAAATTGCTTGGTACTGACGCACGCGCGCTTGCTTTGCGCTACCACCTGCAGAATCCCCTTCCACTATGAAAAGTTCGTTGAGTTCTGGCTTTCTACCCGAACAAGCGGCAAGTTTACCAACTAAATTTTGCGACTCTATACTTTTAGCAGCCCTTGCAATTTCCTTTGCTTTTTTAGCGGCAAGTCTTACCTTTGCTGCGCCTTGCGCCTTTGCGATAATTTGATCAAAAACTTTGCCAAGTTTTTTATTTTTCATCAACGCTTCAAGTTCGTTTACCGTAACGTATTCTACTGCAGGGCGCGCTTCGGGGTTACCGAGTTTGGTCTTAGTTTGACCTTCAAACTGAACGTTTTGCATCTTTATTGAAATTATAGCGGTCAAACCTTCCTTAAAGTCGTCACCCAAAAAGTTATCGTCTTTTTCTTTTAATATATTGCGTTCCCTTGCGTAGTCGTTAAGCACTCTCGTAAGCCCAGACCTAAAGCCCGTTTCGTGCATACCACCTTCACCCGTAGGAATATTGTTTACGTAAGAATAAACGCTATCCGTATACGCGTCAGTATGTTGAATAGCAAATTCAACCAAAATATTATCTTTAGTTGCGCACGCGTAAAGTGGTTCGCCGTAAAGGGAAGATTTGCCGTCGTTAAGATATTTAACGAAGTCAACGACGCCACCGTCAAACTTATAAGTTCTTGAAAAATCGGTGTGCTCGTCGTAGAATTTTATTTCTAATCCCTTGTTTAAAAAAGCAAGTTCTTTTAAGCGTTTAAGTATAGTTTCAACAGAGAAAACCGTGGTTTCAAAAACTCGTTTGTCAGGCAAAAATCTTACAAAAGTACCTTTTTTCTTTGTCTTTTCCTTGGTCTTTAATAGTGGCGCTACGGGTACGCCCGATTTTATCTTACCCGTCTTTTCATCTAAATAACTATGGAAACTCATTTCGTAAACGTATTCTTTAAATACTTTTACAGTAAGCCATTCTGAAAGCGCGTTGGTTACCGAAGCGCCTACCCCGTGTAGCCCACCTGAATAACTATAATTATCCGAACCGAACTTTCCACCTGCGTGAAGTTGCGTGAATACTAC
>JAZSJY010000181.1:0-2714 GCA_045534565.1 Christensenellaceae bacterium | reverse complement strand
AAATTCTTTATACCAGTTCACGGTGAATACCGTCATCTTAAAAAACACGCTCAACTTGCAGAAGAGTTAGGAATGAAAGAAAGTAATACTTTGATTGCAGAAATAGGCGATACGGTTGAACTTACTTCAAATTCTATGAAGTTTAGCGAAAAGTTTTCAGCGGGTTCAAAATTTGTGGATGGCATTGGCATAGACGGTGCGGACAGTTTTGTGTTGCGTGATAGAATTCATTTGTCGGAAGACGGGTTAGTTGTGGTAGTCGTTGGTCTTGATGAACTAACTTCGCAACTTATTTCTCTAGAAATAATAAGCAAAGGGTTGGTAATTTCTGATTCAATGATACAAGAAATGAAGGTAAATGCAACGAATACGCTTTCGCAAATAGATTTAAGGGCTGTTCGTGATGAAAATGAATTAAAAGGTATAATTCGTAGAAGTATAAAAAATTATCTCTTTAAGGCTACCAAGAAAAATCCAATGATTTTACCGGTGGTAATGGTGGTGTAATTGAACGAACTTATACTAGAGATGAGAACGACTGCAAAAGTTGCTGGTGAGCCCGTTTTAAGAGATAAATCATACGAGTTGTTGCTTGAAACGGTAAGAAATAAAAGACCGAATAAAATACTTGAAATAGGTGTTAACGTTGGCCTTTCGGGTATATCAATGTTGCTTGAAAGTAAAAACTCACAGTTGACTGGAATAGAGATTGATGAAGAAAAAATTGCAGTTGCAAAAGAAAACTACAAGCGGTTTGGCGTTGCTGATAGGGCGAAGATATTTCAGGGAGATGCAGGTGAAATTATTCCTATTTTAACGGGTAATTACGATTTTATTTTCTTAGATGGGCCAAAGGGACATTATTTTGAATATTTACCACATCTATTATCCGTGTTAAACGTTGGTGGAATACTTTTTGCAGATAACGTGCTTTTTCGTGGATACGTTGATAATAAGGTTAAAACACCGCATAGATTTGCGACGACAAAACATAGTATGGAAAATTACTTAAAAGCCATAACTCAAGATGAAAATCTTAAAACACGAATTATAGATATAGAAGACGGCGTAAGCATTACGGAAAAAATAAAATGAATAAAATAGAACTTTTATCACCTGCAGGTGATATGAACAAACTTAAAACGGCGTTGTATTACGGCGCAGATGCAGTATACATTGGTGGCAAAAACTTCAGCTTGCGTGCTCTTGCTGGTAATTTTTCTAACGAAGAAATTTTAGAGGCAGTTGAATACGCCCACGCATTAGGTAAAAAAGTATATGTTACGGTTAATATATTTGGTAGAAACGACGATATCGCTTTGGCGGAAGAATATTTTAAGTTTTTAGAAAAAGCAAATGTAGACGGTGCTATAATATCAGATACGGGGTTAATTTATTTGGCGCGTTCAGTAGCGCCTAATTTGCCTATAAATCTTTCAACACAAGCAAATACGCTTAATTATAAAACGGTTGAATTTTGGCGCAATTACGGCGTTAAAAGAGTTATTCTTGCAAGGGAGTTGTCGTGTGATGACATTAAAAAAATACATGATAAAGTCCCTGATATAGAAGTGGAAACGTTTATTCACGGCGCTATGTGTATTGCTTATAGTGGTAGATGCTTACTATCTGATTATCGCACGGGAAGAAGTAGCAATAGGGGCGAGTGCGTTCAAGCGTGTCGTTGGCACTATGAAATTCGTGAAAAAGATTCCGAATGTGGTTTTATGGAAATGCAAGAAGACGAACGTGGAACTTACATTATGAATAGTAAAGACCTTAATTTGCTTGATTATATTGCAGAACTTCATAATGCAGGAGTATGTTCTTTCAAAATAGAAGGTAGAATGAAATCTGAATATTATCTTGCAACCGTTGTTAACGCATATCGTAGAGCCATTGACGCTTATTACAGAGTTGGGCAGGAATATAAAAACAATTTGCTTTATCAAGAAGAACTTAAAAAGACGGCGCATAGGGAATTTACTACTGCGTATTTTACGGGTTATAATGAAAGAACCGTAAATTATGATGATAGTCAAAGTAAAGGGACGCATAAATTTATTGCTACCGTATTAGAAGGCAATGCAGATAGCGAGTACGCCGTTATAGAAATGCGTAATCGCTTTAAGGTTGGCGAAAAGTTGGAAGTTTTATCACCAACAGATAGTTTTAACAAAATTATTACGGTTAATAAAATGCAAGATGAAAAGGGAAATTTAATTGAAGACGCAAAAATCGTTCAACAAAAAATACGCTTATATACTGAAATTCCTTTAAGCGCCGGGGATATCCTTCGTGTCAAAAATTAAGATAATTTTATACAACAAAAAAATAATTTTATTATAACAAAATAACTAAAAACTCCTTTATAATGTACTTAACGGTAATTTGAAGGAGTTTTTATGTTAAATTACAATATTAAAAAAACGCAAGGCAAAACAGATTGGTTTGTAAACGATAGATTTGGTATGTTTATTCACTTTGGACTTTATTCAGTTCCTGGTAGACACGAGTGGATAAAAACTATGGAAAAACGTCGTGATGAAGACTACGATAAGTATGTAAACTATTTTAATCCCGACTTGTTTGATGCGAAAGAGTGGGCGAAAATAGCAAAAAAGGCAGGTATGAAATATTGCGTGCTCACGGCAAAGCATCACGAAGGCTTTTGTATGTTTGATAGTAAATATACAGATTACGGTATAATGAAT
>JAZSJY010000151.1:0-3401 GCA_045534565.1 Christensenellaceae bacterium | reverse complement strand
GACCAACGAGTTTTAGACCTTTATTTTGACGAAGAATTATCCATCGGCGATTTCGTCTTAACGGGTGGGGAAATCCCCGCTATGGCAGTTGTAGACGCCGTTGCAAGATACGTGGACGGGGTTATAAACGACCAGTCGCTTGAGCAAGAGAGTTTTGCAAGTGGTATGTTAGAATATCCACACTACACTAGACCACAAGAGTTTATGGGCTTAAAAGTGCCTGAAGTTTTAACTAGTGGGCATCACGGAAACGTAGAAAAGTGGCGCAGAGAAAGGTCTATTGAGATTACCAAAAAGAATCGTCCTGATTTGCTTGAAAAGGGGGATAAGTAATGCAACACTTACAATGGTTCCCAGGTCATATGACCGCAGCAATGCGAATGATGGAAGACAACTTAAAGGCAGTTGACGGCGTTATGATTGTGCTTGATTCACGAGCGCCGAGAGCGTCGTTAAATAAGAAATTAGACAAGTTGTTTTTGAACAAAAAGGTTCTTTACGTTTTGAATAAAACCGACCTAGTAGAACCTAACGACGTAAAGAGAACGATAAATGAATTCACAGCCGAAGGCAAGCAAGTAATAGCCCTTTCGGCAATGGATAAACGCGCCGTAGACTTGCTTTATAATAAGATTTTTTCTTTATTAAAAGAAAAACTTGAAAGGAACAAATTAAAAGGCGTGTTTAAGCCTATAAGAATAATGGTTGCAGGTATACCAAACACGGGTAAGTCTACTATAATTAACGCTCTCTGTGGTGGCAAGAAAGCAGTCACGGGGGATAAGGCTGGCGTAACCAAAGGTAAACAATGGGTGCGCTTGCGTGAACTTGAATTGTTAGACACCCCTGGTACAATGCCCCCCGCGTTTGACAATCAAACCCTTGCAAAACACCTTGCTTATATAGGCAGTATGAACGACGCGAACATTGATTTTAACGATTTAGCGTACGAACTTTTAGCAGAGTTAAAAGAAAAATATCCGCATTTATTAAAGGCTAAATACGATATAGAAAACGTAGATATTCCCGCGCTTGATTTATTCAACGCAATCTGCGTTCGTAGGGGTTTTTTAAGGCGTGGTGGCGAATATGATTACGATAGGTGTTCAGTCGCCGTAATAGACGATTTTAGAAAGGGAAGAATAGGTAAAATAATTCTTGACTAATATGGATAATTTACAGTACGAAAGAAAACATTTATCAAATGGCAAAAAGTATATCGCCGGGGTAGACGAAGTTGGCAGAGGGCCACTCGCAGGGCCGGTAGTATGCGCAAGCGTAATAATGCCCCTTGACGATATTATTGAAGGTGTAACGGACAGTAAAAAGCTAACTGAAAAAAAGCGTGAAAAACTTGCCGTTTTGATAAAAGAAAAGGCGCTTTGCTATTCAATAAAAGAAGTTTGGCAAGAAGAAATTGACCAAATAAACATATTAAACGCCGTGAAAAAATGTATGGTAGACGCAGTAAATTCGCTTGAAATTACCCCCGATATTACTTTGGTTGACGGGGTAGATACTAATTTACCGATAAATGCAGAATACATAATAAAAGGCGATTTTAACAGTTACACCATAGGTTGCGCGTCTATTTTAGCAAAGGTGTATAGGGATAATCTTATGGTAGATTTTGCTAAAGAATACCCCGAATACGGCTTTGAAAAACATAAAGGCTACGGCACAAAAACTCATATAGAAACGATCAAGGAGATAGGACCTTGCAAATTGCACAGAAAAACTTTTATAAAAAATTTTTGGGTAGAGCAGGCGAAGTAAAAGCAGTTGACTTTCTAAAGAAAAAGGGGTTTAAGATACTCAAAACTAACTATAAAACGCATTGTGGAGAAATTGATATAATTGCAGAAGACTCTAAAACGGTGGTTTTTATAGAAGTTAAAACTCGTTCAAACGACGAATTCGGTACACCTGCAGAATCGGTTACGCCTAAAAAGATAGAAAGGTACGCACGCGTTGCGCAAGAATATTTAATAAGGGAAAAGAAAACTGATAGCGTTTGTAGGTTTGACGTGATAGAAATACAAAATGGTCAAATAAATCATATTTTAGATGCATTTTTTGTGTAAAAACGCTTGCTAATATTAAAAAAATGTGGTAATATATTAAGGCTTTGGGCGTTCCTCTTGCATAAAAGAAAAAATTAAGATGACAATGAACGTTTAATAAATTGGAGGTATAAAGCAAATGAGCAGTATAATTGATGCTATCAATCAAGAAAACGTAAAAACAAGCATACCTGCATTTAACGTTGGTGATACCGTTAGAGTAATGATCAAGGTTATTGAAGGTGACAGAGAAAGATTACAAGCGTTTGAAGGCGTTTGTATCGCAAGAAAACACGGTGGTATTTCAGAAACCTTTACCGTAAGAAGAATTTCTTTCGGCGTAGGCGTTGAAAAAACTTTCCCCATCCACTCACCAAAGGTTGCAGACATTCAAGTTGTAAGACGTGGTAGAGTACGTCGTGCAAAACTCTATTATTTAAGAGCGCGTACTGGTAAAGCCGCAAGGGTTAAAGAAGTAGCAAGATAATTGTAAAAAAATAAGAGCTTATCCAAAAGGATAAGTTCTTTTTTTGTTTTAAAAGCGTTTACTTTTTATTTAAAATAATATATAATAGTTAAATAAACATTATAATGGGTTATTATAGGGTAAGGGAAAGTATATGATAGCAAAAATTTGCGGTTTTACGCTTATCGGTCTTGAAGGCACGGTGGTATCGGTTGAAGTAGATATTAACAACGGCCTTCCGGGGTTTGAAATCGTTGGGTTAGCAGACACGGCGGTAAAAGAATCTAAAGAACGTGTGCGTGCGGCAATCAAAAATAGTGGCAGAGTAGTTCCAAATAGAAGAATAACTGCAAACCTTGCGCCTGCCGACGTAAAGAAAGAAGGTTCGGTTTTAGATTTACCCATTGCTTTGGGCGTGCTCATAGCAAGTGGTCAACTTACGTGCGATTGTAAAGACGTAATATTCGTAGGGGAACTTTCACTTGACGGAACTATACGTAAAGTCAACGGTGTGTTGCCTATACTTATATCTGCAAGGGAAGCAGGGTATACTAAATTCGTAATACCGTCGGGCAATCAAAAGGAAGCGTCTTTCGTAGAAGGTATTGAAGTATACGCAATAGACACCCTTAAAGAAGTAATAGACCATTTATCAGGTTTGGAAAAGAAAGAACGCATTAAACTACACGCTTTTGAACCTGGCGTAGCAAAAAATATTTACGATAGCGACCTTGCGCTCGTTAAAGGTCAAGCAGTTGCAAGGCGCGCTTTAGAAGTTGCCGTTTCAGGCGGGCACAATTTGTTGCTTATCGGCGCACCTGGTACGGGTAAAACCATGCTCGCAAAATGTATTCCTACCATAATGCCCGATA
>JAZSJY010000162.1:0-4544 GCA_045534565.1 Christensenellaceae bacterium | reverse complement strand
GAAAAAGGTAATTCCCCCGTGCCTTCTTCCATAGTTATTTCGCCTGTGATACATTTTAAAAGGGTAGACTTGCCACAGCCGTTTCTACCGACTATAGCAATCTTTTCTCGGTCACGAATTTCAAATTCTACGTTTTCAAGCACGGTATCTGCACCAAACGATACAGCCCCGTTAGTAATTTTAAAAAGCATACGCTTATTATAGCATATTAACTTTTATTTTACAAACGAATAATATTATGGCTTACTTTAATTATCACGCCACGGCAAAAAAATTGATAGAGCAAGGTAAACTTAAAGACTACTATTTTACCGATAAATATAAAGATTTATCCCCTGCGTTAGTTTTAATTTTTGACGACGCCACTCACCCTATAATGCCCATACGGTCGCACCGTTTCCACGAATACCTGCCGTTATTACAACAAAAAAAGGACTGAAATCCAGTCCTTTTTTCTTTTTAGTTATTAACCTTTATATCCCCAAACAACGTCTGCCGAACAACCGTTTTTCCAATAATAATCCCAACCGTTAGGCTTGCTTTCTGCTTCACAATAAATAGTTTTTAATGAATCGCAGCCTATAAATGCAGAATGACCGATACTTGTTATACTTTTTGGTATTGTTATACTTGTCAATAAAATACAATCAGTGAACGCACCATCACTTATATTAGTTACACTATCTGGTATAGTTACACTTGTTAATGAACTACAATTACTAAATGCGTCTATGCCTATATTAGTTATACTATCTGGTATAGTTACACTTGTTAATGAACGACAGTAGTAAAACGCATTCATACATATAACTTTACAGTTTGAATCTATGATTGCTGTTGTAATTGATTCATTTTCAACACCCACTAACCATAAATATTTATTACTTTCGTTACCTACATATATTAAGCCGTCTTTAATGTTATATAGTTGTGAAGGAAACGCACACTGTTGCACAGCCATTACGTTATTCCCCCCGATTATGCTTGTTAATGAAGAGCAGTCAAAGAATGCATATCCGCCTATAATAGTTACACTATCTGGTATCACTATACTTGTTAATGAAGAGCAACCAGAGAATGCCTCGTAGCCAATACATGTTACAAAATCGGGTATTTCTATTTCAGTTACCGTTTTATCTTTTACACCTGTAATATCACAAGTCGTAGCGGTATAGGTAAAAATAAAGTTTGCTAATTCTGGTGCAATCTCAAAATTAGCCGTTAACGTTAAGTTTTTATTAGGTATAAAAGTATATTCTTGCGTTGAACAAACAAGTTCGCCGTTTTCATACCAACCTGTAAATTTATATCCTAAATTTATATTTGCCGTTGCCGTTACCGTTATTTCCTTACCATATCTATACGTGCCACCACCAGAAGAAGTACCTGCGTTGCTATCATTTACAGTTGTAGTTACCGTATAACTTTTTCTTGTGTAACTTAACCTTAATACTAAACTTCCATCAGCGCTAATAATACCTGTCGTGCTACTTAAACTTTCATTGAAAGTAAAATGTTCTATTTCGCTTGGCGTCACCATTACGGCAGTATTAAACGTACCAAACAAATTCTGCGTCCTTGAAATATCTTGAGAATAATTATTGTTGTCTATATTTTGCATATAGTACTCTACTTTGTAAGGAACGTCTGTTCTTAGTTCAAACATTGCTACTAGCGTTATATTTCCGTTAGGCACAAAAGTATATTCTTGCGTTGAACAAACAAGTTCGCCGTTTTTATGCCAACCTATAAATTTATATCCTAAATTTGTGTTTGCCGTTACCGTTATCTCTTTGCCGTATTTATTAGTGCTTCCACCAAATGCTACGCCTGCAACGCTATTATTAACGTTAGTAATTACTTTATAGCTATTTCTTGTATAGTATAACGTAAATACGTTGTTTCCACCAACGGAAAGCGTTCCCGTTTTATTACTTAACTGCTCGTTAAAAGTAAAATGCTCTACGCTATTAGATGCAAAATTTATTGTTTCACCATCTATTCCGTAAGTATCTTGTCTTCTTGTTAAATCTTCAGTATAGTTATCATTATCAAGATTTTGCAAATAATATCTTACCGTATATTGTACTTCTTTTTTCCAAACAGCATAAAGATGATATTCGGCGCTTGCGCCCATTCTATAAATTTGACCGTTAACGAACTCAACTGCACCGTTTGGCGTACTTGCCCAACCTACAAACACGTACCCATCACACGTGTACGTTACTAAATTTAATGTTATCGCTTGGTCAGTTTTTGCCGTTTGATTTTGCATTACCCCAACGCCACCGTTTGCATGAAAAATTATCACGTTGGTATTTGCATCCCAATGCGCAGTATATTCTCTTTCCCCAAACGAACCTATTGACACCGTAACGTCTTTAGTTAATTCGTTCAACCCTGTGCCCGTCCAGCCGATAAAGGTATAGCCTTCACGCACGGGATTGTTTAGCGTAAAAGCATCTTCAACGCTATACTCGGTTGGGTTTGTAATATAATCTGCGCCACCCTGTAAATCATAAGTTATTTTATAACTATCCGTTTCCCATTTTGCTATTAAACGCACGGTAAGATTATTTATTGTTTTATCCATTGCAATAGATGAAGAAACAAAAGACCAACCCTTAAACGAATACCCACTACGTTTAGGTGATTTTAGCCCGTCAAATTCGCTAATATCGTTATACGTATACGTTTTTGACGAACTTTGGACTGAATATAATTCAACAGCATTTTCACCCGTTGCAAAGCCACTTGTTAAATCACCACCGTTAAAATCATACGAAATAGTAACGGGAATACCTAACTCAAGAATATCTTTTATGCCTTTCTCATAAGAGCCTTTTTCTATAGTTTTAACTATATTAAGCGTGTTTACTATTTGTTCTGATTGCTTATAATCGCCTAAATCTTCATATATTTTTATCGCCCTTGTATAGTCCCCGTTATTAACTAATTTTTCTGCCTTGCTATATTTACCAATAGGAACAAACACGGTAAAAGTCAAAACCAAAACAAGCGTTAACGCCAAAATACTTGGCACGCCGATCCTTGCTGTCTTTTTAACTTTTTGCTTTGTTTTTTCTATCTTAATTTTGCGTAATTCTTCTTCACGCAATTTCCTTAATCGCTCTTCTTCTGCACGAATTCTTGCCTGCTCTTCTGCAATCTTTTTATCATAATAATACTTTTCAAGTCTTGCTTGAAGTTCACAAACCTTTTCATCTGCATCTTTATAGCCACTTATAGATTGCAAGTCTTGAATGCTTTGTTTTAGCACAACGTCGTCTACTACTCTATTCGTTATTCGTGTAACTGCCGTGCAATATATATTTTCTTTTTTTGCTAATTCAATTAACTCATAACACCTTTTGATTTGATTAGAACTATCTTTATAATCACTAATGCTTTCAAAAATTTTAATCGCTTCTAAATATAACCTTTCGCTTAACTTGGCAACGGCTAATTGATAAATTTGTTCTTTTCTTCTTTCTTCTGCTTTGTTTACTATGTCTGCGTTATATCCTATTAGTTTAGCCTTAAACTTTTCGTCGGCAAAGCGCAACGCCCTTTGATAATTTGCGTTAGAAGATAATTCATCCCTTGCGTTATCAACCAACTCTTCTACGTTGGTTACGCCAAGTTCAACAAGCACTTTAATAAAGTACGCTTCGGCGTATTCGGGGTTTATATCTAAAATCTTTTCAACGTATTTATCTGCGCTTACAAAATCTTTATCTTCTAAAAACAAGTACGTTCTACGTAAAAGTGGCGCAACGTTATCGTTTTTTTCAACCACTACCGTTTCAGTAGCAACAACTTTTTCCGTCTTTTTTACAAGTTTTTTAACGCCGTGAATTAGGTCTTGCATAAACCCAATTTTGTTCATATCTTGCGCTTGTAAATGCAAAAATTCTTGGGGTAAATCGTATGCGTCCATACCCTTATAGGCAGGTATTAAAGTTTTCTTTTTACCTGAATTTATCAAAGCTAAATATCTTGACCACTCGTTTTTAACCCACACCGACTCAAAGTGTTCTTTCTTCGTGCCAACGACTATCATTACTTTTGCAGAATTAAGCGCTGCAAATATGTACGGTTCGTACGCTATACCTAACTTATCTTCTAAAGTAATGCGTGCGAAAAACACCTTAAATCCTTCGTTTTTAAGGTTGTTATAAATATCTTGCGCCAAAACGCTATCAACAGTTCTTCTGCCGTTTGAATCGCTTTCTTTATAGCAGATAAACACGTCAAAAGGCTCTTCTTTACTAGATATATCAAGTATACCTTGTTGAATTCTATCAATTTCTTTTGCTTGCTCTTTATATATATCACGTTGATATCCGTCTGCATACTTTAACGCCGTTTGATAATCTTCGTCGTTTAGTATTGAAGTAAACTGCGTTCTATTTACCGTCGGTATCATTTTCTTGCTATCAGGGTCTTCAACGTATTCAACGCCGTATCTGCAAAGCAAAGCAGACCAATACGCTTCGGCATCGGTCTTATCTTCATTTAATATTATTTCATATATTCCTGCG
>JAZSJY010000177.1:0-3386 GCA_045534565.1 Christensenellaceae bacterium | reverse complement strand
AGTTTATCTTTATCAAGTATAGCGTAAGATTTTGAACTTTGTTCAACTTCCTTCGTGTCGCTTGAAACACGATTATAAGCCGTTTTATTTTTTGCTATTGCGTAACCCGTAAAGCAAATGGTGTCGCCCTTAATTGCAAATTCTTGCACCGTTTCGTTATCGGTTAAAAGTAAGTTTTCCCCCTTAAACGAAATGCCCTTAACGGTTGAAAGATTGCCTAATTGAAAAAGTTTATCCCCTTCAACTAAAAGTTCAATCGGTTGACCGCCGTTAACGGACAGTCTAAATATTTTTGAATTTTCAACGTAGTAAATAAATTCGGTGTTAGCAATCATTTTCCCAGGGTTAACCGTTTGTTTAGTTAATTTTACTGCGTCCGCTTGGTTGGGGGTATCGGTAAGGTCAAGTCTATAAATTGCACCGCCGTAAACGTAAAACATTTGGTTAAGAGAGTTAATTGCAACGTGCGATTTATTATCTATGCTAAACGAACCGCCCTTTTGCGTGGGCATTTGTTCAAACTTAAATATTTGCAAGTTGCTTTCGTAAGCGGTAATTAGATACTCGTTTGAAAGATCAAAAAAACTAGTCGCAATAGAGTCGGTTGAATCTAACGGATAGTTTTCAACGTTAGAAAAATCGCCCGAAAGATTTATTATTTTAAGTCTTGCTTCAGAAGAGAAAATAATAGTGTTTTCGTTAAGGCGTTTAACGTCGGTAAGTTGTTTTGCAGTTATAGTTGCCGTCTTGTCGCCCTTATTAAGTAAAAGGGTAGAAGGGTCTGTTCCTTGAATAACGGCGGTAACCGTACCGTCGGAATATGCGTCAACGGGTGAAGAAAGTGCCGTGTATTCTAACGCCGTTAAAGGTAAAACTTGGTCGGCGTTATTAAGGTCAATATCGGCTTTTGCCGTGGGCAAAGTTAAAAGCGCCAAAGCGGTAAAGGTAACGCAAAGCGCCGAAAGGACTGCTATTAAACTGATTTTAATTTTTTTCTTTAAGTAAATATTCATAACGCAAATATTTTACCACAAAAAACGCTTTTTGACAATACAATAAAATAAATTTTTTATTTTATTTTGCTAACGCCTTAACGGTGCGAATATTTTTTCATAAAGGACGCCTAATATGCCAAACGTTGTCATAGATAAGGGCTATTATAAAGAAAAAAGCGAACAAATGTTCGTTTTTACTACCATACAATATTGACTTCGCTATAAACGAAAAAGTATAATCAAGGCGCATTCCACGAAAACTTGCAGTTTAAGGAGAGAGTTTATGAAAGAGAATTATATTAAGTCAATGCTCTACGCATATCCACACGTAAGGGAAGTGTGCGATCAACTTGACGAAGTGGTTTTGAGTAAAGCGTTGTCTTCAATGCAAAACACCGCGCCTTGTGAAGAGCAATGCCTTAAAATTTTGGAACTTACCGAACAAAAGTTAACCGTTATGGAAGTTAAAGAATACGTTGATAAGGTGTTAAGTAAATTGACTGATTATCAAAAAAAGAGTTTGGAATACAAGTATTTTAAGCGCAGACCTAAAGAGTATTATAAGGGGTTTGACTACACTTCAAGAAATTTTTATCGCAGTCAACCTATTATAATAGCCAAAGTTAACAAAATTTTAACTCGGTTAGGTGTTAACGACGCTTATTTTGAAAATAAGTGCCTAAAAATCAACTTTTTTAATTTGATGCTTGAAAAAGTTAAATATTTAGAAAGGCTACATAGTGCTAAAACCGAGCAAAATCGTTTAGAAAAAGAAGACTGTTATTCGTAATCGTCTTCGTTTAGGTAACTTATTGCAACGGCTTTACTTTTGCCACCTTTAACGGCAAAGACAAGGGCAACTATTCCCGCAATAAAAAGCAAACAAAAAATAACTACCTTTAGGGCAATATAATCTTCTTTTTCTTCTTTTTGGGGTTCTTCAATAGGTGGGGTTTCCGTATTTAAAAAGGTCAACGGGTTAGGGTGGTTTTGTATTGAAAATGGTAATACGTCGCTGTCTTTAACGTACCCCAACTTATCGTTATAGGCAACGTAAAAAAGGTAACCGTCGTCGGTTTTTACTTGCCCGTAGTAATTTAGTGACCTATTTTCAAAAAGGTATTGTAACTGGTTTGAAAGTCCTATATCGCCGTATAAAACGGCGGTGTTTGCAGTAGTAATTTTAAGGCTTAAAAAGGGGGCGTTAACCGTTAAACCGTCGCTAAATAAAAAGTCTTTCGGTACGAAACCGTCAACGTTTTGATATTCAACGTGGTAAAAGTTTTCGTTTGACGAAATAATTTTAACGTAATAGGTGTACGGCAAATAAAAAGACGGGTTTTCATCCGTTTGATTGATAAAAAAAGGCGTATCTTCGGTGATAATGCGCATAAAATTATCGCCTTCGCTAGCCGTAACGGTAAAAGGGGCAATTTGCCCGAACAAAAAGCATACGGAAAGTAAAAAAACAAAACAAAATTTTTTCATAAAACAATTATACAAGGGCAAAAATAACGCTAAAAGTAAAAAACCGTCTAAAAACAAAATATATTGTCAAAAGCGAAAATTATTTCAATTCGTTTAATACGATTGACTTTTAATTAAAATAGTTGTAAAATGTTTAAGATTTTATAAAAGTTTTTAGGAGCGTGTTATGAAAATAAACGTATACGAAATCGTTGCTTTCGTCATTTATTTCTTGTTTATGACGGGCATCGGTATTTACTTTTTCGTTAAGAGTAAAGACTCGGGCGAAAAAGACTACTTCCTTGGTGGAAGAAATATGGGTGGCTGGGTTTCAGCCCTTTCTGCAGGCGCGTCGGATATGTCGGCGTGGGTACTTATGGGTTTACCCGGTGCAATTTATCTTTCTGGGTTAAACCAAATTTGGATTTCAATCGGTTTAATAATCGGCACGGTTCTTGCGTGGGTGTTCATTGCGCCAAAACTTCGCCGTTATGCAATTAAGGCGGGTGACGCTATTACCGTACCTGAATTTTTGTCAAATAGATTTAAGGCTAAAAGCCCAACGCTTCGTATTGCGTGCGCAGTAGTTTTCGTTTTGGGTTACCTTATTTACGCAGCATCCTCAGTATACGCTTGTGGCGACCTTTTCTCAATGTTAGTTCCAAGTGATAAAGTTGACACCAAAATGCTCGGTATGGTTATTTTCACTATAATAATTCTTGCGTACACTTTACTCGGTGGTTTTAAAGCAGTTTGTTGGACGGACTTTTTCCAAGGTATGCTTATGCTTGCCGCTTTAATGATCGTTCCTATTATCGGCGCAATTTTGGTTAAAGCAAACGGCGCAAACAACACCAGCGAACTTCCCGCACATTTTTATAGTTTATGGATACACGCAGAAAACGGCAACGTAGACGTTTGGGG
>JAZSJY010000164.1:0-3982 GCA_045534565.1 Christensenellaceae bacterium | reverse complement strand
CTTACGCGTTAATTGCGTTTACGTCGCTATCACTCGTAGTATCTTGCGTAATGATTGCAATAATCACTTACGTATCGGTTGTTGAAAGGATAAAGGAAATAGGCGTTATACGTTCGCTCGGTGGAAGAAAGAAAGACGTATCAAATCTTTTCAATGCAGAAACGTTAGTTATAGGCTTGGCGTCGGGTTTATTCGGCGTAGGCGTAACTTACTTGTTGTCGTTAATAGTTAACGTTATAATCAAAAGCCTTGCAGGGTTTAACATTATGGCGTTGCCGTTAACTAGTGCGCTTATAATGGTTGCGCTTGCAGTAGTTTTAACCGTACTTTCAGGGCTTATACCTGCAAAGAAAGCCGCTCAGCAAGACCCCGTCGTTGCACTTCGTACCGAATAAGAAAAGTATATTTGAAATACTATTGACTTAATATGATTTTAGGTATATAATAATAAAAAACTATGGAGAAAAGATAAATGAAAAAGTTTATAAAAGCAATTGCGTGCGTATGCTGTTTGCTCGTAGCGTCACTTACCGTTGCTTGCGCAACAACTGACGATATAACTAAAATTATGAAAGATTTTAGTAAAGCAGGCTGTCAAGAAGTTGTGTGTGAAGACGTAACTAAAATGCAAGAAACACTTGACGACCTTGAGTACGTGGGTAAAATTTACAGAATAACTGCTGAAAAAGATTTTGAAGACGACACTTTAACCGATTATTTTGTTTACGTTTACGTTTGTGAAGAAAATGCCGATGCAGAAGTTTTATATGCAAAAATGCTATCTTCAACTGGTTCAACTCAAACGGTATCAAAGCACGGTAAAAAAATCTTGCGTGCTAATTATGAGAGTTATGCGTTTGCATCGTCTATTAAATCTGTGGTAAGGTAAAGGAGAAAGTAAATGAAAAAATCGTTAAAGATAGTAGTATTAGCAATTTGTTTAATGGTTACCGCTTGTTTTACCGCGTGTACGCCGTTAAGTGCCGATTCAGCCGTTAAAAAACTTTTAGATAAAGGTTATCAAACGGTAAGTATGGAAACGCTTGAAAAAGAAGATTTTGTTGAATTAGAACTTGACCTTAAAGGTGGTGCTTATTACGTTAGTGCGCAAAAGAAAGTTCAATCGGGTGGGACCACTGCTTACGTAAGGGTTTATATTTTTGATAAAACTTCAGACGCTAAAAAAGTTTATGATGAAATATTTAGGTATAATACTCAAACAAGCGAATATAGTTACAAATATATAAGACAAGGCAAATGTATTATATACGGAAACAGAGCAACGCTTGAAGATTTTTGTAAATAATTAAACTAATAAAAAAAGATATGGCAAAAAATAAATTGCCATATTTTTTATTTTAAATAAAAGTAGGCGTAAAACTCTTGACAAAGGCGCATAATAGTTGTACAATTATCGTAAAGTTAGCAGTCAAACAATTTGAGTGCTAACAAAAACGAGTGATAAGTGCTAAAAAGGGGTTAAAGATGAAACTCTCTGACAGAAAGCGTAAAATTCTGCAAATAGTGGTTGATGATTATATCTCTACCGCGCAACCCGTTTCAAGTAAAAGCATTACTGAAAAGTATATGAAAGACGTAAGTTCAGCAACGGTAAGAAGCGAACTTGCCCAACTTGAAGAATTAGGGTTTTTAACACAACTTCACACTAGTAGCGGAAGAGTGCCGTCTACCGAAGCGTATAAACTTTACGTTGCCGAACTTATGGATAAGGGTAAGCTTACCACGAAAGAAGTTGGCGTCATAAAAGAAGCCTTCCGTAATCACGCAGATAACCTTGAACAAGTGGTGCAAAACGCCGTTAAGGTAATAAGTGATTTAACAGATTATACGTCGGTGGGGTATGCGTCGCACAATGCAGACGATAAGATAGTAAAGATAGATATTTTTAAGTTTAAGCCAAACCAAGCGTTGCTTTTAATAGTTACAGAAAATACGCTTATACGTGATAAATTTATAAATATCCCTAACGGAATGACCGACCAACAAATTGAAGAAGCGTCAAAACTAATATCAAAACTATTCGTTGGTAAAGAGTTTAATGAAATAGTAAATCTAACCGACGCAATAACCGAAGAATTTGCGGGCTATCGTGAAATTTTTGAAAGCGTTATGAGCGCCATTGAAGATTATTTGCAAAACACGGGCGAAGGCATAGTTCTTTCGGGCGAAAATAAAATATTAAATCACCCCGAATATAACGATACTGAAAAGGTAAAAAATTTCTTGTCGGTGGTAACTAGTAAGAATAAACTTGCAGGGTTGCTTAAAGACGGTGGTGATAATATTGAAATAAACATTAAAATCGGCGGTGAAGAAGGTCAAGAAATGCCAAACGATTGTTCATTAGTAACCGCAACGTACTCTGCAAGTGGCGTAAAGATAGGCACTTACGGCGTAATAGGTCCACTTCGTATGGACTACCAAAAGGTAGTTTCCGTGCTTGAAGGGGTGGGCAAGATTTTAGAAGATATTTTAACTAACAAAGAATAAAGGTGGTAGAAATGGAAGAAAAGAAAAAGAGCAAAAACGCAATTCTTATAGAAGAGAACGAAGCGCTTAAAAAAGAGATTGAAACGTTGAAAGCGCAAGCAGACGACTATAAAGATAAGTGGATGAGAAACGTTGCTGAATTTGATAATTACAAAAAGCGTTCTGCAAAGCAATGGGGTGAAGCGTATGACGAAGGTATAGCAAGCGTAATAAAAAAGATACTTTTCGTTGGCGATAATTTAGACTGGGCTTTGGCTTTAGGGCTTGATGAAAAGACTGCCGAAGGCATAAGAAGTATTCGCAAAAAATACGACGAAACGTTAAAGAGTATGGAAATTGAAGAGATAAACCCCGTTGGTCAACCGTTTGACCCCAACGTAGCCGAAGCGGTAATGCAAGTTCCCGCAGGCGAAGGCGAAGAACCCGACACGGTAAAACAAGTGTTTGAAAAGGGTTATAGAAAAAATGAAAAAATAATAAGATACGCTAAAGTAAGCGTTGTTAAATAAGTAAATTAAAGGAGTAAATATATTATGAAAACAATAGGTATTGACTTAGGTACTACAAACTCATGTGTAGCAGTAATGGAAAACGGTGAACCCGTAGTAATCGCTAACGCAGAAGGCTCAAGAACTACCCCGTCGGTAGTAGCCTTCCAAAAAGACGGCGAAAGATTAGTTGGCCAAGTAGCAAAACGTCAAGCAGTTTCAAACCCTGATAGAACTATATCGTCAATAAAAAGGCATATGGGTTCAGATTATAAGGTTTCTATTGACGATAAAAAATATACCCCACAAGAAATTTCTGCAATGGTATTAACCAAACTTAAAAAAGATGCAGAAGCATATCTCGGCGGTCCTGTAACCGACGCGGTTATTACTTGCCCTGCATACTTTACCGATAGCCAACGTCAAGCAACCAAAGACGCTGGTAAAATCGCAGGCTTAAACGTTCTTCGTATAATCAACGAACCTACCGCAGCAGCGCTTTCTTACGGTCTTGATAAAGAAGGCAAAACTCAAAAGGTTATAATTTACGACCTTGGCGGTGGTACGTTTGACGTTTCTATTATGGAAATAGGCGACGGCGTGTTTGAAGTTTTAGCAACACACGGCAACAATATGCTCGGTGGTGACGACTTTGATAAGAGAATTATGGACTATCTTGCAAGCGAATTTAAGGCTAAAGAAGGCATTGACTTAACGGGTGATAAACTTGCAATGCAAAGACTTAAAGAAGCGGCAGAAAAGGCAAAAATTGAACTTTCAGGTATGAGCAAGACCAACGTAAATCTTCCCTTTATCACGGCAGACGCAACTGGTCCTAAACACTTGGACGTAGATATTACAAAACAAAAATTTGACGCTTTGACGGCTGACCTTGTTGACGCAACCGTTATTCCTATGAAAAAGGCTATGGAAGATGCAAAACTTTCATATTCAGAAATTGATAAAGTTATTCTTGTTGGTGG
>JAZSJY010000074.1:0-22434 GCA_045534565.1 Christensenellaceae bacterium | reverse complement strand
GATTTAGAATTTATATCAAGTAGAAATTTGTCTGATGAAATGATTTTAGATGCATTGCCCAAAAACAATCCAGATTGGTGGTGTAAAGTAGAAGATGGGTATATACTTAACCTAAAAGGCGAAAAGAAAAACAAAATACCTTATAACTATGATTCGTAAAAGTTTTTTCGTTATAACTCTAAAAATATCGATTTACGTTAAACACAGGTCACCACTTTTTTGAGAAATCAGTCAATATTGACTGATTTTTTCATTTTAAAGTATTTTTGGGTCTGTTTTTAAGGATAATTTGACCACTTTTAAGAAAATTGTTAGACGTAAAATCAAAAGAATTTCTCACTTTGGCGGAGTTTAGGGGTGTGCAAAATGGAGGGGAAGCCTTTTTTATAGGTAATCCTCTTTTGTTTTTATAAAAATGTGTCAATAGGAACGTGCATTTTAGGGAGAATACTTAAAAAATAGTGGTAAAAAACATTTTTCCGTAAATATTTGTCAAGGTATAAGAAAATTGTCAGGGAAACACTAACTATTTTTAGCCCTATATGTTATTATTCATCCCTTATAATCGTTTTAATCTTAATGCTTCGCTTGACCATGAAAAGACATTGCACTAAGAATATATTTTGAAATACGTTAATCAAAAAAACATTAGTCGTGGGATAACTTCAAATGATAAAACTATCGGCTTATAATTATGAAAAAGTTTTTAGCAACATTTTGAAATTATAATGCAACAAAAAAACGTTTACTTAAAGCAAAATTTGATATATAATGTATAAGCCCAACAATTGACGGGCGCGTGGTAGTATTTTAGCAAAGGAGAGTTAATCGTGATTGAAAATTTTAGTTTGATAAACGGCAATAAAAAACTTAACGTAAAGAACGTAGAGTTTAGCGTTATTTTAAACGGTGGCAAAAAAGCTAATTTGAGATACGACGTTAATTTTGACGAACAAAAAATAACGATTAACGGATATGGTGATCTTTTTGACAGTATAGTTATTACTGCTGTAGACGGCGGTGTTTGTTGTCATAGAACTATAAAAAACGATACTAATAAAGATATACTACTAAAAGAATTAAAAGTGGCGTTTAACGGTATTGACCTTGGCAAAGATGCTAAGAAAGATTATTTTTACTGTAATGAAAACAATCGCCTTTATGGATTGTATACCTTGCCTTTAGATTACGATAGGTTAAACGATACCGAAGAAAATAAAAAATTCGGCATAACGCTTGATAAAAGATGGGTTGACCCTGATGCGATTAACGATAGAATTTTGAACTCTCCCTATCAATCCTTTCCGGCGATACATTTAGGTAATTACGACTGTGATTTTGGCATAATACACGGCACGCTTTGTCAAGACGTGTTTTTTCACAACTATAACGTAGGGCACGCGCCTTTTGGTGCGTATCTTGAAGCTTACTCGGCATTTAAGTCTATTGGTTATAGAATTTTGAAGGCAGGCGAAAGCCTAACGGATAAATGGTTTTTGGGCGTTACCCTTGACGCAGGGGACGTTAACCGTTTGTTCAACGTATACACCGAGCAGTTGAGAAAGGTTCTGTTTAATTGTACGGAAAAAAACAACATTAACAGAAACAGCGTCGTTTGGGGATCTTGGAACGACGGTGTGTATAGGGACGTTTCACAAGAGTTACTTCTTGCTGAAGCCAAAGCGCTTAAAGAGAATTTTGAAAACGTAACTTGGTTGCAACTTGACGACGGGTACGCTACTTACTGCGCTGAAAACGTTGACGACGATGCGCACGGCATAGGTGTTGTTTACGAAGGGGAAGACGGTGTGGATAAAAGAAAGTTCCCCAACGGCTTGAAAGAATTTGCGGATAAAGTTAAAGAGTTGGGTATGCATCCGGCTATTTGGGTGGGTGGTTTTTGTCCGCACGCAACTAAAATTTATAAGGAACGCCCTGAATGGTTTATTGATTATTCTTATAGAGTAACAGATTCTTCTCCGCTTGACGTAAGTTTGCCTGAAGTTAGAGAATATATGGTGGGCGCTATTGATAAGTTCTTTAACGATTGGGGGTTTGAGGGCGTTAAACACGATTTTTGGAGTTACGCTTTTGAAGATAGTAAAGATCTTTTAAAAAATAAAGATAAATCCGGCTATGAATATCGCAAGTGGTGGCTTACTCAAATAAGAAAACGTTTGCCTAACGGATATATGCAAACGGGATGCGATTTGTGCATGGGAAATCCGTTTTTAAGCGAATTTTTTGATAATTACAGATTTGGGCTTGACGTAGGCGCTGGTAATTGGCTTAACGTAAAAACTACTCTATTTTGGGGTTGTGCATGCTTTATGACGCATATGGGCGATTTGTTTATTCCTAACGGTGATTCTATAGGGCTAATGCACGGACTTAGCGATAGCGATTTTATTTTCCTGTTAAACTACCTTTTAATTACTCACAGTTTTGTTGAACTTTCAGGTTTGTTCTCAAAAGGGAACGTAAACAAGCAAAGACTTGAAATATTAAAAAAGGTAACCAAAGGACTTAATAACGGTGCAAGCGTATATTTTGCTAACTTTGATTATAGAAAGAAAGGTGCGTACATACCACAAATTATGTATTCTTACGAAAAGTGTTTTGACGATTGTGATTTTGATAAACAAATTATTTGCACCGTTGCCGTTTTTAACCCTGATGAAGAAAATTCGTCTATAAGTTTTACGGCGAAAGATTTAAACCTTGATACTGCTGAATACGTCTTCGTTGACGCGTGGAATAAGCAAAGTTTTGTTACAAATGAACTTTCTGTTAACCTTAAATCACATGAAAGCAAATTAATTTACGTGTGTAAAAATATTTAAACAATAAACGAAAAAGCGCGTGGCTGTGAATTTACAGCCACGCGCTTTTTGCTACTTATTTCAAGTTGCCATTTTTGTAATCGTTCGGGGAAAAACCTTCTTTAAGTTTAAATATTTTTGAAAAGTGAAATTCGTTTTTATAGCCTACGGCGAAAGCGGTGTTAGTTACGCTATAACCGTTTTTTAAAAGTATTTTCGCTTGGTTTATTCTGGTGTGGGTAATAAAATCTTTAATTCCAAAACCCGTATACGCCTTAAACGTTCTATAAAGATAACTTCTGTCAAAGTTGAAAACGGTGGATAAGGTGCTTATTGAAACATCGTTCATATAGTTAGATTCAATATATTGAATAATTTTATCAACTAAACTCACTTTTTGTTTTTCTTCGGAAAAAAGCGTATAAATTAGTTCAAATATGAACGATATATAAATAGTAGAAGAAGTTTCGCCCTTTTCAGCCAAGTTCCAAAGTTTTTCACCTAATTCTATAGGGTAATCGTATACCGAGCGATTGGTGCTAAAAACGTTTGCTGCTGAACCTGTAAAGTCAATCCACGTGTATTGCCACGGGTTTTCTTCGTCAGCACAATAAGAAGTAATTTCGTTTGGGCGCATAATAAAAAGTTTGCCACTTGATATTTCGTGGTCACCAAATTTATCTTGCAGGTAACCTTTGCCTTTTAAGCATAAATGAATAATATAACTACTTCTTGTGGTTATGCCCGAAGATTGACCATGTTTACAAAACTCTCGCCCGCAAAAATTGGGAACTATATCTTTGTACGTGGTAGGGGTAATAAAGAACTCTTTTTTCATAGGCTATTCTCCATATGCTTTTATATTATCACTAAACCCACAAAAAATCAACAAAAATTATTTAAAATTAAAAAATCAAGATAAAAACGTAAAACGTAAAATTTTGAAAAATCGGCTAAAAAAATAAAAATTGCACATTTTTCAACAGTTTTTTGCCTAAAAAAATTAAATATTAGTAAAAAAGGCATTTTTTAACGGTGGTTAATATTGGCAAAATTTAAAAAATAAAAAACGGTAAAAAAAATAATCTTGCACCATTTTGATATGTTTTATCTACAAATATCTATGGCTATTTGCCTTTTCTAATATTATAATATTCGCATAGAGTGGAATATTGTCAGTTTATTTTAAGAATAAAAGGCGTTTTTCCCTTTAAAAAATTAAGTTCAGAGCTATGGCTCAGGAGGAGAAAATTATGTTAAGAAAGAAATCAAAATTGCTTTCTGCGGTAATGTGCGTTGTTATGGCGTTCGTGGCTGTGTTTAGCGTTGGGGCTGCTGGTTGTGGTGATTCTAATGGCGAGTTTGAAAACGTAGACACTAGTAAAACGCAACTTTACATAGGCACTTACGGCGGTGGCTACGGCACGGCGTTCTTAGAAGACCTTAAAATTCGCTTTGAAGAATATGCTAAAGATTGGGAATTTTCCGACGGAACTAAAGGCGTTCAAGTTCTTTACCGCGCAGACAAGGATAGGTACACTTCAAACTACATGAAGACTAATATCGGTTACGAAACTTACGATATGTTCTTCCTTGAAGGTAGTGAATTGAGTACGTTTATTGACGGTGGTAAAATTGCTGAAATTACCGACGTTGTAACAGATACTCTTGATGAGTTCGGGGAAAGTAGAAGCATTGCAGACAAACTTCCCTTGGCAAGTAAAAATTATTTAAATCGTGATGGTCACTATTACGAAGTGCCTTTTATGGACACTTCGCTCGGTATGGTTTATGACGCTGAACTTTTTGAAGAATATATGCTCTATATAGCAAAAGACGGTTCACCCAGTGAAAAACTCGTTTTAGGTGAAGAAAGTCAACACAGTGGCGATGCTGACGATTATAGTTGGGTTGGTGCAACGGGCGAAAGGTCTGCAGGTCCTGACGGTAATTATGAAACGGAATATGACAATGGGCTTCCTGCAACGCTTGACGATTTCCAAGCGCTTTTAGACAGAATTTATAACGAACCGATAAAATCTATTATTTGGACTGACGCATACGCTGCATTTTTACCACGTGCTTTCCATGTTAATTATCACGGCGTAACCGAAGCAGGTATTCTTACTACTGGTGGTGGCGAAGGAACTGACACTAGGGTTATTAGGTCGTTTGGTGCAAACGATACGCCGATCGTGACTACTGAAAAAATTTCTTTAAGTAACATAGAAAATCTCGCTCAACAAGCAGGTCACTACTATGGTCTTAAAATGTTTGAAATGATAGTTGATAGCGAAACTATTTCTGACGACGCTTGGAAAGGTTTATCTAACTCAAGGGTTCAAGAACAATATCTTTTGAGTAACGTTAAAACTACTGAAACGCCTATTGCGTTTATGATAGAAGGTTCTTGGTGGGAATCAGAAGCTGAAACTTCAGGTATTTTTAAGAGATCTAAAGATAAAATGGATAGAAAAATAGGATTCTTCCCGATGCCAAATGCAACGCTTGACGAATATCAAAACAGGATTGACGGTGAAAAGGGAACTATCGTTGGCGATAAAACGTCTATCGTTATAAGGGCTGGTCTTAAAGAAGAAAAAATGGAACTTGCTAAATCGTTCCTTAAATTTTCGCTCACTGACGAATCACTTCGTCGTTCAACTGTCGTTTCGGGTATTCCTGCTCCATACGACTATGAATTGCAAGAAAGTGATTTGAACAACTTGTCATTCTTTGCAAAGAGTTATATTCAACTCTATCAAAATTCAAACGTGTATAACGGATATTATGATGACGTTGCAAAAAATAACGCAAGCGTAAACGCAATTAATATTCACTTAAACTACTATTCTGCTAAAAAAGCAGGCACGGCGGGCGACTATTTGGCTTTCCAAATTGAGTTTAATCAATTGGGTACTTCTGCAAGGTCTTTCTTTGAAGGCATGTATAACCTTACCGTTTACGAAACAAACAAAAACTAATTCGCGAATATAAAAATCCTCTTTATAAATAAAAAGCACTTTGTCAACGCCGAAAACACGGCGTTGACAAAGGGTAAACTTAAGGGGATACGCACGTGGCAGTTTTTATTTAACAAAACTGTTAAGTTTACACTAAGCAGGAGAGACAACATTGAAGAAGTTTTTTGCAAAAATATTTTTTCCTTTCGTGTGGGTGTTTAGAAAACTTAGCGACTTTTGGTATGACGTAAAGGTCGGAGTTTATTCTTTATTCCGCAAGATGTTTAAAAGGAAAAAAGAAAAGAAGTATAGAAAAAATACCGTAAAAATAAGAGACGCGTTATTCTATGTGGCTATGATGGCTGTGCCGCTAATAATGTTTGTTTTAGTTAACGTGTATATCAACGGGAACGCAATTATAATGGCTTTCCAAGAATATAACGGGGAAACCAAATCGTACGTTTTTTTACAGGCAAGCGAATTCTTTAAGCATTTTCAACATTGGTGGAATCAAATTTTTCACGATATCGTTTTTGGTGAAATGCTTAAAACGTCGTTATGGGTATACGTTTTATCAACTGTGCTTTGTACTTTCGTCCCCATACTGTTTTCTTATTACGTTTATAAGAAATTGTTCGGCCACAGATTCTTTAAAATAATGCTTTTCTTGCCGTCTATTTTATCGTCTATTATTACGGTTACTATGTTTAAGGTTTTTGCTAACGAAGTTATACCGGAAGTTTACGAAAAGATTTTCAATAAAGCGATGTTACCTTTGGTAAACAATAACCCGGAAACGAGTTTAAGTGCAATAATCTTTTACAATATTTGGATGGGGTTAGGCGGCGGTCTACTTACTCAACTTGCTGCAATGAACACTGTTGATCCATCAGTTGCAGAGGCAGGGCAGTTAGATGGCGTAGGATTTTTTGGTGAATTTTGGCACATAGTTTTACCCGCTTGTTACGAGGTTTTAACTTTAGGATTCGTTACGGGTATTGCAGGTATATTTACTAACTCACTCAATATTTACGCCTTCTTTGGTACGGGCGGACAAGGTCAGATGGGCTCTGGAAACGTTACAATCGGTTACTTTATTACCGTGCAAACGTTAGACGCTGCAGAATTAGATTATCCGCAACTTTCGGCGTGGGGCGTAATGATAACCCTTATCGTAACACCCGTTACTCTTTTGTTAAGACACCTTATTAACAGGTTTGGACCTTCGGAGGATTCGTATGAAAGAAAGAAAAAAAAGATTGCGTAAGAATAACCTTAACGTCGCTTCGGTGATTTTGTTTATAGTTCTTACCCTTTACGTTATATCCTTGTTGGTTTTATATGCTTGGGCTTTTGGCGCATCTCTTAAAACTGAAGATCAATTTTTTGACAATAAATTGAGCTGGCCAAACGGTTGGCCTTGGGAATGGGCTTGGGGTAATTATACCGAAGTTTTGATGAAACAAATAAAAGTACCAGGGGTGCAATTACCTTTCTCACGTTATTACGGGCAGCCTAATGCACCGGTATACATTGAGACTATGTTGTTTAACTCGCTTTTATACACTATAGGCGGTACGTTGGTTAACAACATCACTACTTGGGTAGTTGCTTATATGATTACCAGGTACAGAAATTATAAAATTAGTAAATTCTTGTTTACCATAAACATTGCGTTAATGACGATACCCGTAATAGGCAACTTGCCTTCGGCACTCGCTGTTTTTGACGCTTTGAATTGGCGTAACAATTATTGGTTTATACTCTTTAACAACATAGGCTTTACGGGCGTATATTTGCTTTACTATTGTGCGTTTATTAGAGGCTTAGGTAATGAATATTACGAAGCTGCTTATATTGACGGGGCGGGGAATTTTACTTGTATGCTTAAAATTGCTTTCCCACTTACAGCACAAATGTTCTCGGTAATCTTCTTACTTGGCGCAATAGCAAGGTGGAACGATTATATGACTATGTTAATTTGGATGCCTGACTATCCTACTCTTGCATACGGCATATATAAGGCGACTTCTGAAAACGTAATTGCCTTTATGCCACAGCAAATATCAGCGTGTGTGGTACTTATGTTGCCGTTATTAATATTATTCGCGTTGTTCCAAAAAGCGATAATGGGCAATTTAAGATTAGGCGCACTCAAAGGTTAAAAATAAAAAAAATATATAAAGGAGAAACTTAGATGAAGGCAAATAGACTTTTAGGTAAAACGAGCAAAACGCTTATAGTTTTTGCTTTATCGGTTATAACAGTATTTTGCTTAATGGCATCGGTTTTAACCTTCCAACGCGGTAAAGCGCAAACGGCAACTTTAACAGGTGTTGAATTTGCAACTAGTTATGCCGTTGGTATGGAAGTGGAAATTCCCGAAGGAACGATAACCGTTGGCAACAATGAATATACTGTTTCGCCCGTAGTATTTTACCCTAACGGTTCAGCTTATAAATTAACCAAAGCAACGTTAAATCAAAAGGGTAAATACGTGGTTGATTATTCAGTAGACGTTGGTGGTACGAATTATTCGGTGAAAAAAGAATTCATTGCCAGCGAATACGTGTTTGCAAACTCTGCTACTGGCGAACCGTTGAAGTATTTACACAACGATACTCACGGTTACGACGGTATACATTTTAGCGTAAGACCGTCAGAAAAGGCAGTTTATAATAAAGTTGTTGATTTAAGTGATAACACTAAAAACGATACCCTTATTAAGGTTGACGCTATACCTGACGAAATTGGCGTTCGTGATGCGGAAACCCTTTGGATAGTGTTTACCGACCTTTACGACGCAAACAACACTCTTTCTATAAGAATTAGAAGAGCACCTAAAGAAGACGGCGCGACTTTTGAATATTGGTCGTATATAGCCGCTGCACATAACGGTCTTAACCCTACTGGTTGGGACGGTAAATATTTCTTTAATAGCAGTGACGTATACGGATACGGTGTTCGTAACGGAAACGCAGGCAAAACTCAAGATTTACACTATGCTTTTGACCTCCGTCTTGACTATGAAAACAAAGAACTTTGGGCGGCAAGTTATTCTGAAACGAGTTACCCAAATCTTCACGAAGGTAAGATAGTAGACTTTGTTGACGATTTTGGTAACAATCCGTGGAAAGGTTTTACCACTGGCGAAGCAATGCTTTCTATTTATGCAGATAATTATTCAACGAGCAACACTGCTCTTCCTTATAACGGAATAATTTTGGAACTTGACGGACACAACTTATCTGAAGGAATCGCAGAAGACGGCACGGTAGGCGCTGCTACGGTAACCGTTGCACCTACACCCAAAATTAATTTTGGTGAATATTCTAACGCAAACTCAATTCCAAAAGCAGTTGTAGGCTACGGATATAAAGTGTTTGATGCATCAATCACTTCTATTCACGGTGGTGAAAAATTATCTACTCACGTTTACTATGGTTACAATACTTCTACCGTATATGAAGTAAACGTTAAAGACGGTAAATTCGTGCCTGATTTAGACGGCTTGTATACTATCGTTTACACTTGTACTGACGTGTTTGGTAATCAAGCGGAAGTTTCAGTAGACGTAGAGGCAGTAAGTGCTGACACGGCTGAAATGACAGTTGAAGTTCCCGGATATGAAAATTATAAGGAATGTATGGTTGGTGAATTATTCACTATTCTTACTGAAGAAGACGTTGTCGTTAGCAACAACTTTGGTAACGTTACCATTAGCGTAGTTGCAACACACGTTGACAGTAACGAAACTATTGTAGTTAATAACGGTCAGTTTACACCTAAAAAAGCAGGTGAATGGACTATTAAGTATACCGCAATTGACTACGTTGGCAGAAGCGACGAGTTTTCTTATACCGCAACCGTTGAATTAAGCGACGGCGTTATATTTGCAAATAAGGTTAATTATTTTTCTAAATATTTAATCGTAAATGCAGATAACCCTATTCCAACCACTACTTATATAGATTACGCTGTAAGTGCAGAAGAACAAACAGTTGAAACTGTATATCTTGAAGACCAAAACGGTGAAAAAGTTGCAGACGTATTAAACGGTTTCGTTAAACCTACTGCGGCAGGTAAATATTACGTTGTTTACGAAGCAACGGCTGCTAATAGCACAACACCTAACAAGAAAAAAATGGAAGTTACCGCAGTAGACGTTGGCTTTAAGAATTTGCAAGATTTCAATCTCGGCAAATACTTCTATTCTAGCGACGTCGTTGAATATTTGGATGCTACTAGCAGAAGCGTTACTTTTGAAGTGGCTGCAAACGGCCAAGCTGATTTTATAAGACCGGTAAACGCAACTAACATTAGATTTAAGTTTAACCTTGATAGCAGTAGGACAGCAGCTAACTCGGTTATAGTTAAATTCGTTGACGTGAACAACGAAAATCAAGCAATTGAACTTGAATTCAAGAATCGTGGTTCATCCGTTTCTGTAAACGGCTCTAGCGAATATCCTTTATCAGGCTATTCTTTCGGTGGCAACGCAGATTATTCTATTATCATTAAGAACGGTGAACTTTCCGTTGGCTCGCAAACCATTAAATTAAATAAATACCTTAATGGTGATAACTACACGGGCTTTGATAGCAATTTGGTTAATCTTTCGGTGCAAGCGGTTAACGCAAGTGGCAACACGGGTAATACTCGCTTCGTTATTAAAGAAGTAGGTAACCAAAAATTAAATAAACCCGTAGCATCTAACGTAGATCAACTTGATAAATTCGCTCCTGAAGTAGTAACGACCGATTCGTTTAATACCGTATTGTTAATTAACGAACCCATACTTATTAGCGCGTCAAAAATATTAGACGTTGTAGATCCGTACGCGGTTGCAACCCTTTCAGTCGTTGATAAAAACGGCAATTATTATAAGGACGAAAACGGCGTAATCATGAAAAACGTTGATATTGATAAAGATTACGTTATAGTACCTGAAAAAACAGGCATGATGTATATTCAATACGAAATTACCGATTCTTCAAGGGAAACCGTTTGGGGACCTGAAATTGAAATTATCAGCCGTGAAGCTCCCGTTATAACTATAACAGGTGGTGCAAGGACTGCAAAAGTAAATCAAGAATTCAGCGTTGGTACGGCTACCGTTTCAGGTAATACGGATAGCGCAGAATTATATGTATATATTCTTCCTCCGTCAGGCAGAATGAAGAAGATTACCAACGGTAAATATACTGCAAAAACAGCAGGTGACTACAAGGTAACTTACATTGCAATAGACGAATGGGGTAATATGGCGGTTGAAAATTATACCGTTAAAGTTTCGTAAGGAGGTAAAAGCAAATGAAAATATTAAAGAAATCAGCAATACTACTGTTGGCAATTTTAATGTTGTTTTCAACTTTGGTAGGTTGTGGCGAAACCCCTGATGATAATCCTGATAATTCCGGTACTAACGGCGAGCCAAACACCCCCGTCGTTACGGATACGGAAAATTATCTTATTAGAGATGGTTTAAGTGATTACAAATTAGTTATAGAAACGGACGGCACGGATAGTAAGGGATACGAGGCGTACGCTGCACAAGAAATTAAAGCAAACGTAGAACTTGCTTCTGGCGTAATTCTTCCCGTAGTTGAAACTAGCGAAGTTGTTGTAAGTAAAGAATCTAAACTTATTGTAATAGGCGAAAACAGTTTATCAAACGCAGCAAACGTAAAGGCTGATAAAAACGAATACGGTGTAAGAGGCTTTGTTGTTAAAACCATTGATAGCAACGTATATATCGTTGGTGGCGACACTATGGGTACGCTTTACGGGGCGTATGAATTCTTGCATTATCAGTTCGGTTACGAACCTTATGCAAGTGACGAAATAGCCCTTGAAACTGCTGTGACTAATAAGAAACTCATGGACTTTGACCTTAAAGAAATTCCCGATATCGCACACATGCAAGCGACTTATGAATATTGGGGTTTTGAAAACAGGATGGCAGGTCATCGTATGCGTTTCAACGAACACGACGAAATTTTCGTTGCAGGTGACAACCAACCTTGGCATAACACCTTTGCTATGTACGCAAACCCAAGTGAATACGCTTCATCACATCCCAAGTGGTTTACTGAAGATTTAAGACAAATTCACTATACATGCCACGGCGATAAAGCTGAACTTAAAGCGTTGCAAGATTTAGTTTTTGAAAAAATGGTCGGTTATATTGAAGACGACTTTAGGGCTGGCAAGCAATACGAAATGATAGGTTTTATGGCTCAAGACGGTATGAATACTTGGGCGAAAGAAGACGCGTATGACGGCGACGGCATAGGAACTCAATATGATAGTGAAGGAAATATCATTGACGACGATAACGTAGACTCTGTTGCTGAATATAAGAGAATTTACGGCGACGCTTACGCATCTGCAATGCTTATCCACTTTATCAATCCTATTCAAGAAAGAATAACTGAATATATGAACGAAAATCACGATGGCAAAAAGATGCAAATAACCATTTTTGCTTACGTTGAAGCAGAAACGCCACCTACTAAAGTAGAAAATGGTAAGC
The DNA here is from genome assembly GCA_045534565.1 of Christensenellaceae bacterium. Classification (GTDB taxonomy): domain Bacteria; phylum Bacillota; class Clostridia; order Christensenellales; family Borkfalkiaceae; genus UBA1259. The sequence continues at coordinate 10,114 of JAZSJY010000074.1, read as the reverse complement.
AAGTTCCTATTGTTGACACGGTTGTTCTTCACCCTGACGTAAACGTGTTTATAGCACCTATTTATGCAGATTATCTCTATGACTTTGACGAATCAACCATAAAATCAATGGCAGAAGGTTGGAAGGTTATTTGTAAAAACTCTTCTTTCTGGTTCTATGAATATTACTTCTCAACTAACTCGTTCACTCACCTTGACAGCACTTATAGTATGCAAACATACTTCCAAGCTTGCAAAGAAATGGGCGCAACGTATATTTTCTATGAAACTCCGTTGAGATTTAAGAACTATTACGCTTTCGGTAAGTTAAAAACTTATATGATGAGTAAACTTGGCTGGGACGTTAATGCAGACGTAAATAAAATTATAGACGATTTCTTTACAAATTATTATAAAGACGCTGCTGAACCTATGAGAGAATATTTTGATAGCCTTACCGCATATTTCGCGTTACTTCGTGAAAAAGATAACCCCAGAATTTCTGGTGTGTGTGGTGGTTCAGGTATTGATGCAATAGGTTTCTGGGAACAAGGCGTTCTTGAACAATGGCTTAAAATGTTTGACGACGCTTACGCGGCAATAGAACCTATCAAGAATACCAACAAGGCTCTTTACGACACGCTTTACGATAGAATTTGTTACGATTCACTTGCACCTAGATATCTTATTATGAAGCACTATGCAGAAGCAGCTTTCACTGATGCAAGTTTGGCTGCAGAACTTGCTCAATTTAAGGCAGACGCAGCGAGAATCGGTGTAGAAAGAGCTTCTGATCACATAGTAATCGCTAATTTGAACTTTACAAGATAAGGAGTAGGAGAAAGGTATGAAAAAATTTGTAATATTTATTCTCGCTATGATGATAGCGGTTATGCCAATGATAGGCTGTAACGATACGCCTAGTGGAACTACGGGTGGCTCAGGTAATCAAGAAACTATTGAACTTAGTCAATCTAACGTAAGTTTAGGGTTGTTTAAGGAAACTGAACTTACTGCAACTTATAGTGGTAGTAAAAGTTTACAATGGACAAATAGTAACCCCAATGCCCTTCAAATGACGGCTAACGGTAGCAAGGCAAATATTGTTGCCGTTAACTCGGGCTCTTCAGTAGTTACGGTAACAGACGGTAGCGTTTCTGCGCAATGTACGGTGTCAATTGCCTCAACGACTCAAACCTTGGCACTTTCAGTAGAGGTGAACAAGATTGATATAAGGGTAGGTGGAAGCCTTTCCGTACCTGCGAAAGTTCTTTACGGTGGTGAAGAATTTGCCCAAGCAATCGTAAGTTACGTTGTGGCAGATACTGAAATAGCAAGTTTTGAAGACGGCGAAATTATAGGTAAAAAGGCTGGTCAAACCACGTTGACCGTACGTGCAACTTGTTATGGTCATTCTTCAAACGTAATAACAATCCCTGTAACTGTTAAATCAGGTCCTGTATTGAAGTTAAGCACTTCAAACGTAGAACTCTATAAAGTAGCACAATCAACAGAACAATATCCTAACAGCAAACAACTTTCGGTATCTATTATTGATAACGGCGTTCATGAAGTTGAATTTACTGCACAAGTTTCAGATGAAGACGTAATTAGCCTTAACGCAGGCGTTATTACGGCAAAGGCAGTTGGCGACGCAACGGTGGAAATTGCTTGCACTTACAATAACGTAGAATACACTGCAATCGTTAAAGTTAAAGTATTGCCCGTACCTGAAGTTATAGTTCAATTGAAAGAACCAACGGTAACGATGTTCTCGCCTGAAAACGGCGTTGATCCATATACTCACCAACTTGTTGCAACGGTAACGATAGCCGGTAACGAAGTTTCTGCAGACAGCGTAACGTGGTCTGTAACCGAAGGCGCAACGGTAGTAACGGTATCTAATAGCGGTCTTGTAACAACCATAGGCGAAGGAACTGCAAAAGTTACTGCAAGTTACGTATTTGCAGGTGAAACTTACACGGCAGTTGCAACGGTTATTTCAAAACCCAACAGCGCAATTTACTTCGGTCAATTAGATTCTTGGAAGCACGACGGTATAGTTGCTGATATGAAACCTAACACGGTATTCGTTTACGAAAACGTTGACGTTACGAGCAGTACGGCTTCTCCGATCATAAGGATGCAACTAATCCAAACGAGCGAACATGTTGAAACTGGTGCGTACTATCATCCTAAAGGGGCAAGAAACGTTTATATAACCTTGCAAGATAGTTTAGACCACAGTAATTACATTACCGTATTGCTTACTACTTATAAAGCATACGATGGTGCATACTACTTTGAAGGTGCTAAAGTAGGGGCAAGGGTAAGTACTTGGGGTGCGCATAGTACCAACAGTACGGCAACTGCTTTCTGGGGATATAGAGTTGATAAATCTCATTTAGGCGCTCTTAACACCGTGGACACTTACGGTGGTTGGTGGGACGGCTTCTATGGGTTCAGTTTCTACAACGCATGGTTAGGCGCGTCCAACTATACTGCAAGCATGTTTGGTCTTGCTCTTAACGGTACTACTTTGTATATGCACGTAAATGGTGAAGTTCATTCATTACTTGACTTTGCAGATAGTACTCAAATTGCAGGCAAAGAGGCTTGGTCAGGGTTAACTCCAAATGCAAAACTAAACGTGTTTGTTACGATGACTGAATACAACGGTGCAGACAGTACGTTAATTTCAATTGATACGCTCGGTGGTGAGCAAGTAACTAAAGCAAGCTTGTCAGGCGCACGTATGTATGAAATTTCTGGTGGCGCATTATTCCCAGACGCGTATAAAAAATAATATGAATACACCTTTTCTACCGCAAGGGCTTGCGGTAGAAAAGAGTGTGTGAAGACGGAATAGCACAAATTTAGCTGTTCCGCTTTGCGCTTTTTATTAAACAAGGTAATTATTGCGTTTTAAGCAACGGCGCAATTATTTATAAAAAAATTTTAAGGAGAGAAAACATGAAAAAATTCAGTAAAGTTATTGGTATACTGATAGCTTTAACAATGGTTGTTTCAATGGCGTTCGCTATCGGCTGTAATGATGAGCCCGAAAAGACGATAACGATAAGCGAATCTGCCGTTGCAATGGGAATCTTTGACGAAAAGACTTTAACTGCAACAACAACCAACATTACCGGTGATATTGAATGGTCAAATTCTGACGATACGGTTATCAATATGACGGAAACGGCAGACGGTGTTAAGATTATCGCTATTAGAGCAGGTAGTGCAACCGTTTCTGCAACCGCAGAAGGCAAAACTGCTACTAGTGTGATAACGGTTACCGGTGAAGAAACTTTAAGCCTTGCTTTAAGTTCAACTGCAAGCGTTACACTTTTTGAAGGTGAAACTAGCGCTATACAAACCGCTGTTTCATTTAAGGAAACTGCTTTCACAAAAGCGAGCCTTGCTTATTCAGTTGAAGCAGTCCCCGTAGGTTGCGTAACCGTAAGTAACGAAGGTTTAATTACCGCAGTTAGTGCAGGTCAAGCAACCGTAACTGCAAAGGCATCTTATTTAGGCGTTGAATCTAACGCAGTAACTGTTGCTGTTACCGTTAGTCCCGCTCTCGCAGTGCAATTTGCAGATAATACTATTGAAATTACTGCTCCTAACAAGGCAGGCTTAGCAACTAGCGCAACCGTTACGGCAAAAATCGTAAGCGGTGAAACTGAACTTTCAACAGCCCCAACTCTTAAATCTGCAGTTTCTGCTGATGAAGACGTTGTAGTGTATGAAGAAGGCGCAATAAAAGCAGTAGCAGCAGGTGAAACCACCGTTACGTTTACTTATGAATACGAAGGTAGAGACGTTGTTGGTTCAGTAACTGTTACCGTAGCAGAAGCACCCGCAATATACTTCGGTCAAGAAGACGCGTGGGCGCATGACGGCGTAGTAGCTAAAATGGAAGCAGGCAAAGGCTTGGTTATTGAAAACGTAGCAATTCCTACGTATGTTGACGGAACTTCTCTTGCAGAAAGTTTAATTCGTTTCCAATTCATCCCAGAACAAATTGGCGCAGGTCCAATAGATGGCGATAATGGCTGTAAAACTCCTTTCGGACCGAGAGTAATTTATATTACTATTCAAGATGCAACAACGCCTTCTAACTACATAACGATTCTCGTTAGACAGGCTTGGGATCCAGGTGTAGAAGAAACTACCGTTGGCGTAGGCGTTCAAACGAACGTTATGGCTGAAACTTTGGAAAATACTTATTATGGCTTAGATCAAGCTGCTCCAAGTCATTGGATAAACGTTATTACACCTACAAGTGGTTATGGTAAATACGTTGATTTGAGTTTAACCGGTGAACATTTAGACATGGTAAACTACACTGAAGGGATGCTTGGCTTTGCTATTAATGGAACAAAACTCTATATGCAATGTGGTGGAAGCGTTATACCTCTTTGGGATTTAACTGACTTTGCAGGCATTACCGCTTTTGAAAACTATAAATGGGATGGCTTCACTGGTTCAAACGTAAACCTTTTCATTAAGGTTGACGATTTCCAAAACGGTGCAACAAGTGCACAACTTTCTATTGATACTTTAGGTGGAACGGCTCTCGTTGCTGGCGACGTTTCTAAATTTGCTTATGCATCAATGCCTGGTAAAGTAGCAGTTGGTTACGAAGATGACCATACTTGTGTATTTGAATGGATTACTGATGCAGATAGTCATAAAAAAGCGTGTACGGTTGTTGGCTGTACGGAAGTTGAAATTGAAGACGCTGAACACGATTTTGTAGATGGCGAATGTACCGTTTGCGAACACGTTTGCTTACACGATTTTGAAGACGGCGTTTGCGGACTTTGCGCCATCGTTTGTGAACACGAATGGGAAGACGGCGAATGTTCTATTTGTGACGTGGTTTGCGCGCACGAATGGGCAAACGGCGAATGTACCGTTTGTGAATTTGAATGTACTCACAACTGGGCAAACGGCGAATGTACCGTTTGTGAACTTGAATGTGCACACGCAGACCGTGACGATAACGGTAACTGTACCGTTTGTGGCGCCGGCTGTGAACACGAATGGGTAGACGGCGAATGTGATAACTGTGGTACCGTTTGTGGCCATAGTTGGTCAAACGGCGTATGTAACGTATGTACTTTCGTTTGTGAACACGAATGGGAAGACGGCGATTGCAATATTTGTGATGCAGTTTGTACGCACGATTTTGAAGATGGTGTTTGCGCTGATTGTGAACTCGTTTGTGATCACGACGAAATTAGCGAAGGCGCTTGCACGTTGTGTGGGGAAAGCGTAAACGCTAACGTAACTTATGGCGAACACGCTCAATTTGCAGGCGTTAACGGTATAATTGCAAAAATGACCGAAGGCGACACTCTTGCATTTATGGGTATTAAAAACGACGGCACTAAAGCAGATACTATAATTCGTTTGCAAATCGTTCAAACTGTTGGTTATGACGGAACTTCACAAAACTACTACAACCCAGTTGGCGCTAAAAATATTTATATCACAATTCAAGATGCAAATAATCCCTTAAATTACGTAACTATCCTTCTTTCTGCACTTATTGTTGATGGCGAAGGCGCATACTTTAGTCACGGCGCTAAAATAGGTGCAAGAGCAAGCATTTTTAGTGCTTATGAAGTTGATAGCACAACTGCAGGTTTCTATGCTAACAAATTCTCAGGTCCTATTTCTGTTAATACTAGTGGTTGGGTAGGCTACAATCAAGGTATAGGTGGCTTCAGTTTCTATAACACTTTATTAGGTAATGGCACAGAAAATATGCTTGCTATTTCAATTGAAGGAACTAAAGTTTACTTTACCGACGCTGGTGGTACACCTTCTATTGAATTGATTGACTTAGAATCAGTAACAGGCAATACCGCATGGCCTGGTTTTGTTGATACTAACGATCTAAACGTATACGTAACCACGACTGGCTTTAACGGCGCAGAATATTCTGAACTTGTTATTGATACTCTTGGTAATAAAGCTCTTACCGCACATGATAAAGCAGGCTTCACTATTAGCAAATTAGGCACTTCACTTATCCCAGATTGTGGACATACGCACACTTACGGCGAATATTCAAGAAACGCTTCTGAACACTGGAGAGAATGTGATAACGAATTCTGCTTCGTTATTGAAGAAGGTTCAAGAGCTGTACACGATTTGTCATCAGGCGCTTGCCTTTGCGGTTTAGCACATACTCACGAATGGAACGCTACTTATGATGATTTAAGTCACTTTGAACAATGTCAATGTACTGAAAAACAAAACTCAGAATCACACGTTATAGTTGAGGGCGCTTGTGAATGTGGCTATCAAGTAATTAGATTTGGTCAAACTGACAGTTGGGCGCACGACGGTGTTCTTGCAAATATGTCTGCAGGTAACGCACTTGTAAAAGAAAATGTTTCATTGACTACTGAACAAACAGAATCTATCGTTCGTTTGCAACTTATTCCGTTGGCAAATAACAAGCCTTACAGCTCAACATACGCTGCACCTAAAGGTCCTTCAACAATTTACGTTACTTTCCAAGATAGCGCAAATTTAGACAATTACGTTACTATTATTATTACGACCTATAAGTATAACGATGGAGATTATTATACTTATGCAGCTTGTATGGGTGCAAGAGTAAGTTCTTGGGGTGAATATGACACTACTGTTAAAAGTGATGATTCTTTTGCTTCTGTTGACGGTAGTGTAGGTACTAACGGTGGTTACGGCTATGGCTATGGTTACGGCGCATTCAGTTTATATGGTGATTGGCTTAATGCTAGTGCTTATGCAAATAATATGCTCGGCTTCTCTATCGTTGGAACTAAAGTTTATATTAACGGCGCAGGTCAAAGCCAAGAAATGGTTGACCTTGAAAACGTAACAGGTAAGGATGCATGGACTGGTTTTACTGGTGATTCAGTTAACGTAATAGTTTCTTGTGCTGACTTTAGTGGCGTAGATAATGCGTTAATTTCTGTTGATACCATTGGTGGTGAAGCAGTTACTTCTGCTGAAGGCTTCAAGTTTGTAGAAGTAGGCACGGCACTTGTTCCTAGCCAAGAAAATGCATAATTAACTAAACAAATTCAACTTTCAGTTGCTTGATTGCGCGTAAGCGCATTTTGAAAGAATGAATGATATTATACCGTGGGATAGCCTTTTTGGCTATCCCGCAGTATAAATATTTTGTTTAAAGGGTGAAAACAAACTTTGCGTTGTTTTTAGCCTTTAAATAAAAAACATTACGGAGAGCGTTATGCTTGATTTTTTATACTTAATAATACCGATTAACGCAACCGAACAAGAAAAGTTTGCTGTAGAAGAAACGGCGTTTTTCTTAAAAGAGATATCTGCAACGCAAAGCAAAATAGTTGCGGACGTTGATTTTAATTTAAACGCTCCGTTTATTTCTATAGGTAAAACTGTACAGTTTAAAAACCAAGTCGGTAAGTGCAATTTAATTGAACAAGTCGGTGAAGATGGTTACCGTTTGCTCGTGAAAGAAAATTGTGCCTTTATTTGCGGTGGGGCAAGTCAAGGCACTGTTTTTGGCGTTTACGGCTTTTTAAAACAACTTTTTAACCTTGTAATTTTTACCGAAACGGTATATACTTACGATAGTAAACCCTTTGAGTTTACCCCTATTGATATTTTTGAAAAACCAAGTTTGCCTATGCGTGCGCTCGGTATTTATCCCGTTCATCTTGAAAAACGTTGTGATGAGTTAGGGAATAAGCGCTATTGCTACCGTTTACGCTTACGCCAAATGGATGAAGGGTGGGGCATAAATAACCATTGCTATTTTACCGTTATTCCTCCGTCAGTTTATAAAGAAGATCACCCTGAATGGTTTTCTGAAAATGGAAAGCAACTTTGCCTTACTAACGAAGAACTTATTGCAGAGTATACCAAAAATATGAAAAAAATTATTGAGGATACCCCTGACGATTGTCTTTATATGTTCGGTATGCAAGATACTTTAGAACAGTGCCGTTGTGAAAAGTGTAAACAACTCATTGATAAATACGGGTTTTCTACTCTCACTTTGATTTTTTGCAATACTATTGCAAAAAGGCTTAACGAGTGGCTTAAAGAAACTTACCCTGAAAGAAAGGTTTACTTCTTTACGTTTGCTTACGTTTGGGCTATAGAACCACCCGTTAAAAAGATTGCGGACGGCAAGTATCAGCCTTTGTGTGATTTAGATATTGAAGATAATTTGGGCGTTTTAATAGCCCCACTTTATACTTCTGCTAACTATGCGTGGAACGATCCGCGTGCAAAAGAAGCTTTAACCACCAACTATTATGAAAAACAAATTCCGTTAGTTGATATTTGTGAAGGCTGGCGAACCGTGGTTAAAAATATTGCAGTTTGGTCGTATAACCATAACTTTGCTGATTATATGGCGCCTTGCCCTATGTGGAACGGGTTGGAAGAGAACTTTCGCTATTTTGAAAAATTAAATGCTATACATACGTTTATGGAAGCGGGAACTGACGTTCAAAGCAATTTTGCCGAAATGAAAATTTTTGTTTGTTCTAACCTAATGTGGAACACTGCTTTAGAGCAAGATCAGTTAATCGCTCAATTTATGAGTGTTTATTACGAAGGGGCTGAACAAGAACTTTATCAATATTTTAAAGATATTCATAAACACGCTGATTGGATGAAACAAACGTTTAATCGCGAACTAATTTTCGTTCAGTTTGACGACGAGCCTAACGGACGATATTTGGATCAAAGGTTTTGGCCTAAAGAAACTTTACTAAAGTGGCTTGACGCGTTCAATTTAATGGTTAAAAAGCCTTTAAGCGATCAAGTTAGGGAAAGGGTTAGGTTAGAGTCTTTGCCCGTTAAATTCACCCTTTTATACCTTTACAGGAAAGAACTTGACAAAGCCGTTGCCCTTTCTTTATTAGACGACGTTGTAGATATCGCAAAAGTAAACGGTATGAACGTTGCTATTACCGAAGAAGTTGAAACTTTTGAGGCTTTTAAAGAACTTTGGCTTAAAGATTTACAGTGATATTTTAAGGAGAACTTATTATGAAGACCAAAGCAGTTAGACTTTACGATAAATATGATTTAAGACTTGAAGAATTTGAGTTGCCCCCACTCAAAGATGATGAAATTTTAGCGCGCGTTGTATCAGACAGTATTTGTATGTCAAGTTACAAAGCAGTTATTCAAGGCGAAGCACATAAACGCGTTCCTGAAGGTATTAAAGAAAACCCCGTTATTATCGGTCACGAATTTAGTGGAGATATTCTAGAGGTTGGCGCTAAATGGCAACATAAATTTAAAGCTGGTATGAAGTTCGGTATTCAACCTGCTATGCCTAACAACCCTTATAAAACGCCTGGTTATTCTTTTCATTACGTAGGTGGCGACGCAACTTACGTTATTATTCCTAACGAAATTATAGAAGCCGATTGTTTGATACAATACGACGGCGATAGTTATTTTAAAGCGTCGCTAGCAGAGCCCGTGTCTTGCATCATTGCAGGCTATCACGAAAACTATCACAGCGTATACGAAACCCACAGTCACGATATGGGCATTAAAGAAGGCGGTGCAGTAGCAATACTTGCAGGTGTTGGCCCTATGGGTTTAGGCGCAGTTGATTACGGTATTCACGGCGATAGAAAGCCTTCACTTATGGTCGTTACCGATATAGACCAAGGCAGATTAGACAGGGCAGCAAGCCTTTTGACCGTTGAAGACGCAGCAAAGAACGGCGTAAAACTCGTTTACGTGAATACTTCTGCAATAGAAGATCCCGTTCAATATATGAAAGACCTTAACGGTGGCAACGGTTACGACGACGTATTCGTATACGCACCCGTAGCAGCGCTCATTGAACAAGGCGACGCTCTTTTAACGCACAACGGTTGTCTTAACTTCTTTGCAGGTCCTACCAAAACCGATTTCTCTGCAAAGTTCAATTTCTACGACGTACACTACGCTTTCCACAGAATTACCGGTACTTCAGGCGGTAACACTATGGACTTAAGAGAAGCGCTTAAACTTGCTGGCGAAGGCAGAATCAATCCGTCTATCATGATTTCACACGTAGGTGGTCTTGATAGCGTAATTGACACTACTTTAAATCTTCCCAACATCAAGGG
>JAZSJY010000207.1:0-8514 GCA_045534565.1 Christensenellaceae bacterium | reverse complement strand
CATTGTAGTAGCCCATTCTTAATCTCAAATAGTCTGCATCAAATTCGTGTTTAACGTACATTGCAACTATATCGCCTGCGTTGAATTGATAATCAAAGTTAAACGTCTTTGTTGAGGTATTTGTTGCTTGAGCCGTTATTGTTACACCAACGGTAGGTTGACCATCAAACTTAACGTCTTCATAGAAAGCAACTTCGCCTTTTGCTGATTCAATTTGTCTTAAGCCAAGTTCCCTATCAAAGAACCACAAGGTGTTTGCATCTTCACCCGTTCTTGCCGCTGCAATTTCTAATCTGTCATCTCTCTTTTGTACAGCAGAGAAGTACATTGTGCCTTTTGGTGCTTCTGAACCACCTAAATCTGGGCTGTTTGGATCAATAGTTACTAAACCACACATTTGAATACCACCGCTTGCGCCACCTGCATCAGTAAGCCAAGTTGATTGACAAAGTATCTTCGTCCATACCCTACTTTCAATTACGTATAAGGGTTGTTTTAATAGGTCGTTATCAGGTGCGTTCCAACCTACGCACATTGCTTTGGGTTGGTCGCTATCGTTATACACGTAAAATTCTATGAATTGTTCGTCTATAAGCGTGGTCGCCGTAGTCTTAAGCGTTACCCAGTAGGTTGATGAAGTGGTAAATTCAACTTTAAGTGAACCTGCTTGGTCGCCGTATTTTTGTTCTGTTGAGAAAGAGTAACCTGAAATACCTGCCGTTACTGAATCAACTTGAATTTCGCCAAATTGACTATCGTAATAAAGTAATGTTTCAGGTCTGTCTTTTTGCGCTTTTGCTAAATCTTGCAAATAGAAAGGTTCTATAGCCGTCTTTAACATATGTGCGTTGCTTACGCAAAGTCTATCTTCTGCTGAAAGGGCGTTGTATTTTGCCATTACTGATTCAACAGTTGCTCTTTCAGGCGTTAAACCGAAGTTTGCTATACCGTTAATTACTTCTTGAATTTCGGGTTTAAGCACTACTGCGTCAGTGGTAGTCTTTGCAATAAAATTATCAAGATACAAAGTAGTTTCACTTTTGATGCCAGAGAAAGAAATACTATAATCAGTTATAATTTTACCCGTTTGCGCTATGAGTGCACGGTTGATCGGGAAAACAAGGTTGTTTGCACCGTTCTTTACCGTTGCCACGGGGGCACATACTACCGTATCGCCTGCGTACGCAGTAATTATGATTGAAAATTCATAATCTGCGTCGGTATATAACCACATATTAAATTCGGTAACGTCGGTTATATCTGTTTTAATGTTTTCTGCAACCATCTTAAAGTCTGGTTGGTTTACTTTTTTGCTTTTAATATATATCTTCCAAGAGCCGTCCCCTTCAACGATATATTGTGAATCACGGTTTACTTCCCAACTGCCATCAAAAGCTGTTGGATTAAGATTAAACATTATAATTTCATCATAACTGTTAAAGCCACGCATTAACGTTACGTTGGGGTCGCCCGTAGGCTTATCGTCTGGATTTTTGTTATCGCACGCTACTGCCATTGCGAAAGCAAATAAACAAACTATTGATAATATTATTATTAAAAACTTTTTCATATATTTGCCCCCTTTATCTTACACGGATACCCGTTATGCTTACTGTTCTTTCACCTAATAAGGCGTTGCCTTCACCCAAGTTATCAAACCTGATTTGCACTTTTTCTACACGCCTATTGCCCTTTGCACGCTTCATTACTTCTACCGTACGGAAGGTGTTTGCCGTTAAGCCTACGTCTTTAGTTTCGCTCATACCGTCGGTATAAACTATTCTCAAATACATTGCTACTGGTTTGTCCGTGGTGTTTTCTACGTCTACTTCAATAGTTTTGAATTCTTTGGGTAAGCCCGTAAAGGTTATTGACGGAATAAAGTATGAAATTGTTGGGTTACTGTTTATCGCAAAGTTATAACCAGATTCAGTCTTTACAAAACTACTACCTGCTGTTACTTCTACTTTGAAACTTTCTGCCATAATATCTACTGCTTTTTCAGTTGATAATTCATAAAGTTCCATAGTTTCTGTTCTTCCGTCTTTTACGATTTGTACTGATGAAAGTAACTTATTCGTTGATGCATCAACGGCGTAGGTGCTCTTTAAACCTTGTCCACTCGTGGTGCTGTTAAGAACGGTGCCGTTTACTTTTACTTGGTAACCTGGCGCTGTATAGAAAGTGTAATTTGCCATTTTACCTGAATAATCTAACGTATAAATAAATTTGTTTTCGCCTTTATTTGCGTTGATTACTGCATCTTTTAAACTTTCACGGCAGGTATCAAACACTGCATCGTCACGTGTTACTGCTGAACGTGTAAATATCCTATCGTATACGCCTTTAAATACTCTATTAATATCAAATTCGCCGTCTGCTACGCCGTAATAATCTTCATATTCGCCGTATATTCCGTCAAGATAGGTAAGCGTTTCTTTTTCTTCATAACTGTCACGAAGAGTTAGAAGTCTTAACGTTTTAATAGGTTCATCTGCACCGTATTTGCTTGCTGGGTATACCCAGTAACCACCACCAGCACAACCCGTTGCCGAGCCTGCGTCACGGTTCATATCATTATATATATCTACTACTTCATATCCAGCAACGAATGCGATTTTTGCCATGTATTGATTGAATTCCCAGTATAGCCAGCCGTCAATATCGTAATATTGTTCCAACCAACCTTGAGTTCTACCAGCCACCATAAAGTCATCAATAAAGTGGTTTGGACCATCGCCTATTTTATCAATTTGCGTATAGTACCAAATGGGGTTATCGCCGTTGTTCTTTGCGTGTTGTTGAATATTCGTTTGAATTGAATAGTCTTCAATTTCATAGGGTTCTGGTACGTATACTATATCGTATTTTGCAAGGGCGGGTTCATCGCCAAGCGCCGTACATACGATATCTATATCCCTTATGCTTGCAATAATCGGGTCGTCTGATTTGAAAAATCCGTCTGCTATGAGTTTATCTGCAACGTCTTCACGAAGTTGTTGTATGTCTTCAAACCATTCTATCGCTATCAATACTTGTTCTGCACCGTTTGGTTCGTCAATAGGATAGAAATAACATTCTTCAAAGTAGTTTTTATTATTTTCCTTTGCTTTGATACCTAAAAGATACAAACTTTCATACCAGTAGTCCATACAGTCGCCGTATCTTGAATATTTTGCGTTGTCGTACGTGCCGTCTTCTTTATAGAATATACGTGCATTATCGTCATACGTGCCTGAATATTTACCCAAGAAAGTTTGGTGTGGCAAGCCGAACGACGTAAAATGTGGGTCTTCAGCATACTTAACTACGTTTTCTACAAATTTTTCAGGGCTCTTGGTTGATTCAGGTACCATATACGGATTTTGCCTATAACGAAGCGCTACTTCGTAATACGTTCTGTACCAGTCGTCTACTTCCGATTGAATACTTGTCATTTCACCTTGCTTTATTGAATCTTCATAAATAAGGTTACAAGACTGCGTTGTCGCTTCAAGTGGTACTGAATAATCCCATACCGTTACGCTAACGGGAATATCAATAACTTCGCCATCTAACACTAAATAGAATTCGCCCGTGTATACGCCTGCAGGTGTATCTGCCGTGGTGGTGAAATCTACCGTAAAACCTTGGTTACTGTTAGGCAATATTTTATCTTCTTTTGCTTTCCTATATAAATCCATTTCTACTAAAGCGTCTGGCGAATATGAACCAAGTGGGTATTCTTCGTAAGTATTGTTCCTTGAACGCCAAGTAATTTGTATATATCTTTGCGCATATACAATCATATTGTCTACAGAGAATATATCGCCGTTTGAATTTTCAAGGTCCTGCACAGCAAGGTTGAAGCTGTTTACACCCTTATCCCCAGTCGTTACGTAAAGATTGCCCATTTCACTTTCTGCTTTTGCCATCTTTACGTTAATGCCTTTTTCCATCTTTTCGTAGTTGCCGTTAAGTTCTGCATTTCTTACAACTTTCATAGTGTTGTAAGTCGTCCACACTTCGTAACCGTCGTTGCCTTTGGGTGCAGGGCTACAGCCAACAGCACCCACAGTCAACGTGATTGCACTTAAAAACAATACGAGTTTCTTTGCAATTTTCTTAAACATATGCTCTCCCTTATAATTTTTTTATTTCCAACAAGAGTTTTTATCAATTCGTTAGAATTGATAAAGGAGTACTCCTTTCAAAAAATTATTTTGCTCTTTACATCAAGCCTGCTTCACGTTTTGCTTGTTCAATCATTTTGTTTACGGCTTGAACTTCTGCATCAAAATATTCTGCAGCAGTTTTTCTTCCCGTTTCAGTTGTGAACGCTTTTACAAAACGACCAATTGAGTTGTTATACAAATATACGCTTACGCCACCTGCAGAGAAAATTCTATCCTTATTGTTAACGAATCTCTTTTCTGATACTGCAAGTATATCGTTTATTGACTTACGGAAAGTAGTTACGTTGGTGTTTTCTTCAGGCGTGGTGTAGTTGAAAGGAAGTTCACAACCACTTGTACCTGCACGGAAAATCTTCATACCTTCGTCACTTGCCATAAAAATTAAGAACTTTTTAGCAGATTCAATTTGGTTTGAATAACTTGGAACTTGTGCAATAGTACCGTTACCAGTAACGTATTCAACGCTTCTTGCTTCCCTAATGTAAGCGATATCTGCGTCAGTACATTCTGCAGGCTTTGTTGTACTCTTACCATCTACGTAATCAATAGCACTACGAAGAATTTGGTCACGGTTAGTAGCATCCTTAAATGAACACTTATCTGCAACTGCGCTGAGTACAGGCGTTTTCATTGCTGCAATGTTTGCATCTGGATACTTGGTTAACATTTCCCTTTCAAGCCAGTCACCGTTAATATTCATAAGTGCTGCGCCGTTCATAAATTGACCTTGCATTTGCATAAAGGTTAACGATAAACTATCTTCGTGGGTATAACCTGCTTCTGGTTTTAACCATTTTTCAAAGAATTCAAGAGTCTTTTTGAAGCCATCGTACGCAACCATATTTGTATCGTAACGATCGCCCATAGGTGAATAACCTTTATAGAAGTTATCCATATTTGCTTTACCTTCGTATTGAGTCATCATTACTTGATAGAACGAAGTGAAGTATTCATCACCTAAAGAATAAATAAGTGGTGCTACGCCCTTGCCCTTTACTTCGTTACAAAGTTCAAGCAATTCATCGGTAGTCCTTGGGAATTCTTTGCCTTGTGCTACGCTGTTCCATACGTCCATGTTTACAACGATACTAATCATACCAGTAACCCATGGGAAGAAGTAATATTTATCGCTATAATAGTTACCGTCGTCAGGCATTTTGTAATAATCTTCAAAAGCATCAAACATTTTGTCTTTTACGGTGATATTTTCCCCTTCAATCGTTGCGTTGTATACACTGGTAAGGTCTGCATACCAACTGTCGTAAACTTGACCGTTAACCAACGCTTTACCTCTATACAAATCGTCAAACGAAGGGTTACTTGTAAAGTATAAGTCAGTATGGCTTGTGCCTGATTTAAGTGAAGTTGCCATATTGCTTAAACCTTCGTTACCTGAACGGGGAAGTAAAACTACTTCTTGACCGGTCTTTTGTGTGTACGCTGCAGCAAGGTTTTGAATCCACGCTTCGCCGTAGCCCGCTTTATAATACTCAATTATAAGCGCGTTTGCTTTTTGCTCTTCGGTAAGCCCCCTTCTACACCCCGTACCTGCAACGCAAGCAACAAGGCTCACCAAACACAATAAAAGTGCCAAAATTCTTTTCATCTTTCTCTCCTTTCGTTAGGTTTTATAAAAATTTAAAATTTACCCAACGTATTTAATCTACAAAAATATTTTATCATAGTCAATTTTATACCTTCAACCCCTTTTTTACTCATTGCTTTACTTTTTTTAACCAACTTTTGCAATATGAAAAATTTTATTATGCATATTTAATAATATTTTTTTATTTATGTATTGACAACTTTCGCCTTTTGTGTTAACATAAAGCCAAAGAACAAGGTTGTGAATTTACCTTTTTTAACATCCATTTACGTCTTTTAACAAAGTGCGTAAAAATTAAAGGTTTACTTTTTTTAACACAACGTTTTAAAAGGGGGGGAAGGTTTTATGCTTACTTACACCGAATCTGAATTATTAAATTCGCCGTATACGAATTTCATTCAAGTTCCAACTGACGAAGCACATAACCATACTTACTGGGAAATTTTAGTTGCGCTAAGTGGTAGTTGTATGCACACCCTTAACAATAAAACACACAAACTTTCACCAGGGAAAGTTATTATTATGCGCCCTATTAAAGATAGGCACTTCTTTAATAATAACTTAGACGAAACCTATCGCCACCGTGATATTTATATTACCGACGCTGAAATGAAAAAATGGTGCAATATGATTTCACCCGAACTATACGGCGAATTATTGAACGCTGAAAACCCCGTTAATTTTACGGTTACTTCTTCAATGACTAAATATATTGAAGAAATGTTTAACACCCCTAATTTTAAACTTTCAAGCAGTATTTCCGTTTTAAGAAATATTCACTTTTCAGTTGCTATCAATTTGCTTACCGCTTATCAATTAACAAAATTACCAACTTCACAACCCGACTGGCTTAACGCCTTCGTTGAAGATTTAAGAAACCCTGATAACTTCGCATACTCTATTGAAGAATTGACGGCTAAAATCCCCTATAGTCACGGGCATATTTGCAGGGAATTCAAAAAACATATTAAGCAGACGATAGTTAATTTTTTCAATTTGCAAAAAATTAATCACGCATCTTTCTTGCTTATGAATACCAACTTAAAGGTTTTGGATATTTCGGTTGCAGTCGGTTACAGTTCGCCAAAAAACTTTATAAAACAGTTTACTAACGTATTCCGTCTTTCCCCATCGGCTTGGCGAGCAAAAAACCAACTTATAACGAGAAAATAAAAATTGATATACGTATATCAAAAGAGAGCAAACACAGTCGTGTTTGCTCTCTTTTTGTTTTTATAAAGTCAATACGCTTGATTCGTCACAATATCCGTTTTCAGTAAACGCACCTTTAACGTGTTCGTCTGCGCCCGTCAAGTAGTCAACTACCTTTTGGTCAAGTTCTTCTATTCTATCCAACTTGCCATCACAATATTCAAGTATTATTCTACTGCAGTTTTCAAGCCTTTTTACTATGCCACCAAAACGAATATCTTCTATTTCAAAACCATTTGATTTGTTTTCTTTATAATATTGCACCCTTAACGCTTGGTAAAAATCTTCTATCCTTTTTGATACTAACGGATACGTATTCGTTGCAAGTTTTATAAGCGCATCTTTATCTTTTGCACTATACGCTTGCCTTGTCCTTACACCTAAATCAAACTTTTCTTCTAAAACAAGAGCAAGTTTTTCTACCATATTGAATATGTAGCCCCACTTCTTATCCCCTTTGTATTTAGCCATTTCTTTAGCCGTTTCAGTAAAAATATGCCTTTCACTTTGATCAACGGTTGAATCGTAAATGCCTGTAAACACGTCGTTCCACAACAAATACTTACTTGGCGTTTGCAAAAGGTTATCGTTTGCCGTTTTATCACGTGATTCTAATCTATTCACCTTTTCAAGTGCAATAAACGCATCAAAATCCATACCCATAAGATCTTTGAATTTAGCCTTTATGCTATCCATATCGTAATTACCACGTGCAAATTCTGCTGCAGCAACCATCGTAGGCATTGTAGACCACAAAGAAGTTTCTTGAACGGTATCGCCACCCCAAGTGGTTACTATAACTTCGTTTATGCCGTATTTTTCACACGCACTAAACGCCGCTTTAGTTGCCCTAATACTGTAAGTATTATCTGGCACGTAACCTATATAGTTCCACACGCCACCATCAAAAACAACGTTGTTTGTAATTTTTTTGAATTTTTTTATAAATTTTTCGTAACGGTCTTCGGTTAAACTGTAATAATCCCAGTAGTGAATTTTTAAGGTTGGGTCTATGCTTTTTGCAACTTCTTCAGACTTATCAAAGGTCATTTCGCCCCTGTCGTAAGCGCCGTACGCCATGGGGATATACATATCACCCCACATTTCAGGCGTTACGTTATATTTTTTGCAAATTTCAAGCACTTTTTCTACGTGCTCTTTCATTATGTCTACTCTATTTCTTGGTCCGTGCACGTCGTAATATTTGCCCCTACCTAAATTAAAGGCTTCATCCATACCCAAGTGCACTATTTTTGCCGAAAAACATTCTGCCATAAGTTTTATCATTTTTTCAACAAGTTCGTATACCCTTGGATCACCAACCATCATTATTTCATCTATATCACGATAATCAAAGAATTTTGGCCAACGGAACATAAAGCCTAAATGCGCAAGCGTTTGTATGGTTGGTATTACGGTTATGCCCCTTTCTTTTGCGTAAACGTCAATTTCTTTCAATTCAGCCTTGTTGTATTTGCCACGCATATATGCAAAAAACGGCTCGTCTTCTATTTCGTAACC
>JAZSJY010000182.1:0-8026 GCA_045534565.1 Christensenellaceae bacterium | reverse complement strand
AATCAAAGGATGGTTAACCATCCTTTTAATATTTTTTAAATGTATTGAGTATCGCCTTTTATAAAAACGTTTGACTTATAGGGAAAATAATTATATAATTAAAAAAGTAAAGATATGCCGTTTTAATGTTTTTTTAAGGGTAATAATTATAAAAAGGAGAAAAATCATGGCAAACAAAATTACTGAAAACACTACTATTTTTGAAGCAATTCAAATCAATCCTAAGGCTGGCGAAATTTTAATGAGCCACGGAATGCATTGTTTAGGTTGCGCACTCGCTCATGGTGAAACTGTTGGCGAAGCTGCAGACGTTCACGGTGCAGACCTTGCTCAAATGCTTAAAGAACTTAATGATTTTGAAGGTTAATTAGTTCATGATTGAAGAAACAACGGGTGAAGTTGAAAAAGTTGTAGAAACTGAAAGTGTCAAGTGTCAAAATTGCGGTGGCAATATGGTTTTTGACCCGTCAACGCAAATGCTTTTTTGCGCCCATTGTGGAACGAAGTGTAGTTTTAATCAAGATTTAAAAGCAGAAGAAATAGCCCTTTCTTCTTATCTATCAATGCAAACTACGTGGAGTGAAAAGGATGCTGCAGTTTTTCGCTGTGATAATTGTGGGGCAAAGATAGTTGTCTCGGCAACGGAAACGGCAACTATATGTCCTTTTTGTTCAACACCACACGTCAAGGTTATAGACGAGCTTGTTGGAGTAAAGCCTAATACCGTTCTTCCGTTTGCTTTTACTGAACAAAAGGCTCTTGAGTTTTCAAAAGCATGGGCAAAAAAACGTTTTTTTGCGCCTAGGTCATTTAAAAAAACTTTGAAAGCTGAAAACCTGAAGGGTGTTTACACGCCTTGCTTTACTTTTGATAGTCAAACTACTTCGTACTACGAAGGCAGACTTGGTGAAACTCGTACTCGTACGGTTGGTTCAGGTAAGAATAGGCGTGTTGAAACGTATACCGTATGGTTTCACGTTAGGGGGACGTACGATTGTTTTTTTGACGACGTTCTAATAACGGCAGGGAATAAGTTTTCTCAAAGAGAACTTGACGGGGTGTCTCCGTATAATACTAACGAAGGCAAAGCGTACGAAGAAGAGTTCCTTTTGGGGTATATGGCGTATCATTACGATAAAGAACTTACCGATTGTTGGACTTCTGCGAAGAGTAAAATAGATTCTAAAATAAAACGTGGGATACTTTCAAAATATTGTTACGATAAAGTAGATTATTTGAACGTTTCAACTACGCATTCTAACGTTACTTTTAAGTACGTTATGTTACCAGTATACGTTGGTAATTTTAATTACAAACAAAAGTTGTTCAACTTTTACGTAAACGGATGTACGGGTAAAGTTTTTGGAAAAACGCCAAAATCACCACTAAAGATAGCGTTGATGGTGTTGCTTGGTTTAGTGATTATCGCAGGTGTTGCCCTAATAGTTCATCTAACTTCATAAATGCTGAAAAAGAGTCAAGGGACGGCTTTGCTGTCCCTTTATTTTAATTACGATAATCATTTTGGTTAAAAAAATTAATTAAAATTAAGGTTTTTTCAAAAAAAATTAAAATTCTCATTGACTAAATTTATACAATAGTATATAATCTTTAAGATAGGCTTGTTATCATAATAGCGGGAGAGTTTTCTTTCGCAAGTGGAGGAATAAATGAATAAGACAAAATCAACAATTTTATTGTCTATCATAAGCGTAATAATGGCTGTAGCGTTAGTCTTCACCTTTTTGCGTTTTACTTACGATGGTGGGGTGAAAAAATATAATTCTGCTATCGGGGCAATAGAGTTGGACTACGACATTGAAGGTGGTATTGCGTATACGCTTGAATTGCGTGACGATAATTACGACGAAGTCGGCGAAGAAGAAATTGCCGAAATTCTTAAGACCTTTAATTACAGACTTGAAAAACTTGGCTATAAGTCTTTTTCAGTAAAAGCGTTAAAGAGCACCGAAGCAGGTGTTGAAGATTACGTTATTAGGGTTGAAACTAAAAATACAGAATCTATCAGCGACGATATTGAAACGGTGTTTAAGTACGGCGAAGTTAAAGTTTACGGCGGGACTGATTCGTCAAATTTGTCTGTAATCTGCGAAGGTGAAAAGGTTATTAAAAGCGCTGATTATACAGGCGCTGTTACAAACGGTGACAGCACGGTTTACGGCTTAAAAGTACAGTTTACTAAAAATGCATATAATACTATTGTTGACGCTATTGAGTCGGCTGAAGGTAGTTATTATATGGATATTAAGTTCGTGACTGAAGAAAACGGCGAAGAAACTGAAGAATCACTTTTTGATAACGGTGGCGAACCTATCGTTAAAGATTATTTTGAAAAACAGTCTCTTACTGCATATTTGAATAACGAAGCGGAAACTGAACGCCGTGCGCTTTTAATTGGTGATGGCGGTTTGACTTATAAATACCAAATTGCAGAAGATAGCCCCGTTTTAATTGAAAGTCCAAGTAGCGTTAAAAATGCAGCGCTTATGTGTTTAATATCAGTAATCACTATAACCGTTGTTTTCGCAGCGTTAATGATTATGATGTATAGGGGATTAGGTGTGATAACTTCACTTTCTTCAATCTTCTTCATTTTGGGCGAAACTTGGCTTATGATCGGCGTTCCAGGAATTACTTTCTCGTTTGGCGGACTTATAGGTATGATTCTTTCAACGTTCGTTTGTGCTTTCTGTATGATAATTCTTGCAAAGCGCGTTAAAGAAGAGTTTGCAAATAGTGAAAAGACTGCAATGGCTGCTATTAAGAAAGGCTTTAATAAGTCTATAGCTCCAACGGCGGGTATTCATATTGTTGCAGGTGTAACGGCATTGTTATTGTTTGCGTTTACTACGGGTGTTGTTCAATGCTTTGCAATTACGTTTGGTATAGGTATTGCCGTTTCGCTTATCGTAACACTCGGTTTCACTAGAATGTACTCAGCGTTAATTCTTCCTTTAGTTAGTGATAAGGAAAAATTCTTGCGCTTTAAGAGAGCGCAACTTGCAGTAGAAGAAGGGGAGGTGGAATAAATCATGAAAAACGTTCTTGGTAAATTTAAGTGGTTTATTATCGCGGCACTCGTTCTTATCGTTGCGGGTATGACTCTTTTTGGCGTGCTTGGTTTTAACAATACGGTAGATTATAAAGATAGTTACGAAGTTCACGTTGGTATTGATCAATCTGTTGATGCTGCTAAAGTTATTCTTAAAGACGCATCAGAAAATTATTTTGAAGAAAAAGATATAAAATACTCTTCTTGTCAAGTTGTAGACGACGGCGTTAAACTTATTTATAAGTTTAAAACTGACGTTACAAGTGACGTTTCGGGTTTGCAGACTGCTATTCAAACGGCACTTGATAACGACGGTTCAATAACGGATATAGATGCAAGCGCAGTTGAAGTTTATGCTGTTAAAGGGCAAGGCTTTGAATCGTTGCAACTCGGTTGGGTTCTTTTAGCGTTTGGTATTTCACTTGTCGCAATATTCTTATACGCAATTTTCGTTGAAAAGGTTGCAGGTGCAGTATCAATTATTTGTTCATATTTGTTGTCTTTCTTGTTGTTTATATCTATAATGGCTATAACAAGAATTCCCGCCGTGCCTTACGTAGAAATTTCCGCAATTGTTTCGGCAATAGTGTCGGCAGGTCTTTCAATAGCACTTTCAAGTAGATATAGGGAAGAAAGCAAAAATACGGCTAATGCAAAATTAACTGTTGCGCAAATAGCAGAAAAAGTGGCAATTAGCGAAGCGAAAGTATTTATTTGGGCTCTCGTTCTTGCGCTTGTCGTTGCAATTGCAATCGGGGCGTTTGCTATTATAGGTATTCAATATATGCTTATTATAGGTGCTCAGTTATTGCTTGCAGTGGTGGTTGCAGTGGTTACGGCATATATGCTTACGCCATACGTTTGGACGGCAATAAAGAACTCTAAAAAGAGATCAAAATCTTTGAAAAAGAAAGATGCTTAATGCATAAATTTAGAATAAAATAAGGCGGAAATTTTTCCGCCTTATTCGTTATATATAATATGAAAATTATTTACGGTAAACAATTAAGTTTAGAAGAAAACAACTTAATATACGACGTGGCTGAACAATGCGATATTCTATTTGATACCGCAAAACTTTTGTATTACCGTGGCGTTGATACGGTGGAAAAAGCAAAAAGATTTTTATCACCAAGCAAAAGGGGGTTTAACGATCCGTTTTTGCTAAGTGATATGTCTTCTGCTGTAAAAAGAATTGAAAAAGCCAAGGAGTTGGGAGAAAACGTTTTCGTTTTTGGTGATTATGATGCTGACGGCGTGTGTGCTACTTCAGTTCTTTATTATTGCCTTGTTGAGTATGGTATTACTCCATCCATCTATATTCCAGAAAGAGAAGAAGGTTACGGGATAAACGTAGAAACTCTGAAAAAGTTCAATTTACAAAAAAGAATTGACCTTTTAATAACCGTTGACTGTGGCGTTAGCGATAAGGAAAAAATAACTGTACTTAACGAAATGGGTATAGACGTTATCGTTACAGATCATCACGAACCACCTGAAGATTTGCCAGAATGCATAACTATAAATCCTAAAATCAAAGGGCAAAAATATCCCTTTGACGGTTTGTGTGGTGCAGGAGTTGCTTATAAGTTAGGATACGCTTTAATAGGCGAAAAGGCTGATAAATATTTAGATTTTGTTGCCGTTGCAACCGTTGCTGATAGCATGGATTTAATTGACGAGAATAGGGACATTACGGCAGAAGGACTTAAAATTTTGAACGATCCAAAAAGGTTACGATTGCCTTTTAAGTATTTGTTGAATGAAAATATTCGTCAAATAACTGCACAAACTATTGCTTATAATATTGCACCTAGAATAAATGCTGGTGGAAGAATGGGTGACGCTAATACTGCGTTAAAGTTGTTTACAGAGCAATCGGTAGATAGGATTTACGAACTTGCGGTAAAATTAAGCGAATATAACGTTGCAAGACAAGTTGAATGCGATAATATATATAGGGAAGCAAAGGAAAAAATTAAAAAACATTCTCTATATAAAAATGATTTTATTTTAGTTAAAGACGAACGTTGGAACGCAGGATTTATAGGTATAGTTGCAGCAAAACTTGTTGAAGACTATTCTCGCCCCGTAATCGTTTTTGCTGGACACGACGGATATTTGAAGGGGTCTGCAAGAAGTGTTGACGGAGTTAATATATACGACGCTATTTGCTTTGTGAAAGATTTGCTTATCGGTTACGGGGGGCATTCACAAGCAGCGGGGTTATCAGTTGAAAAGGAAAACTTTTCTAAATTAGATAAACAACTTAACGGTTATGCAAAACAAACCTACGGCGTATTTGATACTGAAAAGAAAGTTTTAGCGGAGTGGAAAATAGATAAACCTTTTTCTTTGCGATTTGCCAAAGAAGTTGAATCATTAGAACCGTTTGGGGTGGGTAATCGCAGACCTATGTTTGCTTTATCGGTTGGCGAAATTGATTCCTTGCCGTTAAAAGCAGGGTCACCGCACTATACGTTTAAAACTGATTTTATTGAAGTGCTTGATTTTAACGGGGAAACAAACGTTTCTATACTTTCAATGCCTATTGAAAAGACAGTTCTTTTTGAGTTGAATTTATCGTCGTTTAAGGGGAGAGAATCTCTTAAAGCGTATTCAAGAAAGATTATTGCCAACTATGATGATTTTAGTTCTATATCACTTGAAATTGTTGATAACGAGTTAGATAAAATAATTTATAGTAAGCAAACCCAAAGTGTAAAAATAAATAAAATAGACGTTAACTTTTCAAGTAAAACGGGCACGCTATTCATAATAAGTGATCCCGAAAATTTCGCTAATTATATTGAACTTGAAAATCTACCGTCTTCATTATTTGCACCTGAAAATAAAGGGGGTAAAAATTGCGTAGTAGTGTCGCCCAAAAATATTCCCGAAGGATTTGATAAAATAGTTTATCTTGACAAGCCTTTAGTATATTTAAATTCTACAGTGCAAAGTTATTGTGTGGATGAAATCAACGGCTATAAATGGATAAAAAATTTGCAAACGGATAGAACTGTTTTTGCAAGAATTTTTAATTATTTGACAACTCTTAACGGAAAGCCTATAAACACGATTCCTGCGTTTGTGAGAAAACACGTAGGGGAGGAAGATGCTTTACAAACCTTGTTTGTAATTAAAGTTTTTTTGGAACTTAATATTTTTAATATTAAAAACGGATATTTTTATTACGACCAAAAAATGAAAAACGCATTGACAAATTCTAAACTATATAGTAAAATTTATTCATTGAAAGGTTTGGCATGATTACTATATTAAAAAGACTTGAAGAAACTTATATCGGCAAAGATTACGCTTTGTTGAAACGTGCTTACGACTTTGCACGTAAAGCGCATACTAATCAAAAGCGCGCGTCGGGTGAAGAATATTTTATTCACCCGTGTACCGTTGCGGGCATTTTGATTGATTTGGGGTTGGATGCAGCAACCGTTGCAGCCGCCTTTTTGCATGACGTAATTGAAGATACTTCGGTATCGGAAGGTGATATTAGAAAAGAATTTGGTGACGAAGTTTTAGAATTAGTAGTTGGCGTTACTAAACTTGATAAAATTTCTTTTACTTCAAAAGAAGAAGAGCAAGCAGAGAACTTCCGTAAAATTTTCGTTGCAATGGCAAAGGATATTAGGGTTATAATAATTAAACTTGCTGATAGATTGCACAATATGCGTTCGCTCAATTTCTTGTCTAGTGAAAGGCAACAAAGGATGGCTCGTGAAACGCTTGAAATTTATGCGCCACTTGCCGATAGACTTGGTATTTCACAAATTAAATGTGAATTAGAAGATTTGTGTTTAAAATATCTTGAACCTGATTTTTATGAATATTTAAGCACGAACGTAGACGAACGTTTGAAAGAAAATACCGAATTAGTTGATCACGTGGTTGACGAAATTAAAGCTATGCTTGCTGACTGTGGTATGTCTGGGGACGTATTCGGTAGAAAAAAGCACTTATACAGCATATATAGAAAGATGAAAGAGCGTGGTAAAACGCTTGAGCAAATATATGATTTAGTTGCTATAAGAATAGTAGTAAATTCTGTTGACGAGTGTTATGAAGTTTTTGGCAGAATGCACCATAAATGGAAACCCGTTCCAGGAAGAATTAAAGACTATATAGCAACGCCAAAACCAAATATGTACCGTTCGTTGCATACTACCGTTATGACCAACTTCGGTAAAGTGTTTGAAATTCAAATAAGAACGTACGAAATGAACCACGCTGCTGAATACGGTATCGCGGCGCATTGGAAATATAAAGAAAAGAAAAAGATTGCAGACGACCTTGATACTCGCCTTACGTGGATACGTGAAGTTATGGAATGGCAAGGCGGTCTTAAAGATAGTAAAGAATTTTTAAATTCGCTAAAAGGCGATATTTATAGTTCGGAAGTTTTAGTGTTTACACCTAAGGGCGACGTAATAAGTTTGCCTAAAGATGCAACGCCTCTTGATTTTGCGTACAATATTCACTCTGCGGTAGGTAACAAGTGTGTTGGTGCAAAAGTTAACTCTAAAATCGTTCCGTTAAACACTACTCTTAACGTAGGTGACGTCGTTGATATTATTACGTCACAAAATTCCAAAGGGCCTTCGTGGGACTGGCTTAAAATTGTAAAAAGTCCTAGCGCACGTGTAAAGATAAAGCAGTTCTTTAAGCGTGAGATGAAAGAAGAAAACGGCAAAATGGGCAAAATTATGCTTGAAGCCGAAGCAAAGCGCAGGGGGTACAATCTTTCTGAAATTTTAACTGATGAAAGTTTTGCGCACGTTGCCGCTAAAATGTCCTTTAACGGTCAAGATGAAATGTTTGCTTCTATCGGTTACGGTGCAGTTTCTGTAAATCAAGTTTTAGTGAAACTTATTGACTATCAACGTAAAAGCCAACCGCAACAAGAAGTATCTAAATATTTTAAATCAAATAAAT
>JAZSJY010000043.1:0-2592 GCA_045534565.1 Christensenellaceae bacterium | reverse complement strand
GACGTTATAGTTGACGGCACTGTTCCAGACGTTACCGAATTTGAAAATATCGTTCGTGAAACGGTTAAAAATGCTTGTATTAAATTAAATGAAATGCGAGATTTGGAAGGTGAAAAACTCGTTAATGATATGCTTTTGCGAATGGAAACGATTAACAATCTTACTAGTAGCATAAAGGAACGTGCACCGTTAGTTGCCAAAGAATACAAAGAGAAATTAACAGTAAGAATTGAAGAAGCCTTAAAAGACGTTAAATATGATGAAACAAGATTATTAAATGAAGTTGCTTTTTATACCGATAAAGTAAATATTGACGAAGAACTTACAAGGCTTAATTCACACGTCGTTCAATTTTGTGAAATTGTTAAAGTTCAAGGTTCTGGTAAAAAACTTGATTTTCTTATGCAAGAGTTCAACAGGGAAACAAACACGATTTGTTCTAAGTCAAACGATCTTCAAGTTACCGGTTACGCCCTAGAACTAAAAAATGAAATTGAAAAGGTTAGAGAACAAGTTCAAAACTTAGAATAATATGAGATACGTTTTAGTTGTGTTGTCAGGACCGTCTGGCGTAGGGAAAGGAACTATTGCAAAGCTGTTAATAGAAAGGAATAAAAATCTTTCACTTAGTATTTCTTGTACGACGAGAGCACCGCGAGATGGTGAAATTAACGGGCGTGAATACTTTTTTATTGATAAGCAAAATTTCATAAATAAAATTAAAGAGGACGGATTTTTAGAGTATTCCGAACATTTTGAAAATTATTACGGCACGCCTAAAGATTTCGTGATGAAAAGCTTGCAAGAAAAAGACGTTCTTCTAGAAATAGACGTAAACGGAGGACTTGCCGTTGAGAGAAGTTACCCCGACGCTATTTTAATTATGGTGTTACCACCGAATAAGGAAGAAATAAGAAAAAGACTTATCGGTAGAAGCACGGAAACTATTGAAAAAATCAATTTACGCATGGAAAGAATTGAATACGAGTTAGCAAAAAGCGATGACTATGATTACGCCGTAGTTAATGATGATTTAATGCAAGCCGTGAATGAAATTGAACAAATAATTTTGAAAGAAAAAAACAAGGTATAATTCCTAAAAGGAGATAGAGATATGATACATAAACCACCCATTGATGAATTAGCGCAAAAAATCGGTTCAAAATATGAACTTTGCGTAGTAACAAGCAAACGCGCAAGACAACTTATGGAACAAGCACAAAATCAAGGTTTTACTGAACTTCCTAGCAAGGAAAAACCTTTATCGGTTGCCGCGCAAGAAATTTACGATGGTAAGTTGATTGCTACTAACGACTAAAATAAAATGTGTTCATCATAAGCGGTGAACATATTTTGCTTTTAACGGGTTGGAAAAATGTTTGCAGACGTAATAGTTGATATTACAAACATAGAAGTTGATAAAATATTTGAATATTCTTTTACAGACTGCAGGATAGTTCCTGGCAGTCGTGTTATCGTGCCGTTTGGAAAGAAATTTCTTGAAGGCATCGTTATCGGTGTAAAAGAACAAAGTAAATTTCCACCCGAGAAAATTAAACCTATATCGCAATTACTTGAAGAAGTTCCTGCTTTAACAAAGGAAACTCTTGAACTTATGCAATTCATTTGTTCCACTTGTTACGTTACAAGAGCTAGTGCTTTGAGATTGTTTTTACCTTCGGAAATGCGTAAAGGTAAAGTTAAAGAGCAGTTTCTTAGATACGTTTGCTTAAAAAACGACGTATGTGTTCAAGATTTTTTATCTTCTTTACGCAAAACTGCAATCAAACAAAAGGAATTGATTGAATATTTGTGTGAAAACGGCAAAACTAAATTTTCTATCTTGAGTGAAAAATTTGGCTCATCTGCGGTAAATGCGATAGTGGAAAAGGGTGCTGCGGAAATACAATTAGAAAAATTTTTCCGTTCGCCGTATAAAAATTTAAATATAACCAACAAAGACATTGACTTGACAAGTGCGCAAAGGCAAGCAATAGAAAGTGTTTCTACTACGGATAAAACGACTTCGTTGATTTTTGGCGTTACGGGTAGTGGCAAGACTGAAATTTACCTAAACTTAATCAACGATGTAATTAATAATGGTAAAACGGCGATTATGTTAGTGCCTGAGATTTCTTTAACGCCACAAATGTTAAAACAGATAAGGGCTCGTTTTGGTGATGATGCTGCAATATTACATAGTGGGCTTTCTGCTGGCGAAAGGTTTGACGAGTGGTGGCGTTTGCGTAATGGTGAAGCAAGAATAGCCATTGGTGCGAGAAGTGCGATTTTCGCGCCCGTTGAAAATTTGGGATTAATTATTCTTGACGAAGAACACGATGGAAGTTATACGAGTGAATCGTCGCCAAGATATGCAACCGTTGACGTTGCAACGTTTAGAGCCAAAAATTGTGGCGCTAAATTAGTTTTAGGTAGCGCTACGCCTTCCATTGAAAGTTACAAAAAGGCAATAGACGGCGAATATAATTTTATAAAATTGCCAGAAAGGGTAAATAAAAGACCGCTACCGAGAATAGAAATTGCAGATATGCGAAGGGAAGTAGCACGTGGTAACAACACGCCTTTTTCTTC
>JAZSJY010000046.1:0-2695 GCA_045534565.1 Christensenellaceae bacterium | reverse complement strand
TTAATTAAATTCTATGAAAAATTTTAAGGAAAAGAACGAGTTTATTATTTTGGCGGACGTTCCGCCCATACCTACTATTGATAGGTTAGAAAAGTATAAAGAAGCAGGTTTTAATTATTATAACCTTACTGAAGACTACATAGTACGTGATAATGAAGACGGCAGTATTTCAAAAGAATATTTTCAAGCTATTGATAACTGCAAAGAAGTTGGACTTAAAGTTTTACTTCGCACGATGAACAACGGCAGTATTCATTATTACGATAACGTCACCGACGAATTTTTAGGCAAAGTGCACGGCTATTATATGACCGACGAACCTGCGCCCACTCGTCTTGATTGGTACTGCAAATACTCTGTTGAAGATTATATCAAATTAGTTGAGTGGTACAATAAAAACGGTGGCGATACCTTTTGGCATATAAATCTTTTGCAAGATTACGGCATGTATTTGTTGTATGGCAGAGAAAAAGCCCCTAAATATGAAGATTATTTAGACCTTTACATAGAAAAAATATTAAAGAAAGTTAAGGGTGAAAAGAGTCTTGGTACAGACCATTATCCTATGGCGTGTGAAAAAGGCGTTAACTTTATTAAACCCACCGCTATAAGAGATTATTTTTGCCTTGCTGAACGCACCAAAAAATTAATTAGCGAAGGGCACGACGTTAGAACAAGTATTTGTATTCAATTAGTTTCTAACGAAGGTTTACATATCCGTGAAATTGAAACGTTTGAAGACGTTGGTTTCCAAGTAAACCTTGCGCTTGTTTTCGGTGCTAAAGTTATTGAACATTATATTTATGCAAACAAAGGTTTTGCTAAACCTGGTAGAGCGGTGCTTTGCGATAAAGAACAAGTGGTTTACACTAAAACTTACGACCACGTTAAAAGGGCAAACTTGCGTGCTATTGCGCTTGGTAAGTATTATTTGCCTTACGAATGGGTTGGCGCAAAAACTTACGTTGGCACTAAATATACAGACTGCCACAATCAAGAAGCGTTTGACCTTTGTAAGCACAAACAAATTGATAAATTCGCCTTGTTAAAAGACTTTACTTCTACTGCCGACTCAATCGTTGCAGAATTTGATAAAGACGGTAAAAAGGCTTATATGGCGGTTAATTACACCGAACCTACTTACAATATTGATAACACCCTTGAATTTACCTTTGACGGCGCTAAAACAGCCACGGTAATAATTGAAGGCGTGCCTAGCGAAGTTGCGCTTGAAGGCGGTAAATTGACCGTTAACTTAAAAGCGGGCGAAGGCGTATTCGTAATACCAGAATAAGAAAAACAACCTTCCCAAAAGGGAAGGTTGATTTTTAGGAGAAAGTTATGATTCAAACGTTACTTCCAACTAAAATAGTAAAATCAAAAAATTTAGTAAACGCAAAGGCGTTAAAACAAAAAAAGCCATTACAAGTAGTTTTGCGTAACGACGACGCTTGGCGCAGTCAAAACGCCGTTTTTACGGGTAAGGGTTACGTTATTTTAGATTTCGGTAAGGAAATGAACGGTGGCGTTCGTATTATTACGGGGGGCTTTGCCGGTCAAATGCGTGAGCAAAAAGACGCGCCTAACGTAAGAATTCGTTTTGGGGAAAGCCTTTCGGAAACGTGTGCAGAGTTTGGCGAAGACGGTTTAACGCTTGACCACGGCTCAAGGGATATCACCTTAATACTTCCTGCGTACGCAAACGTTACCGCAGGTAATACCGGCTTTAGATTCGTGCGTATTGATTATTTGACCGACGATATTCCCGTTATCCAAAACGTTTTTTGTGAAAACAATATATTAAATAAAAAAGCCGTTTATACTTATAACGGTAACGATAAGTTAGTTAAAAAGATTTTCAGCGTAGCAAAACGCACGGTTGACCTTTGTTCTGCAGGCGATTACGTTTGGGACGGTATTAAGCGTGACCGTTTGGTTTGGATAGGCGATATGCACCCCGAAATGTCTTCTCTTGTAACTTTGTACGGCAGAGTTAAAAGCGTGGAAAATTCGCTTGATTTCGTGCGTGAACAAACGCCTATAAATCTTTGGATGAACGGAATTTCTTCTTATTCAATGTGGTGGATGATTACCGTTTGCGATTACTATTTTGAAACGGGTGAAAAGGCTTTTGCCGAAAGGCAGTTAGATTACTTTAACGGGCTTATTAAACGCTTTGACGAGTGCGTTGACCAAGACGGAAATATGCAATACGGTTGGCTTTTCGTTGACTGGCCGTCTTGTGATAGCGGTGACGAGTCTGCAGGTGTGCGTGCTATTAACGTTATTGCCCTTAAAAAAGCAATTCAGTTATTTGATGAGTTTTCTTTAGATACTTCGCTTGCTAAAAAAGTGCTTGATAAGTTAAATAAACAACCTATTAAAGTAAACAAAATGAAACAAATTATCGGCTTAAAATATATGGCTGAAGGGCAAATTAGCGATAGCGAATACGCTACGTTAATTGAAGGCAATGCCAAAGGACTTTCAACCTTTATGAGTTATTATATATTAAAGGCGATAGCGTCGCGCAGTCCTGAAAAAGCCGTTGATATCATGAAGGAATATTACGGCGCAATGCTTTCGCTTGGCGCAACCACCTTTTTTGAAGATTTCAACGTTGAGTGGCTTGATAATTGTTCAAGAATTGATAAGTTTGCTAAAAAAGGACAAAAAGACTTCCACGCAAAAACGG
>JAZSJY010000064.1:0-3595 GCA_045534565.1 Christensenellaceae bacterium | reverse complement strand
CCTTGAAATTGCAAAAGTAACGCAATGGCGTAATGGTAAATTTATCACTCACGGTCAAGCGATACCGGACGGAGTAACCGTAAATAACGACGGTGGATATTATTACAATTCAAACGGCGTAAACTACTGGACGTTTGACGGTAGCGTAGACAACTCGTCAACTAATTCAAAAGGCGTTCTTTACGCTAGTTATGAAGAGTTGCTTGCAAATCAAACTACTGCAAATTCGTACACGGGTTACGGCAGTACGGGCGCTCAATTTAGTGATACTACTTACTGGGAAATGACGGAAACGACTGTTGGTGAAATTACAGGCTACGTTCCCGTTTGGAAAAATAAATAACAAAGTTGATTTATGTGCGAATTTTTTCGCAGTAAATATAAAAAAATTTTTTAAGGAGAATGGATTTATGAAAGAATATCATAAGCCCGAAATGGAACTTACGACGTTTGAAGTCGGTGACGTACTTAATTTAAGTGCCGATACGCCTTTCAACGACGAATGGTTCAGCACAAAGACGGGAGGTGACGCGTTATGAGTAAATCGTTAAGAAACAAAGTTATCTCCGTATTAGCACTTGTCGCTTGTGCAATGTTTGCAATTTTAATTGCTATAAACGTAAACGTTGCTAAAGCAAACGACGCTATCGTAAGTACTGACGAATTTGCTATGTACACTACGGCAAGTATTCGTGGCACGGAAGAAGGGCGTTCACCAGGGATTAGATTTGTAGCAAAACTCGGTTATGACAAATTCAAAGCGCTTAAAGGTAATGCCGAAGGCGTAGAAGTCGTTCTCGTTGCGAATAAGGATGGGGCAGATGATAGTTTGGCAGTAAGTGAGACGTTCTACGTAACGGAAAGTACTTTTACAAATGATGCAGATAAAATCATAGAGATTAAGTACACTTTGCTATTTGATAATAACTGGTCGCAAGAAAAACTTTTAGAAGCAATCACTATGGACTTGACAGTTGACGCTTACGCAAAGGTTGGCGACGTTAAAACGCCCGCAAGTATTACGGGAATAACCCAAAACGCGCGTGCGGTTGCAAGTTTTAACGACGTATTTTATCAAGATACCCGTTACGCAGGTGTTTACTATAATCAAGCGACTATCGTTGACGGCGTTAGCGCTTACGTAGCAGGTACGGACGGCGTTAAAATTAACCTTGCAGGCGCAACTGCTGGTAGTGACGTTTATATCAACACTACGAAGATAAAAAATGCCGTTATTGAAGACGGAGTTGTAACTATTGCTAAAGCAGATATGACCAAACTTCTTACTTCAATTGATGCTAACTTTATCCAAGTTATTGATAACGACGGCAACGTTATAGCAAAAGAATTAACCGACGAAATACCCGTTTACGATAAGGCGATTACTTTCTCTGCTTTAGACGGCGATTTTGACCAAGCCGTGTTTGGAGGGGAAGAAATTACGTCGGCAGAAGTAATTTCTAACGACGCAGTTAGCAGTGGCACGTTTGCACCGCTCAGCGTTATGGAAGGAAAGATTTTAGGTCTTGAAACTAAACGTAACGGGTGGACTAACGCTCAAATAAAAGTTTCAACTGCTTATAGTACTGCAATCGTAAACGTCGTTTCGGCAACT
Organism: Christensenellaceae bacterium; assembly: GCA_045534565.1. Classification (GTDB taxonomy): domain Bacteria; phylum Bacillota; class Clostridia; order Christensenellales; family Borkfalkiaceae; genus UBA1259. The sequence continues at coordinate 1,980 of JAZSJY010000064.1, read as the reverse complement.
AAGATAATTGACCAAGCGAGCGATATGGATATGTTTGCAGTATCGCCCACCAACGAAAATTTCGTTAAAGTTGACAGTTTTTATAAATTAGACGGTTATTTCGTTCTCGCTAACGATATTACGTTAGATACTGCTATAGTACACGATACTATCCCCAACGATCTAGGTGATACCAACAATAATTACTGGCAATCTTCATCTTACGGTTTTGGTGGCGTTTTTGACGGACAAGGTTATTCTCTTACTGCTCCGATAGAACAAAAAGGTTTGTTCGGTGCGTTAAGCGGTGGCGCAGTTATTAAAAACACGCATTTTAATCTTATTGCGTCTGGCGGGAACAGTAACAATGCGTCTGGTTTGTTCCATCAATATTCAGGCAGTATAGGTTACACTTATGCGGTTAACAGTTTTGCTTTTGAAAATCTTTGGATAAAAGTTTCAGGGCAGTCTGCAAATTTCTCACCTATCGCTTCAATAGGTAACAACTGCTATTATTATACGAACGTATTTATTGATTTGTCTGACTTGAACTGTTCTTCGGGGCATATTCTTGGTAATTCAAACGTTCACGGTTTTGAAAAATCCCACGCAGATAAATTAGCAGGCATCTACGTTGTATCAAAACTTCCCTTCTTATACTGGGGTGGTATCAACGTTGTTCCTGCGAATATGTACGACGCTTTTGACGGCGTTGAATACGTTCCAGGGACTACTGCAATTGAAAGTGGAAAGACCTATAAGTATAAAGTAAACGGCGTAAATCAATATAACGATATTAACGCTATGTTAAACGCAAACGTAACGTTGCCTTCGGTTGATAACGGTGACGGTATAGTTATGAGTGCCCAAAAGGTTAAGGCTGATTTAGGCGAAGAAGTAACTATTAGCCTTAAAGACGGCGACGCAGACGTTCCGTTTACTTTGTCTTCAAGCAACGCAAACTTTACCGTTAATGGAAACAAAGTTGTCGGTGCAGGAAACGGTTCTGCCGTTATTACTGCAACCTATGAAGTTGACGGAAAGACGTGTAGCAAAACGATATTTATGATATCGGGTTACGATATTAAAAATTACAACACCGAATCAACGCCTTACGTATTCTCTGCAGTTGACGGGGAATTGCCAAGCGATATGTTGGTTGGTGGTGAAAACGTTATTAGCGCAACTGCAACGAATCAAACGCTTACCGTTGAAGACGGCAAGATTAAAGGCTTTACTTTATCGGTTGACGCTAGCGGTAGAGATACGGTTACTAGTGCGTTAATTGAAGTATGCACTGATCAAAAGAATCTTTACAAATTATACGTTAAAGCATATACCAAGACCGTAGATAGCGCTGAAGATATGTTGTACTTTAACTTGTCTGAAGAAAAGTCTTTGACGGGTACGTATATAATGACTGCTAACGTGAACGTCAGTGAAACTATTGCAAGTCAAATAACGCATAGCGTTGTTACGTCAATAGCAAGCACATCTTACGGCTTTAAGGGAATATTTGACGGTGACGGTTATACTTTAAGTGGATATATCCCCACCAAAGGCTATTTTGGTGCAATGGTATATTACGGCGTTGTTCAAAACGTTGCAATAGACGCAGTACCTTATTCAACTAGTGGCGTATCAAACGCAGTATTTGCGTTAGCTGGTGGCGCTGGTGGAAACAGTAGTATGCCTCTAACCGTGAATAACGTAAGCATTAAATTAAGTGGTACGGTTGGTACGTTTGCAGGGTTGTTCGGCAGATCTTTCGGGTTCTTAAAGAGCAATAGTGTGTTCGTTGATTTGAGTGAACTGACTGCAAGTAGTGGCTACGTAATCAGTAGTGACGTTTCAACGGGGTATATTAAGGGCACTAATATGTTCATAGTATCAAGCCTTGAAATTGCAAAAGTAACGCAATGGCGTAATGGTAAATTTATCACTCACGGTCAAGCGATACCGGACGGAGTAACCGTAAATAACGACGGTGGATATTATTAC
>JAZSJY010000147.1:0-6421 GCA_045534565.1 Christensenellaceae bacterium | reverse complement strand
TATATCGGTGAAAGGTTCGCCCGGGATACCGAAAAATGCTACGTTACCTATTCTTAACGCACTAAAATACATAGGCAATTTTTCAGGTGCGTTTTCAAGGTTAACTATTCTTCTTGCCTTTGCTAAAACGGTGGTAAGCATCATTGCCTTAAATGGAATTTCTTCGTCTTTACCAGCGTTATGTAATTCCATATATTTATGCGCTTCAACTAATTCTTCCGGCGCACCTTTATTCGTTGCAAACTCAACGGGTGTGAAAGAATAGCTTATTCCGTCAACTTCGGTATAATTTACCTTATCGTAAACTTGCAATACTGCGCCTGCAACTACCCTACCCATATGTCTTGCGTGACCGTACCCACGTGAGCAACCGACAAAATCGTTAAACATATCGTTAAAGTCGCCCGCTTTAGGATGAACGTTAACGTGGTTTGCGTCCCCTTCTGCGCCGTTAAAGAATATACATTTAGTATTATCAATTGCCTGTTCAACGAATCTTCTAGTAAACGACGGCCAGTCGCCCGAAATCTTAGTTCCACCCGTAGTATCGGGGTGTGTGCCGAAGTTTACTAAAACAATAGTTTCTGCACCTTCCCTATCAAAACGCAAAACGCTTACCCTTTCGTCAACGTCGCCTTTGGGGCAAACTATATCAGGATTATTTACACCAGGGTTTGTTTTGGTTGAGCCGTCTTTCATCTTAAATCTTCTTACAAAACTGATATTTGGCGCTTTGCCTATGCCGTAACCCATTTTTGCAGGCTTTAAGTCTTGAAGTGAGAGCATTATTACGTCTGCTACTTTTTCAATTAAACTTACGGCGTAATCTTTAGTAAGTTTATCTTGCGATAAATAGTCAATATTAGGACCTGTATGCGTATGCGTGCCGTGAATAAAAATAGCATCCATGGGTAAACCCGTTTTTTCGTTTGCTTTTGCCTTGCATAAATCGGCAAAATCTTTTGTAATACCCAAACAGTCAATCGTAACTAAAACCGTGGTCGTTTGACCTTTATTTACGGCAAGCGCTATTGCTTGAAGATTATCTAAAACTCCGTCTGCTATTCTCTTTTGGAAGTAACCCGATAATTCAATACCTGTTGGCGCAGTTACGTCAACCTTTGCATAGCCTACTTTAAATTTATTCATAATGTTTTTTCCCTTATAGAAATAACTTTATAGCCTTTTCTTCTTGGTTTAGTTTGCTTTGCAGAAATGCTTTTTTTGAATATTTTTGCTTTATACTTAAACAAAATCACGGCTAATATAGCAAGCACTATTATTGTTATTATTATCGCTATTGCGTAAGGCTTTAAGGTTATGAGTTTAACCTTGCTCCACATTAAATTTAACGCTTGCAACGACTCGTCGTCAAAATTATCCATTACGGCACAACGCTCTATAGTTTCCCTATCGGCGTATTGTGCGTAAAGTTGTCTACCCATATTTTCATCACTAACGTTAATTATATAGTCGTTTGAATTTTCGTTATTCCAGTCAAAGAAATATTTAAGACTTACTTGATTTGTACCGTCGTCTTCATTATATACGTCCTTTATATAACTAAAAACTTCGTCACCACCAACGCAACTAGTGTAGCCGATATACGCCATATTCCTTATTACGTTATCAGGTTCACAAATAAAGTCAAGAAATTTACTTGCATATTCTTCGTTTGCAGACTTGGTCATAACCCAGCCGTCAAACCATACGTTTGAACCAGTTTCGGGAACGGCGTAACCTAAATTCCTGCCTATTAAATCGCCTTCGTTCATAGAGAACACGGCGTCGCCACTCCACGCAAAGTTTACGTCTATTCTACCTGATAAAAGATCGTTTTTACCTGCGTCTACTTCAAAACCGTAAAGTTGGTTTGCCTTTAATTCAGCCAACACTTCTTGCGCTTTTTCAATAGTTTCTGCGTCCGTACGGTTGAAAATTTCTGCAATTTTACTTTCGTATTCGGTAGAATTTATTTTATTATCGCTATAATCTTTTTTAAGAGTTAACAACTCTTCTTCGTAAACGATTGCAAGCGCCATTATATACGAGTCACGCAAGCTATCTTTTATTGTTAATTTATCGCTAAAATCTTCGTTCGTCAACAAGTAAGACCACAACTTAAAATCTTCTGCGCTATATTTATCTGCGTCGTATATAAGCCCCATAGTGCCCCACATATAGCCTAACGCATAAGTTTTGCTAGCGTCCGTTTCGTCGTTTAATTTAAGCGTATTGAACATATGCTTTATATACGGCGAACCGTTTTCACTATAACTTTCAGGCATAGTAAAGGGCTTTATTAAGCCTTCGTTTCGCATTTTCAAAATCATGTATTCAGAAGGACAAACAAGGTCGCAAGCATCGGGATCTTTTATCAATTCGTTATACATTTCTTCGTTATTAGCAAAAGTATAATAATTGACTTTAATACCCGTTTTTTCTTCAAAAATATCAAGAACGCTTGTAGTTAGTTGTTCTTCGCTAAACCTATCTAACACTGCTTGGTCTAAATCTTCTAAATCAGCAGTTTCATAACCTTCGTCAATATAGTCTTCCCAACTGAATACCGTTATTTCTTTACCGCTACTGCCTTTTTCGTTATTTTCTTCATTAGAACAAGCAGTAAACAGCATTAACGGTAATGTTAAGCACAACGCTATTATTAAAGAAAATATCCTTTTCATATTACGCTCTTCCCCCTTTTTTAACTTTCTTGGAAGAACGCACGTTCATAAATACAACCACTAAAACGGTGATTATAAATATTATAGTAGTAAGCGCTTTATAATAGTGTACTTGTTGACTACCTTGTTCGGTTGATAACGCTATTGCCTTATATACTGCCGTAGATATAGTATCGTAATGCAAGGGGGCTAAAGTTGCCGTAACGATATAATCGTCAAGCGATAAAGTTACCGCTAACATAAACCCTGAAAATATACCAGGCAAAATTTCTGGCAATACTACTTTCATTAACGCTTGGAAAGGCGTTGCGCCTAAATCTAGAGCGGCTTCGTACAAACTGCCGTCCATTTGCTTTAATTTTGGTATTACAGATAACACTACGAAAGGCGTGGTAATTATCACGTGCCCTACGTATAACCCGAATATTGTTCTATGCGACACGCCTATTAACATAAAGGTCATTACTAACGCACACGCCGTTACTACTTCAGAGTTAACTACGGGAATTTGAGACATTCCGTTTACTACTTTGCCGAATTTACCTTTGCTATAATAAATGCCTATTGCACCCAAAGTGCCTAAAACGGTTGCTATAACGGATGAAACGACTGCAAGTAGCACGGTGTTTATCACAGCGTCTTTTACTTCACCAAGTTTACTATACCACACGAAAGAAAAATTAAATTCTTTTAAGTTTTCCAAACTAACCGTGCCGTTTTCATGAAAACTGAACAAAATCAATATGAAAATCGGTATATAGATAAACGCTAACACAAGGAAGATATATCCACGACTAAAAAACTTTTTAATCATATATTAGTCCCCCTTACGCTATTATCACTCTTAAACCCACCCGTAACGAGCATAGTTACGAACAAGATTACTAGCATTATTAAAGATATGGTTGCGCCACCGTTGACGTCTATCATAGTGCCGTTTTCACCAAGGAAACACCAAGCAATTAATTTGCCTATTACGGTAAAGCCCGTGCTACCGCTAAACGCATCGGTTATCACGTAACAACTCATTACGGGCAACAATACCATAGTTGCGCCACTTATTATCCCCGGCATTGAAAGGGGCAAAGTTACGTCTATAAACACCCTTGCTTTACTTGCGCCTAAATCCGCCGCCGCCTCTTCTAAACTTCTATCCATTTTAATAAGCGTTGAATAAAGTGGCATTATCATAAAGGGCAAGTAATCGTAAACTAACCCTATAATATTTGCGCCAGAGCCTAACGGCAAGTTTATTAAACCTAAAAATTCTTTCATTGCCATTGCACGCAAAACGAAGTTTATCCACATAGGCATTATGAAAAGAAGTAACAACACGAAGGCTACTTTTTTAGGCATTTTTGCAAGTATATACGCTACGGGATACGCTATAAGCAGACATATTACCGTTACGGCAAGGCTTACTAACATACTGATTAACAACGTACTTATCTTTGAACTATCCGTGAAAAAGTCCACGAAGTTATGAAAGGTAAACGCCCCCGTTTTATCGGTAAACGCATAATATACTATTACGAAAAGCGGTATAACGACGAACATAACCAAAAACAATCCGTACGGTATACATAATTGCTTTCTAGAAAAGGTGAAACGACGGTGCTTTTTCTTTTGAACACCACTTTCAACCGTTATTTCTTCTTTGGTCATCTCTTAATCTCCTGCTTTAAGGTGAGTTTAATTTTTTCTTTTGCGATTATTACGCTTACCCTATCGTTTTCGTTCCACGTGTCTTCCGTATCAAATACGAAGTCTTCTTCGTTTTCATCAGTTCTTACGATAAGTTGATAGTGGTCGCCCTTATATATCATTGAAACGATATTGCCTATTGCGCCACCGATTTCTTGGTCGTCGCTTATCTCTATATCTTTAAGCCCAACTTCTACGTTTACGTCTGCGTCGGTAAGATCTACCCTTTCGCCTTCCGCCGTAATTATATACCCTTCTTCATCAAGTATTGAGCCTGGATATAATTGCGTTACGTCACACTCAAATTCACCGTCGCCAAAGCATACGGTATTCTTTTTGGTGATATAACCGTCGTAACGGTTGGTAGAAAATTCCTTTTCCATTATGTGTATATCGTTCGGTTTAATAAATAGACTTACTCTTTCGCCAACCTTTCTTTCAATAGTATCTTGTATAACTATTTCGCTTTTGCCAACGAGCATTACCATTTCGTAATGAACGCCCTTAAAGATTGAACTTATTATTACGCCTTTTACTTGACCTTTATCTTCATCCATTAAATATACGTCTTCAGGGCGAACGACTACGTCTACCTTTTCGTTTACCTTAAAGTCGTCAACACAGTCAAAGGTATTGCCTATAAAACGAACTTTTCTATCCCCTACGATAGTGCCACTAAATATGTTACTTTCACCTATAAAGTCTGCTACGAACGAGTTTTTAGGTTCGTTATATATATCGGTTGGCGTGCCTATTTGTTGAATTACGCCGTCTTTCATTACTATTATGGTATCGCTCATTGTAAGCGCTTCTTCTTGGTCGTGCGTTACGTAAATAAAGGTTATGCCTAACTTTTTGTGCATTTCTTTAAGTTCTAACTGCATATCCTTTCTCATCTTTAAATCAAGTGCGCCAAGCGGTTCGTCTAAAGTAAAATTTGCGGTTCGTTCACTATTGCGCGCGCTATTGCTACCCTTTGTTGTTGACCGCCTGAAAGAGTTGAAACACTTCTCTTTTCAAAACCTTCAAGGTCAACCATTTTTAAGGCTTTTTCCACCTTTTGAGCAATTTCCCACTTCTTTAATTTTTCTACTTTTTCAACAGTTCTGCCCTTTTTATCTTGATAGGTTACTATTACTTTTTTAAGTTTTAAGCCAAAAGCAATGTTATCATACACGTTTAAGTGTGGGAACAAAGCGTACCTTTGGAACACCGTGTTTATAGGACGTTTATTCGGGGGCAAATGGCTTATATCTTGCCCGTTTAACAAAATTTCGCCCGAAGTTGGCTTGTCAAAACCCGCTATCATACGAAGGGTGGTAGTTTTACCACAACCAGACGGCCCTAAAAAAGTTACGAATTCACCCTTTCTTACGTAAAAAGACATATTGTCAACGGCAACCGTGCCGTCTTCAAATTCACGGGTTAAATTATTTATTTGTATTATTTTTTCTCTAGTATCTGCCATATTAAACTCCTATTAAAATGACGGTGGTGACGACACCCATATAAATTCTGCGTCACTATTTCCCTTATTTATTATTTGATGCACTTTGTTTGCCGTGTAATAAAAACTTTCGCCTTTTTTAACCTTAACTTTGCGCTTGCCTATTACTAGCGTTATTTCCCCACGCAACACGTAGCCGAATTCTTCCCCTTCATGCGGAAAATCTTCGTCCGTTGCGCTACCCGAAAACAATTTTATGTGCAAAGGTTCCATCGTGTTTTTTTGCGCGTTTGGAACTAACCAGTTCTGCACGTATTGTTCGGTTACCTTTTCAATAAATTCGTTTTTATTGAACGTTACCTTTTCCTCTTGCTCGTCGTCTGAAAAGAATTCCTTCAAATCCGTTCCTAACGCAGATAGTATGTCTATTAACGTGGCTATTGACGGGCTAGTTAAATCATTTTCAAGTTGCGATATGTAACCCTTCGTAAGCTCACACCTATCGGCAAGTTCTTCTTGCGTAAGTTCGTATGAAAGCCTTAAATTCAAGTCGGATCGTAGCCATGTCGTTCTGTGAGCCAAG
>JAZSJY010000052.1:0-3200 GCA_045534565.1 Christensenellaceae bacterium | reverse complement strand
AATTGTCTTTCTAATATAGCCGTGTTTTTGCAAATATCTTAAAAATTCGTTTAAGCCTTCTTCAATATCGTCGTAAGTATCCTTAAAATTACCCGTCCAGTAAGGGTCTGCAACGTCACGTGGGCGTTTGGTGTAATCCATAAGCAAACTAATTTTACCCAAAGGGTCGCCTCCAAGCATTCTATTCATAGTGCGACGGTTATTTTCATCCATACCGATAAAAAAATCGTAATTTTCGTAATCAGCTTGCTTTAACCTAACGGAATATTTGCCTGCGTATGAAATTTTAAGCCTATCAAGAACTTGCCTTGTGCCGTAATGCACGCCGTTCCCCAACTCTTCGGTGCTGGTTGCCGAAGAATTTATTATAAAATCATCTTCTAATCCAAGTTTTTTAACTTTATCTTTAAGCAAAAATTCAGCCATAGGCGAACGACAAATATTGCCGTAACAAACGAACATTATTTTAACCATATTATAGCACTACCTTCATTTTTTCTACACATTTTTCCCAGTCGCTAACACTCGTTCTATCTTGGGGGAAATCTTTATATAAACAACTTATAAGGTGATCTTTTCCACCGTTTTCATCTATGCTAAACCACTCTCTAACTTCACCTATTTGATACACGTCAGGTCTTGTCCACACCCAAAAAGGCGTGCACCATAATTTATATTTTGCGTCAATCACGTCGTACACGTCCTTTTCTGCGCCTGATTGTCCGTGATGCGCAAGTTGAACTAAATCACTTTTTAATTGACTGCCATATTTTTTAAGCAGTCTTTTTCCACTATTAGTAGTAACGTCGTTCAAAAAAATCGCTTTCTTTCCGTTATCAACCGCTTGTATTACCAAAGAATTGCAGTTAACTATAATATCGTCTTTAATTGAATACGTTTGTAATATTTTAAGGTCAACCCCGTCAATAGTTATTGTAAGACCCTTTTCAACGGCGCGTTCGTTGATAACTTTTCCGTTCAAATCGTCGTAGTAACTTTGCGTTTTAATGCCGTTGACCCTTGCATAGTTGTTAAAGGCGTCTTTAAGCATATTTATTTCGTCAATATTAAAATCTTTCGGCTTATAATCAGGCGAAGTAAAATCAGGGAAGTCAAAATAAAAGTTTTTAATTTTATAGTTGGAATTTTTATCGTAACTTTTAAGCATTTTAATAAGTTCGCCGTAATGGTCTTCGTGTGCGTGCGACAAAAACCAAGCGTCAACTTCAAAATACTCGCCGTCCTTTACCCCCTTAATTGCACGTAAAGCAGATAAAAGATAGCAATCAAACTCTATGTGTCCACCGTCAATAACAATAAGTTTTCCGCTCGGCGTTTTAATAACGTTGCATTGCATTAACACGTTTTTATCGGGCGCAAGTTGATAAATTTCCATATACGTACTCCTTTTTTACTTACCTATCATATCATAAGTAAAGTTGTCTTGTCAATATAAAAATAACCCGACGGGTTTGCGTGATGTCCTTAACGGACAAATCACGCTAAACTATGATTGCCCTTGCGGGCAAGTTATAAGTTATGAGATACTTCGTATCGTTATGAATAGCTTCGCCAAGTTATAGATTAGATAGACAATCATATCATAACGTTTGCATTGCAAATTCATAACGATGAGCGTTAGCGTGTCTTATAGCTATAAACTTATAACAAACAGAAAAAAGAGCAGCCATACAAGTTTTTCACCTTGCGTGTTTGCTCTTTCGGTTTGCATAAGGGCTTAGTTTTAGCCCATTCCTTATTGTTCTATCTTTTACTTACGCAGCTTTAACGGCTTCTTTATGACCAAAGTAAACAACTTTGCCAAACTTACCGATTTTTGTTTCCTTTTCTTCCATTTCGTAAGTGCTCATTAAATCAGCTTTCTTTGCATCAATAGCTTCTACGAGTTCGGTTGCAATTTCACCGCTTTCACAATAGAAAATGTGAACGAACTTGCCGCCTTTTGAACCGTAAACGTAAGAAGAAATGGGGTCTGTGTCTGCATTACCTACGCCACAAGCAACTAAACCAGCTTTAATCTTTGCAACTGAAGAGAAATCATCCGTGTTTACGGTTGCGCTTACGTTGTAGCCTTCAGCTTCAAGTTTTTCTTTTGCTCTACCCCAGTTATTGCTTACGCAACCGGTTGCGCAAACGAGTAAGCAAAGCGACAATGCTATTGCCGATACGATTTTGATAACTTTTTTCATAATGTCTTTCTCCTATTTATTTTATTTATTATATTATACTATTTTAATTTTTTTTGTCAATACTTTTATATAAAATTTTATTGATTTTTTCTTTGTTTTTCTATGGTTTTTACCATTTTCCAAATGGCTAAACTTTCTTCAGGGGTGGTTGGTTTTGCCACGTCGCCGAACACGTGTGGGTGACGGCGTATAAGTTTTTCACACAGCGTTTGAATAACGTCGTTAAAATCAAAAAGTCCTTGTTCTTTTGCAATTTGACTGTTCATAACTACTTGTAAAAGCACGTCGCCCAACTCTTCTTGCAAGTTTTTATAGTCCTTATTATCAATAGCGTCTAAAACTTCTTGAGTTTCGTCGCTTAAACATTTTTTCATAGAATTAAAGTCTTGCGCTCTATCCCACTCGCACCCGTCAGGGCTACGCAAAATATCAACAATTTCCACAAGTTCGCAAAAATCGTGCTTATTTTGTTCAACGTACTCTTTACCGTTATATTTTCTCATATCTATCTCCTTTTTATATATTGTATATTAAAAAGCATAATTTTTCAAGCAAAAACACCTTTTACGTCCATAAATAAAATCCAAATTTTGGATAATTTTTAGCACGAAATATTTCGTTACTATATTTAAAATGAAAAAACCACTCTTTTGAGTGTTTCTTTTTGGATGCAGCAACAAGCATTCATTGCGTAGCAATATGTCGCAACAACTTTATAAACTGTTAATAACTAATTTGAAAAGTGCTGTTTTATAAAATTAAGTTCTCTTAAACTGCGACTTCTTCACGGACACAACTTTTAAGTTGTCGGGACGGGAAACGGTTGTTGCTAAAAAGAAAAGCACCCATCTTTTGATGGATGCTTTCTTTTTGGATGCAGCAACAACCTATCTTCCCGGACCGTCGCCAGTCAAGTATTGTCGGCGCTAGTGAGCTTAACTACTGTGTTCGGTATGAGAACAGGTGGGACCTCACCGCTAACGTCACCGC
>JAZSJY010000018.1:0-2252 GCA_045534565.1 Christensenellaceae bacterium | reverse complement strand
TGACGGCAAGTTAATCGTGCGTGCGCCTAAAGGCGTGTCGTTAAGTGAAATTAAAAACGTGGTTAAAAGTCACGAAGGTTGGATAGATAAAAACTTAAAAAAACAAGCGCAAGTGAACTCACGCTTTAACGGTTTAACTGAAGCGCAAATTAAAGAACTAAAAAAACTTGCAAAAAAAATATTAAAAGAAAAGACTGAATATTACGCAAAAATTATGGGCGTAACGTACGGCAAAATAACTATAACTAGCGCAAAAACTCGTTTTGGCTCTTGCAGTAGTAAAGGGAATATCAGTTATTCTTATAGGTTAATGTTGTATCCTGAAAGCGCAATAGATTACGTAGTGGTGCACGAGCTTGCGCATAGAAAATATATGAACCACCAAAAAGTGTTTTATGGGGAAATTGAAAAGATTTTGCCTGACTATAAAACAAGAAAAATGTTATTAAAAAAATGAAACGGTTATAAAAATCATAACCGTTTCTCTTTTTATTCAGGTTTTTTATCAAAGCAATCGCAACGTTTAGTTCCAACGTAACCGGTATCGTTACATTTTTTGCAATGGAATTTGGGGGAAAGGTCTTCAATAGATAAACCTTTGGTTTTAAGCAAATTCTTCGCAGCGTCGTTTAATTTTGCCTTTTCTTCTTCAAGCGTTGCAAGTGCCGTTACGTTATTTGAAATTTCAGCAAACGCAAGGTCTTTTTCAATAGAGTGCAATCTGTGGTAAATTTCCTTAAAGCCGTCCATAGCAAGTGCGGTATCAAGATTTTTTTGCGCCCTTGAAGTTGCAATAGCGCGCCTTCTTTCGTATTCACGGTTATACGCTTCTTGCGAATCGTTGTTAGGTGCAGTAGCCGTCGCCGTAACGTTTTCTACCGAGAAGATATTGTTGTTTTTCCAGTTTGCAAGTACGCCGTTCATATACGCAATAGGTGAAGACTTACCAGCAGAAAGTTTAGCCGCTTCTAAAATCATATCGGGGGAGAAGTTCCAGTTTTTCCAAACGCTAATATTTTCTCTATCCCAGTCGTTAGGTCGTCTATTAACACCACAAGTTGAAAGCATTTTTATAATAAATTCATCTTGCTTTTGTAAGTTAGTGAAGTAGTCACCTACGCTTGAAAGGGAAATAAACCCAAGTTTACGTAAAGTTTCAACTAATTCGTCCATATCACGCAAGGTGTTTTTACCCGTCTTAAAGCAATGCGACGCAACGTATAAAAGCGCGTCTTCTAAAAAGCCGTAAGAAAGCCATTTTTTAGTATAGGTATCAACTACGGTATCCATAACGGGCTCGTAAACGGAAAGGGCTTTGTTAATTTTAATAGCAAGGTCAAATATAGATTGCTTTTTATTGTTATATTCTTTAATTTCTTCTTGTGAAAAACTCTTCATAGAGAAAAGTTCCATCATAAAGGCGTCAAGTTTTGCCATACTGCCTTTCTTTAAGCATTTAGCGGCAAAAATAACGTTTTCTGGGTCAAAGTTAAGTTCTTGAGTCCATTTTTTAAGTAAATTAGTATCGTCAATTTCAGGTTGACGGGTTAAAGATAAGGCTTTTAATATTTGTTCAATAACGCCGTTTCTTGCGCTATACGAAGCAAGTTCTTTCATTACTTTGTCAACGGTGTTAATGCCCCTATTGCCAAAGTCTTTAGCAACCTTTGAAACGTAACGATAGGTAATATTTTTATCTTTAATATCCGTGCAATACTTAACTATCATAAGCATTGCTTCGGGCTTAATAGAATAGGTTTCCATTATGGTAAAGTATTCGGTATATTCGCTCGTTGAAACCATACGGTCGGGTAAAAGCGCTTGTAAGCCTTTAGAAAAATCGGTGTATTTTTCCGCTTTAATTTTTCTTGGCTTAACCGAATGCGCCAACCTAACGGGGTGATATTGTACCGAAAGTGGATTTTTAGAGAGGACGGAAACAAGCCCGAATTCTTCCCAATAAGTAAAGCAATCTAAAACGGCGTCTTCACTCATTTGCAAAGTGGTTGCAATTTCTTCTAACGACCTATCAAGTTCGGGATTGTTGCAAAGGAAAAGTCCGTAAAGGTAAACCTTTACGGTATCGCCCGAAGAAATGGGTAAGTATTCAGTTATAAAAGTGTTTTCAATATCGGTAGTGGTTACCAAAGAAAACTCTTTTGAATACGAACAGGTCATACGCTCTCCTTAATTTTTACGCCTAAACTTAAAAAAACGCTTGCTATAACGTCCACTTATGATATATAATATAC
>JAZSJY010000068.1:0-13349 GCA_045534565.1 Christensenellaceae bacterium | reverse complement strand
TTCAGCTAAACCTGAAACCTTGCTTTATATTGCTCTTGCAAACGATATTGATATTCCAGATACTAAAAAGGATAGAACAGCTGGTACTTATTTTGGTTATGCAGGAAACACGACCGACTATTTCTATGATACGTTTGACGGTAGAGGTCATATGATTTACGGCTCAAATAGCGGAAACATTTGGACTCGTGGTATTTTTGCAACGCTTTGCGGAACGGTTAAAAACCTTGTTGTTAAAGACGCAAAAATAAGATTTGATACCAGTAGCACTGTGAGTAACGGTGTAATTGCAGCCAACGTTCAAGGCGGTGCGGTAATTGAAAACTGTATTATTATTGACCCCGTAACGCATACCAACAATAACGCTTATACCTTTGGCTTTATAGCAAGTTGTGTGTATGGTGATACTACAAGTATTCAAAATAATATAGTTATTGATACTAAATGCACTATACTTTCTAACGTAACTGGTACGGGCTTGCTTGGTGCAGTTGGTGGCTCTGGTGCAGCAAGTTCATCTATTAAAGACAACTACTGTATTACAAGCAAATCGTTAGCAGGCGCTTACGCTTATGCTGGTGGTGCTGTTGATACTGCAACAAGTTATTATAACGACGGTGTAGTTGCATCGTTTGACGCTTTCCTTGCAAAAGCAAACGTAGATAACTATAAACTTATAGAACTTAAAGACGGCAACGTTTACCTTGCAGGTACTACAACCGTTTTGGGAACTTACACCGTAGCGTAAAAGTTAAATAAAAACAAAAAAATCGTAGTGGATTTAGCGTGTTCTTTTTTAGGGAACACGCTAAAACTATGATTGCCCTTAACGGCAAGTTATAAGTGATGATATGCTTTGCATAGTTATGATTGCCTTTGGCAAGTTGTGGTTTTAGTTAGCAATCATATCATAACGTTTGCGTAGCAAATTTATAACGGCGAGTAAATATGAGCCTTATAACTTTAAACTAAAAACAAAAAAATCGTAGTGTGTTTTCCACTACGATTTTTTTCTTTTACTTAATTAAAACCATAACTTCGCCGATAGGCGAAATATCACTTGGCGTGTAAACGCCAAATATCACTCGCCGTTAGGCGAATATAACTTGCAATTTATTGCATAATATCACTTTATTAAAATTCGTCGCTTAAAATCAATCTGCCTGAATCGTATATTTGCTTTGCAAACCTTTTGCGCCACTCTTCGTTAGGGCCGTATTTACCAACTTCAAAACTGAAAGAGCCGTTAAAACCAACGTCAATAAGCGCTTGTTTCAATTCTTTCCACGGAACAGAGCCCATAAAGGGAAGTTGGTGTCTATCAAGGTCGCCACCCCAGCAGGTTACCCAACCAAAGTTATCGTGCAAGTGCAACACCTTAATTTTATCGCCAAGGTTATAGACGAATTCTGCAATGCCTTCACTACCTTCAGGCATAAGGTTAAGGTGACCAACGTCGTAACAAACGCCGTAAATATCGTTGTTAAGCGCGTCTAAAAGTTCTTTAAGGTCTTTAGAACAAGAGCAAAAACTTGGCTTGTGTATGCCTGTAACGCCGTCAATCGCCGCTAAATTTTCAATAGCGCAGTTTACACCGTATTGCTTAAAATACGGCTCTAAGCGTTTAAAGAATTTATAGTCGGTTTCAAAGGCTATCTTTCTTTCTTCTTCGTTATAAATATAAGTTTCATTTTCATGCACGTTCCTAAGCCACGGGTGGAAAACAAGCCACGGCGCACCCACGTAAGACGCCCTGCGTATTGCCGTTACTGAACGAAGAAAAACTTCTTTAGATAAAAACCCTTCGGGCTCAAAATTCGGTGTGCCGAAAGGGGCGTGCGCTTGGCTTATCCATAACCCTTTTTGTGCGCAATATTCTTTTATATCGGTAAAAAATTCCTTTTCGTTTTCTTCGGTAACGCCGTAATCTCTGCCGAGTGAAAAGTCAATGGCGTCAAAACCTAATTCTTTTATTTCGTCAATAATTTCCTTAACGGGTTTTAAGCCGAAAGGACCAAAGTTAGTGCCTAATTTCATAATTATACCCTTTATATATAGTTATATTTTGCTACGCAAAGAGATATTTGCCAACAAGTTGGCAAGAGATATTTTCCCTAACGGGAAAGAGAGATTTTGCAGAGAACTGCAAAGTTGCCGTTTAAATTTGAAAATTTACTGTTTTGCTGTTTTGCAAGAAGAAATAAGCAATCTTCTAATCAAGCCGCAAGTATTTGTTAAAGACTGATATTCGTTTATACTCAAATAGTTGGTTTCATATAAAAGATTTAACCAGTATTCAGTTTCAAAGCACTCTTTAAGCGCAATTTCAAGCTTGGAAATAAAATCATCGTTACTTTGAGCATATTTTGCTTCGTAAACGTTTGCGCCTATACTTGTTCCTGAACGTAAAAGTTGTTTGGTTAACACAAACTCGCCATGAGTTTGTTGAATAGCCTTAACAGTGAAAACAATTTCTTTTGCGAAAGAAAAAGATTTTTCTCTTAAAATACTTTTATCCATAATTTTTACCATAACTTCGCCGATAGGCGAAATATCACTTGGCGTGTAAACGCCAAATATCACTCGCCGAAAGGCGAATATCACTTTGCAATTTATTGCAAAATATAGTTTATTAAAATTCGTCGCTTAATATAAATCTACCTGAATCGTAAAGCTGTTTGGTAAGCCTTTTGCGCCATTCTTCGTTGGGGGCAAAGTTGCCAACTTCAAAGTTGAACGAACCGTCAAAGCCTATTCCGTTAAGGGCAGTTTTTAATTCTTTCCAAGGAAATGCGCCCATAAACGGGGGCAAGTGCCTATCGCAACCGCCACCCCAACAAGTAACCCAACCAAAGTTATCGTGTAAGTGTAATACTTTAAGTTTATCGCCAAGGTTATTTATAAATTCGGTCGTGCTTTCGCTACCGGCAGGCATAAGGTTTGCGTGCCCTGCATCAAAACATACGCCGAAAATATCGTCGTTAAGTGCGTCTAAAAGTTCTTTAAGGTCTTTAGAGCAAGAGCAAAAATCGTGTTGATGAATACCATCCCAGTCAATATTTGCAAGATTTTCAATAGCGCAGTTAACGCCGTATTCCTTTAAGGTCGGTTTGATTGCGTTGAAGAATTTTAGGTCGTTTTCTAACGCTATTTTTTTCTTTTCTTCGTTATAAATATACGGCTCGCCTTCGGGCGTATAAGTTGCGTACGGGTGGAAAACAAGCCATTTTATACCTAAATACGACGCTTGTTTTATTACGCGTTTTTGCTTTTCAAGAAATTCGTCACTCGTAAATTTATAACTGTTTTTGCCGAAAACGAAAGGCGCGTGACCTTGACTTATCCAAAGCCCTTTTTTATCGCAAAAGTCTTTTACTGCAGTAAAAAATTCCTTATCGTCTTTTTCTTCACAAAATTCCCTGCCAAAACCAAAGTCTAACGCATCAAAGCCAAGGGAAGCAATTTCTTCTATTATTTCGTATAACGGCTTTTTGCCGAAAGGGCCGAAGCCCGTGCCTAATTTCATAGATACCACCTTATTTTTTTTTAATATATTATATACCTTACGAAGTTTTTTGTAAATACAAAAGGTAAAAGATTTTTATAAAAATTAAAAGCACAACCAAAGCGGTTGCGCTTAAATTTGGTCTATACGCTATTTTTTCTGGGGGGGGGTAGGGATAAACGTTGATATTGTTTTGCTATATTCGGTTGGCGTTTTGCTTTCGTATAAAATAAAAGTTTTGCAAAAATAATGCACCGAACTAAACGAGAGTTCTTCCGCTATTTGCGTAAAGTTTTTTTCGCCCGCCCTTATAAGATTTTTTGCTATTTGAATTTTTGAACGGTTAATATATTTTATAAGCGTAGTGCCTTGAGCTTTCTTAAAAACTTTTGAAAGTGTAGTTTTATTCACGTTGAACACACGGCATATTTGCGCGTTTGAAATGCTTTCGTAAATATGTTCGTCAATATACTTTAATACCATAGGTATTAGGTCGTTTTTGTAATACTTTGGCGAACTGTGATAGTGCGATCTTTTATCAAGAAATTCTATCCTTATAGCCATTATCATAAAGTATTCCAAATCTTGCCTTAAAAGTTGTTTTGATGCAAAAACGTCTTGCTTTCTACTCTGCAACGAACAACGTGGCTTGGTAGAATTGAAATAAATAAACGAACTTTCTTTAACTGCTTTAAACAGATTGTCTTGCGTGGATATTGAAATGGCGATAGGGCGATCTGTGATTATGCCTATCAAATTACAAGAGCACTCAAAACCACAATTTATTATTTGTGCGCTACCGTTATATGACGTTATCTTACGCATTGAGCCTTTTGATAGTAATATAAAACTGCCTTTTTCTAACTTCCCACAAAAATTATCAGAAATAATTTCTAAACAACCTTTTTGCACGAAAATAAGTTCGTAATACGGCAAGCGCACTTCTTGTGCAAGTTGGTCGCTTATCGTGTACGAACCGAAAAAAACAACTTTTTGTATCTTAAATTCCTGTGAACTTAAAGATTTGTTTTTCATATTTCGTTTCCTTTCCCTATATTGCTTTTATTGTAAACTTTTATTAAACAAATGTCAATACTGCATTTGTATAAATTTTCTATTTTACAAAAAGAATTTACAAAAGTATAAAGACAATTTTATTATTTTGTTGTATTATTATATTAGATTATTGTGTCTATGGGGTGCTTTATGTTTACCGATAAGAAATTTTCCAAAATAGGCGTTATGATTGACTGTTCAAGAAACGCAGTTGTTTCTTTGTCTGCTATTAAAAAGCTTATTCCTATCCTAAGTGATTTCGGCTATAATTCTTTGCAACTTTATACCGAAGATACCTTAAAAGCGCAAAACGAAGAGTATTTGGGCTACTTAAGGGGGGCTTTTACTAGTGAACAAATTAAAGAAATCGTTGACTACGCATGCGCATACGATATTGAAGTAGTGCCTTGTATTCAAACGCTTGCGCATATGAATTGTATGCTCAAACTTCCCGTATACGAAGAATTTAAAGATATTGACGATATTATGGTTGCTGATGACGAAAAAGTTTACGCTTTCCTTGAAAACGTTATTTCTTCGGCTCGCAAAAACTTTAAGTCAAAGAGAATAAATATCGGTATGGACGAAGCCGCACATATAGGTATGGGCAGATATTTAGCCCGTCACGGCTACGTTAATAAAAAGCAGATTATAGTTGAACACCTTAAAAGAGTTGCCAAAATTTGCGATAAATACGGTTTTATACCCATGATTTGGAGCGATATGCTTTTTGATATAGGTGAAAACGGACTTCAATACGTTATACCTAAAGATATTGAAAAATGGGGCGTTCCTGAAAACGTTCGCTTAATTTATTGGGATTATTACAGTAAAGATAAACAGCATTATATTGATCGCCTTGAAGCGCATAAAAAATTAAATAGAGAAATGGGCTTTGCCGCAGGTGCGTGGACTTGGACGGGCTTTGTTCCTAACAACCAACACAGCCTTGATACAGCAGGCACGGCGTTAGACGTTTTATACGGTAGTGGCGTTGACGAAGCCTATATGACTATTTGGGGGGATAACGGCGCGGAATGTCCTTTCTTTGCGTCTTTGCCTGCGCTTTGTTACTTCGGCTTGCGTGCGAACGGCGTACACGATATTAAGGTTATTAAGCAAAAATTCCTTGAAATTACAGGTATGGCGTTTGACGATTTTATGTTGCTTGATAAGGCTAACGACGTTGGTAAGAATAAAGTTGACTTGCAAAACCCAACTAAATATATGCTTTATAACGACGTATTCTTGGGTAAACTTGATTGCACCGTTGAAGACGGCGACGCCCGTGATTTTAAGCGTATTGCAGGCAAGTTGAAAAAGTTTGTAAACCACGGCGAATACGGTTATATGTTCAATATGGAATATAAACTTTGCCGTGCGCTTGAAGTTAAGTGCGATTTAGGTATTAAAACGCGCCTTGCTTACGGCGATAGGCAAAAGGTTAAAGAACTTATTCCAACTTATAAACTTTGTATTAAGAGAATTAAAGAGTTTAGAGATGCTTTTGCTGATTGTTGGGCAGTTGATAAAAAACCGTTCGGTTTTGAAGTGCACGAAATAAGACTTTCAGGGCTTATCGGCAGAATTACCGCTTGTATGCAAAAACTCATTGATTACGCAGACGGCAAAATTGATAGGATTGAAGAACTTGAAGAACAACTCTTAAACTACGAAGGTGGGGGAAAAGAGTTTTCAAAAACCAAAATAGTGTTTAATAACTATTTGGATAACGTTACTAATAGCGTTATGTAATATATATAATGTTTAAGGAGAATTACTATGGATATTAAAGCGTTAAAAAAGGAATTCTTGAACTGCGAATGCGGTATGGAACACAAATGTGGTATTGAAGAAGTTTGTATCGGTAGTGGTATCGTTAAAGATACGGGGGAAATCTTAAAAAGAAACGGTTTCGGTAAAAAACTTTTGGTAGTTGCCGATAAAATTACCCTTAAGGTTAGTCAAGGTATTGAACAAGCCCTTAAAGATTTTGACGTTACTTATCAGGTTTACGATAGTTTCCGTGTTCCCACTATGGAAGCCGTGGAATTTATTCAGTCTTTACTTAAAGATTTAGACGGCGTTATAAGTATCGGTACGGGCTCGCTTAACGATATTGCAAGACTTGCCGCTTTCCGTGAAAATAAAAAGCTTGCGCTCTTTGCAACGGCGTCTTCAATGGACGTTTTTGCATCTTACAACGCACCCATAGTAAACAACGGGTTTAAGATTACCTACCCTGCAAAATCACCAGAAGTAGTTATCGGCGATACTAAAATTTTAGCCGCTGCGCCCGCTGGCTTAAAGTCTGCAGGCTTTGGCGATATGGTTGCAAAGTATATCGGCTTTATTGACTGGGAAGTTTCTCATTTAATTACGGGCGAACATTTCTGTAAAAAGGTTGAAGATTTAAGCCGTGTTGCAGTTGATAAGGTTATGTCCGTTGCTGATAAAATTACTTCTACCGACGAAAGCGCCGCTGCAGAAATTTTTGAAGCGCTACTTCTTACGGGTATAGCAATGAACTTCGTTAACTGCGCGCGCCCTGCTGCTGGTTGCGAACACACTATGGCGCACTATATTGAATGCGCTGAACTTAAAGACGGCGTTATTCCTAACTATCACGGTAAAGACGTTGGCGTTACCACGCTTATTATTATGCGTTACTATCAATCGCTTGCTAACCTTAAAGCAATCGCTTGCCACAAAGAAAATCTTGATATTGAAGATATTTGCTTGAACGCACCTGCTTTAGCAAAAGATATAAGAAAGTCTTTCGTTCCCGATAATATTACAGACGCTATTGCGCCCGAAAAAATGCTTGAAAATTGGGATAATATAGTAAAAATTATAAAGAGCGTGCCCACGGCTGAACAAATGAAAGACGCTATGATTAAGGCTGGTTGCGCCGTTACCGTTAGCGATATAGGTAAAAATAGGGACTTGGTTATTGAAGCGCTTAAATATCACTCTTATATGAGAAGAAGATTTTCTCTTTTGCGTTTGACGGGACTACTTGATTTTGACGGCGAAGTAGACCTTGACTACGTGGTTGAATAAAATTATAAAAAACGCGTAAAAACGTTTGACAAGGGCGCTTTTTTAGTGTATTATATTAAGGCTTAAAGAAGAAGTGACCCTTCTCGCCGACGGTTTTTAGGCGTTCGGCTCAATACTTTTAATTAGAATTTAGTTCTATTTATGCGTATTTTCGGGTTGCTTTTGATTAAGTAACCCGATTTTTTTGTATTTCAAAAGGCGCTTGCCTTTGTGAAAAATATTATTGAGAGGTATCTAACCATTAAAAAGGAACATCAAATCAACGCGGAAATTCGTGATAGAGAAGTTCGTCTTATAGGTGAAACGGGTGAACAACTCGGTATAGTTTCTTCGCGTGAAGCGTTAAGAATTGCAGAAGAAAGCGGTCTTGATTTAGTGAAAATTTCACCAAACGCAAATCCGCCCGTATGTAAGATTATGAACTACGGCAAGTACGTTTATGAACTTGCAAAGAAAGCAAAAGAAGCAAAAAAGAATCAAAAAGTAGTTGAAATTAAAGAAGTTCAATTATCAATGACTATTGACGTTGGCGACCTTAACGTAAAGGCTAAACAAACGCAAAAGTTCTTATCGCAAGGCAATAAAGTTAAAGTGTCAATAAGAATGCGTGGCCGTCAAGTTGCGCACGCAGAACTCGGCGTTGAAGTTATGAAGAAGTTCTTTGAAATGGTCAAAGATTACGGTCAAATAGAAAAGAGTCCGCTTACCGAAGGCAGAAACATTTGGATGATGCTTGCGCCTTTGAAAGCGTAATTTAATTTAGAAAATATTAACGGAGGGTAAAATTATGCCTAAAATGAAAACTAAAAGTGCGGCAAAAAAACGTTTCAAAACGACCGCAACCGGCAAGATTAAACGTGCTTGTTCGGGCAAAAACCACATTCTTACCAAGAAAGACAGAAAGAGAAAGAACAACTTATGCGCTGGTGCATACGTTGATAAAACTCAAGAAAAGACTATTCAAACGCTTATTTACAATAAGTAATAACATTTAAGGAGAGATTATTATGCGTATTAAAAGAGCTGTTAACGCTGTAAAGAAGCGTAGAAAAATATTAAAACTCGCTAAAGGTTACTTTGGTGGCAGAAGCAAAAGATATAGAGTAGCAAGAGAAGCCGTTATGAAGGCGCAAAAGTATGCGTATATCGGCAGAAAAGCAAAGAAAAGAGATTTCCGTTCACTTTGGATTGCACGTATCAACGCTGCTGCAAGACTCAACGGTCTTTCATATAGCAAATTTATGTTCGGCTTAAAGAAAGCTGGCATTGACCTTAACAGAAAGGTTCTTGCTGAAATCGCCGTTTCTGACGCTGCTGCTTTCACCGCACTCTGCGAAAAAGCAAAAGCAAACATCTAAATAAAAGTCAACGTAAAGCCTACCTGTAACGAGTAGGCTTTATTTGAATTAAAATGATTACTTCTAAACAAAACTCACTTATAAAAGAAATTCGCTCTCTTGCCGATAAGAAATTTAGGGATAGGCTCAATCTTTTCGTAATTGAAGGGGTTAAAGCCGTGAAAGAAGCGCTTTTATTAAATATTCCACTTTACGCCGTTATCGGCACGGGGGAAGTTTTAACTAAACTTTCCTTTAATGAAACGCGTGTTGAAGAAGTTTCTAGCGAAGTGCTTAAATACGTTAGTGAAGAAGTTACGCCACAAGGGGTAATTGCAGTTGCATATAAACCACAAAATATTTTGACTGCGCCTAAAGGTAAATGTTTATTTTTGGACGGCGTTGCAGACCCTTCTAACGTGGGCGCTATAATTAGAACGGCGGCGGCTTCAGGGTATAATCAAATTTATATGACCGAAGACTGTGCCGACGCTTATTCGCAAAAGGCGGTGCGCTCAAGCATGACGGGCGTGTTGCGTGTTCAAGTAATTCGCGGTGATAGACAGGCGTTAGTTGATCTTATAAATTTACCCGTGATAGTTGCCGATATGAACGGGCAAGACCTTTCAACCTTTTCAATAGGTAAAGATTTTTGCTTGGTAATAGGTAATGAAGGCAGGGGCGTAAGTAGTCTTTTAAGGGAAAGAGCAAATTTTACGGTAAGTATACCTATGCAAAACGGCGTGGAAAGCCTTAACGCCGCCGTTTCTGCAGGAATTCTTATGTACGGGGTTAAATAATTATGGCGAATAAAAATACTTTATGGTATGAAAGAAAATTATTTACTAGGCAAAGCGAAGTTCGCTATTCAAGTAAAGTAATAGAAAACCCTAACGGGCAAACGCAAGCGATTTTTTTTAAGGGCGAACCTTATAAAAATAAAGAAACTTATAATTTTGCATTTTTAGGATACCCGAATACGCCTATGCCTGAAGGTGGCTATCCAGCAGTTGTGTTAATGCACGGTGGCGGTGGACATGCCGATCACAAATGGGTGGAATACTGGAACGGCAAGGGTTATGCCGCTATTGCTACCGATTTTTACGGCAATCAATACGGTATGCTTTACGGTGAAAAAATTTGCAACCCGTTGGCAGGTCCACACGAAGCGGCAGGTTCTTTTAAGTCAACGAAAAAAGATTTTGCAAACAGTTGGGTTTACCATTCTGTTGCAAACTTGATTTTGGCTTTTAACGTATTGCGTGACGGCGGAAAGGTAAACGTAAATAAAATTGCGCTCACGGGTATTTCTTGGGGTAGCGTATTGACTTGCATAACTAGTGGCGTTGACGATAGATTTTGTGCTTTCGTTCCCGTTTATGGCGGTGGTTACGTATACGACTCAAGGACCTTTTGGACAGAGGAATGTTACTTTAAACCGTTAAATCTTAAAGAGTGGATAGAGTGCTACGACCCTATAAGTTATTTACCGTATAACGATAAGCCCACTATGTTTACTTTCGGCGCAGATGAATGCAGTTTTTCCGTAATTTACAACACGCTTTCATCAAACTTGGTTAAAAACAAAGTAACTTACGCCGTTAAAGAAAGTTTATTCCACGATATGCGCTGGCGTGACGACGACGAATTTTGCCATATCGCTAAATACTTTGATTACGTAATGTTCGGTAAAAAAATGCCCTTTGAAGTGATTGAAGAAGAGATAGATAACGGAACTTTGACGGTAAAGGTAGACGGCGTAAATAACGTTAAAAACGCAAAGTTAGTTTACACTACCGAAGAGTATAAAGAAAATCAAACAGAAACTTGGAAATGGCAAAGTATTCTTGCTGAATTTGACGGCGAAAAATACCGTGCGAAAATACCAAGCGACGCAACCGTATGCTTTATGGAATTTTCAGACAGCGTAGGTGCGGAAAATAAAATGACCGAATTCATACAAAGCAGTAAACCGTGCTTTCTTAAAACGGTTAAAATAAATTAAGAAACACTACTTATTAAGGAGAAAATAATATGTCAGGACACAGTCACGCAGCCAACATTGCTGCTAAAAAAGCAAAGACGGATGCCGCAAAAGGTAAAATATTTACTAAAGTTGGTAGGGAAATTGCAGTTGCTGCTAAATCAAACCCCGACCCCGATACTAACAGTAAACTTGCAGATGCTATTGCAAAGGCAAAAGCCGTAAATATGCCTAACGAAAACATTAAAAGATGTATTGCAAAGGCTTCTGGTGAATTGTCAAGCGATAACTACGAAGAATTGACTTACGAAGGTTACGGCCCTGCAGGTAGTGCCGTTATTATTAAGACGCTTACCGATAATAAAAACCGTACGGTTGACTACGTTCGTACGGCGATGAGAAAGCACGGCGGTTCACTCGGCAACAGCGGTTGCGTATCTTTCACCTTTACCAACATGGGTATGATTATTATTGAAAGAACGCCCGACCTTGACGAAGATACCGTTATGGAATACGCGCTTGACGCAGGCGCAGACGACTTCATTGCAGAAGACGACGCTTTTGAAGTTCACACTTCGCCGTCAGCATTCTCGTCTGTAAGAAAATATCTTGAAGAAAAGGGACTTAAATTCTTCTCTGCACAAGTGGAAATGGTTCCCCAAAACGTTGTAACTTTATCTGGTGACGATTTATTTAAGTTTAATAAACTTATAGATGCGCTTGAAGATCTTGACGACGTTCAAAACGTTTACCACAACGTAGATATTCCTGAAGATGAGGAATAATTTATAATAGCGTATAAAATTACCTTATTTGCCTATACTTTTAACGTCGGCGGTAAGGTAATTTTTTAGTTATCCGCTTTAATTACCGTAAAAAATACTGCCGTTAAAATATTTCCGTTTTATTTGACGGCAGTTTCACTCCGTTGAATTTGACGGGGTGAAAGGGGCGTTTTATCGCCCTTTTCGTGATTTTTACGTTTACTGCAACAAATAAACGACGGCGAGCGTTTAATTAATAGACAAAAATTTAATTTTTTTTAATATTTTAAAGTAATTTTAAATAAAAATATGATACAATAATACTTGAAAGTAAAAGGAGTGACTTATGAAAAAGTTTCTTACTAAAATAATTAGCGTAATGCTTTTAGTGATTATTTGTATTTCTGCTAGCGGTTGCGATTTGTTTTCTTTTAACGAAAATAAGGGTACGGGGTATATAGGCAACTTGCCTGATTCTACTGAAATAAGTGGTACGGTTAGTTTTCCAACGTCTGACCCTTCAAGACCGTTGCTCAATAGAGTTGACGCAGTTGCAAAGGTTGAACGTGCTATAGTTGCTATCAAGATGACGTCTACTAGTGGAACTAGTTACGGTTCGGGCGTGATTGTTGATATTGATAGCGAAAGCAGGGGACAAAACGAATATTATATTTTAACTTGCCACCACGTTATTGATGCAAAAGGTAACGTTGACGTATATCTTCCCGACGAAAATTGTAGAAACGTTGGCGACGACGATTATGACGAAGATTATGCGTTTAAGGGTGTGATAGGTAGTCAAAGACCTTCTTCAACGGACGCTATAACTTTGGTCGGTGGTGATAAAGATTCAGACGTAGCAGTTTTGCGCTTAAAAGCAAGCAGTTCGTTAGAAATAGAACAAGTTAAAACGCCTATTGAAAGTTATTCGCCAAAGCGTGGTGAAGACGTTTTTGCAATCGGTAACCCAAGTGGTCTTTTACCTATGTCCGTTTGCGCAGGCGTGATAAGTTATCTTGATAGACCTTCGGTTATTAACGGCGTTGGGCATATGAATCTTATTCAAATTGACGCGCCGATTAATCACGGCAGTTCGGGTGGCGCATTGTTTAACCTTTACGGCGAACTCATAGGCATAACGAACGCAGGTAGCGATACTTACAATAGCCTTAATTACGCAATACCCTATTACGGTGATAGTGGGTTTATAAGCGTAAGCAAACAACTTATCGCAACGGCAACCGAAGATAATTACGGTTATATTACGGGAAGATGGTCGTTAGGGTTTTCTTTAGACCCCGATTACACTGGCGAAGGCGTTAAGGTAGGTACTATTGAAACGGACGGAAACGCGTACGAAAGTGGTTTAAGAAGGGGCGACGTTATAACTTCGGTAACTTATCCCGTAGATGGTAAAGACGTTACTTATCAAGCAACTGCATCAACTTTTCCGTCTATATATTACGAAATGAAAAGGCAACTCATTTTAGGGCAATACGTTATTTTCTCTATTGCAAATAGGGGGGATTTAAGAATAACCTTGAGTAACGAAAAACAAGAGATTTTCTGCGATACGGGTTTTTACCCAACTAGCGCAGAACAAGCAGCGTAAATAAAAGGCAAGAAAATTCTTGCCTTTT
>JAZSJY010000127.1:0-3888 GCA_045534565.1 Christensenellaceae bacterium | reverse complement strand
TACCACACTTGTTTTAGCATATCTTCGTTTGCTAAAACTTCGCACTCTTCAATATCAATTACAGGCTTAAGTTTTTTCTTCGCCCACTTTCTTTCAGTTAAAAGCAAACAACTGCGCAGTTGTTCAGATATGTTAAATTTTGTTTTATTAGTTAAAATTTCTTGATTTTCTACCTTTGATAGATTAAGTATGTTAGTCGTTAACGCCGTTAACCTATTCGTTTCTTCTTCAATAACTAGCAAATATTCCTTTTGCTTTTCTGGGGGAACTTTGCCTCTCTTCATAATGGCAACCAAACCGTTTATTGATACGATTGGCGTTTTTAATTCGTGCGAAAAGTTATTGACGAAATCTGCCCTTAACATTTCGGTATTTTCTAATTCGGTCGCAAGAGAATTAAACCTTTTAGAAAGGTCTTTCATTCCGTCCATTTTGCCAGGTTTTATTCTTACCTTATAATCACCGTCGGCAAGCCTTTCCATACCGTCAAGAACCTTGTTTACGGGCTTTAATACCACTTGCCCTAAAATTAAATACAAGGCTAAACCTACTACTATACTTGCAACGAGGAACATTATTATCCAGAAAAGGAAAGAACTTTCTAACGTTTCCCTTTCCGCAATATCAGGCAATACTATGGCGAATTCAACCAAGAAGATAGTGCCCACGGCGGATAGCAATATTAACGCAGCGCTTAATACGAACCCTAAAGTTAGCCTTGCCCTTGCAGAAAAACTTTTTTTGTCTTTTTTGTTCTTCTTCATACCTTTTTAACGGCTTTGTAGCCAAGCCCCCTGATGCTTTCTATTTCAAATTCTTCCCAACCTTCAAAACGTTTTCTCAACCTACCGATATGCACGGTAACCGTTTCCCAGTTGGTATCACATTCCATTCCCCATATTTCATCCATAAGTTGAATACGAGTAAAAATTTTACCAGGGAAAGATAAAAGTTTATATAAAAGCAAAAATTCTTTTTGTGGCAATTCTTGTGTTTGACCGTGCCCCGTTACCGTATAACTGTCGTAATCAAGAACGACTTCCCCTATAATTATCTTGCGTTCGTAAGCAATCTTACTGCGACGAAGTATTGCTTTAACGCGCAAAGATAATTCTTCAGGGTCTATCGGCTTAGACATATAATCGTCTATCCCCACCATAAACCCTTTTTTTCTATCTTCAGAAAGTTGTTTTGCTGAAACCATAAGCACGGGCAATTCTGCGTTCATTTCACGCAGTTCTTTAGTGAATTCATATCCGTTCATTTTGGGCATCATTATATCTACGATAACTAAATCTATATGCTCTTTTGCAAGCGTTTCTAAAGCGTCTACACCGTTCGTTGCCGTATGCACGGTGAAATTTTCTAGTTCTAAAACTTCTTTCATCATAAAGCGTATATTTCTATCGTCGTCAACGACCAAAATATTAAACATAAACCTACACCCATTATAAATATATATATCCTATGATACCATATTTTGTTGCAACTGTCAACAATGTTTTAAAAAAACAAAAACAATGCGGAAACCGCATTGTTTTATTTATCATTATTCATATTCTTTGCAAAGTTTTTCCAAATTTCTTGATACTACGGCAAGTGATTTATACATTATAACTCTTTCTTTATCCGTTAACCCTTGACTTGAAATTTCCAAAACTTTTTCAATCTTTTTCATTATCATTTCGCCTACTTCTTTGCCTTTTTCCGTAAGCATAACTTTAGCTTTATACCTTTTGTTTTCGCCCACCGAATAGGTGATATATCCGTTTTCTTCTAAAAACTCTAAAGTCCTTGATACTGCCGATTTATCTTCTTCACACAGCACGCTTAACTCTTTTGCAGTAAGCGCTTCGCAAGTGTATAGGTAATATACGTAATACACGTGCGTACCTTTTAACCCTAAAGAAAAAACTTGTTCAGCCTTAATACGCTTAATGTTTCTTGCGAGTTTTGATATGAGCGCGGTAAAATTTTCAAACCTGTTTTTCATTAAGTTTACTCCCTTTTAATTTAAGCAGGCGTCCAACCCATTTTTTGCCCTGAAAGGATATGTATGTGCAAATGGAAAACCGTTTGACCTGCGTCGTCACCTTGATTTATTACTAAACGATAACCGTTGGTAAGCTCTAATTCCTTTTCAAGCGTTGGAATTTTTGCAAGGCATTTTCTAACCATTTCACTTTGCTTATCATCCATTTCTGCAAGAAGTTTAAAGTGACTTTTGGGTATGCACAAAAAATGATTTTTTGCCTTTGGGTCAATATCTTTAATGATAATCATATTTTCGTCTTCATACATTTTAGTTGCGGGAATTTCACCTGCAATTATTTTACAAAATAAACAGTTTTCCATATTAATTACTCCTTTATTTGTGCTAACGCGCCGTCTTTATACGGTGCTATTATTTTAACTTTAGTTATTTTATGCTCTCCGTTATAACCTTCTACGTATACCCTTAAATAGTTTTCGGTGTACCCTTCGGCATAGCCTTCTTTACTTTCTTCGTATAAAAAATCAAGTTCTTTTCCTATTTGATTTTCTACAAATTGACTTTTACATTGCCCTTTCTTTTCAAGCAACACTTTTAGCCTTTGCTTTTTAACTTCAGGCGGTAAGTCTTTCATTTTATAAGCGACCGTTCCACTTCTTGCGCTAAACGGGAAGGGATGAATATCGGTAAACCTTACCTTTTCAACGAGATCAATAGTATCTAAAAAGTCTTGTTCTGTTTCAGTTGGAAAACCAACTATTATATCGGTAGTTATACCTGCGTTATTAAAGTACTTTCTTATTAAATTAACCTTTTCCAAATACTCTTCACGGGTATAGTGACGATTCATTTTTTTCAAAACTGCGTTTGAACCCGATTGCAAGGATAAATGAAAATGCGGTGCAAAATTCTTTAATCCCTTTAACGCAGTTAAAAACTCGTCGTCAATAACGTTGACTTCAAGCGAACCTAATCTTATACGGGTATCGCAATCACAAAGTTTTTCAATAAGCCCTTTTAGCCCCGTTCCGTTATAATCGTAAGCCGAAAGATTGATGCCGTTTATTACCGTTTCTTTGGGTGACAATGCGTTTATTTCACCTAATATACTTTCGGGACTTCTTGAACGCGACCTGCCACGTAAATATGGTATTATACAATAACTACAAAAATTATTACAACCGTCTTGAACTTTTACGTAAGAGCGAGTTCTTAAAGTATCTACCCTATCAAGTTCTTCAAAAGTAGTACACGGCGGACTCATTTTGACGCCGTTATCGTCAAGCATATCTAATATTGCCTTTTTATTAAACACGCCCGTCACTAAATAATCACTTGATTTTTCTATAAACGGCTTTGGATTCTTTTCAACCGCGCACCCCGTAAATATTATCTTTGCGTTTGGGTTTAACTTTTTTATTCTGCTTGCCGTTTGGCGTGATTTCTTTTCGGCTTCTAACGTTACGGCGCAAGTGTTCACAACGTATAAATCGGCGTAAACCAACTTGTCGCTAACTTCGTAGCCACGTTTTTTAAGCCCTGCTATAAGCGAATCACTTTCACACTCGTTGACCTTACAGCCGAGAGTAAACACTACCGCTTTCACTTGTTTTGCCCCACGCCCATTACGAGCGCCGACCATTCGCCTTTAACTTTTTCTTCTATAAAAGTAAACCCTGCGTCAAGATAAGCTTTTCTTACGGCAGGTAACCTTTCAACTAAAATACCACTTAATATTATTACGCCCTTTTTAAGCAAGTTTGCGCCTATGTAATTAGCAAACGCTATTAAAACTTCTGCCATAATGTTGCAAACTATAACGTCGCCTTTTACGGTGTTGTCGTCAAGCAAGTTTTTAAGCATAACTACGCCGTTTTCAACAAGTCGGAGGCCAA
>JAZSJY010000051.1:0-5148 GCA_045534565.1 Christensenellaceae bacterium | reverse complement strand
TACCGTAGTTAAAAACCTTATACCTTTTGGGCTTTCAGTTCTTATTGACGCGCTATCTAAAACTGCGAAGGTTGATAAATCTACTTCTGCAGTTACTTCAGCTTGCGTCTTGGTACCCGTAAGCGTCTTTTGGCTTGCATTAGCCGTGTTTGCGTTAAGCGTTGTGAATACAGTTGCCATTGCCATTAAACATATAACGGCGCTAACAAGGAAAATTTTAATGCGTTTAGTCATTAGAAATCCCCCCCTTCAGAGAACCAACTGTTGTCCCAACCTTTTACGTTGTCAGAGCCGAAAACAGAAGTAGTCAATACGTCTTCAGTAAAGCACGTTTCAACGATTTCTATTCTGGGCGCTTCATTGTACTGTCTTTTCATGTTTCTCTCCTTATAAAAAGTTTTTTATAATTTCCCTTTCGGGCTTATTACCAACAAGATTAAATTTGCTTTACTAGGGGTAAAGCAAACAAGGATATCCTTGTGAAAAATTTCTCACGCACGTGTATACGCACGCTCATAAACAATATAGGAAAATTATATAATGCTTATTTTGTTTTTGTCAATAGCTATTATTATTTTTGATTACTATTTGACATAATGCTCACAAAAACATAGTCAAAACGCTCAAAACAATCAAAAAAACGAAAACCTTGACTAAAAAAATCAAGGTTCTTAAAAATTTAATCTATTCTATTTTCTAACCGCGCCGTTACCTAAAATATAATACTTTGTGGTAACTAACGCATTTAAGCCCATAGGTCCACGGGCGTGTAATTTTTGTGTGCTTATGCCTATTTCTGCACCTAAACCGAACACGAATCCGTCAGTAAAACGGGTTGACGCATTGTGATAAACTGAAGATGAATCTATGGCGTTCATAAAGATTTTCGCACGCTCACTATCGCTAGTAATTATACTTTCAGAGTGGTGCGTGCAATGTTCGTTTATATGGTCTATCGCTTCAATCAAACTGTCAACCGTTTTAACTGAAATTATTGCGCCACCGTATTCAGTATAAAAATCTTCTTCCGTTGCCACTTTTAAATACGGATAGCCTTTAAGCACGCTATACGCCCTTTCGTCTGCGCGTATTTCCACTTGTTTTTCTTTTAATTTTTCTGCAATTTTTATTAAACTTTCGCTTAAAATATCGCTATGAATAACTAAAGATTCACAGGCGTTACATACGCTATACCTTTGCGTTTTTGCGTTAAATATTACTTGTGCCGCCATATCGGTATCGGCAAATTTATCAACGTATACGTGGCAGTTGCCCGTGCCCGTTTCTATAATTGGTATGGTTGAATTTTCAACGGCTGAACGTATTAGCGACGCACCCCCACGTGGAATAAGCAAGTCAACGTATTTATTCAGTTTCATAAACCTTGTTGCAGTTTCCCTTGAAGTGTCTTCAATAACGTTAACGGCGTCGGTTGTGATATTGCACTCTTTTAGCGCGCTTTTTATTACGCTTACCACCGCCACGTTTGAACGAAGCGAATCGCTACCACCCTTTAATATCACGGCGTTTGAAGTCTTAAAACACAACGCAAAAGCATCTGCCGTTACGTTGGGGCGTGATTCGTATATTATCCCAACCACCCCGAAAGGTACTGCCCTTTTTTCAACCGATATGCCTTGCTCTTTATTTTCATACGAATATAAAACTTGACCTAACGGACTAGAAAGTTCTGCAACTTGCTCTATGCCGACTGCCATGCCTTCAATAACCTTTTCGTTTAGCGTTAAACGGTCTATGAACGCAGGGCTTATCCCCTTATCTATTGCGTTTTTTATATCAAAAGCGTTTTCTTCAATAAGGAAATTTGCCTTTTCACGCAGTTTGTTCGCAACTGCTTTAAGGGCGTCGTTTTTAACCTTTTCGTCAAGCGTGTTTAAAGTTGCGCTTGCTACCTTTGCCCTTTTGCCTAAAAGTTCTAAATCGTACATCTTATTTACCTTTACAAAATAGTTTTTTAAGTCGTCTTTTGATTCCAACGCGCAAATAGAAAAACTTTAACTTTCTTTTACGCCTTTTTGGGTTGCTATACCATTTCTTTACACTTTCTATATACTTTTCGTCAGTACACTCAATATATTTTTTACCACTATAAAACCCTTGCATTACACCGAAAACTTGTTCTTCTTCCACTTTTTCTGGGTTAACTTGGCTATCCCCAAGCATATAATAGCCAAAATCGGTAACCTTTATTACCCTATGCAAAACGAAAGTTCCGTCCGCACGCTGATAAAACGCCACGTCTAACGCCTTTAATTTTTGCTCTTTTTTAACTATTATCACCGATTGCCCACGATTTTTTAAGGTAGGCCACATACTATTCCCACCCGGGACAAAGGCTATTACACCGTTTTTTTCTAATTGAGTTTTATAATTTTCCATACTTATTTAGTATAACAAAAAACCGAACGCTTGTCAACGCTCGGTTTAATCATTTATTTTTTATTATCTATAACCTTATGGTTCTTACCTTTAGGCTCACCTTGCGCATCAAACTTTTTTATAACGCCCGTTAAATAAAGTGCTGAATAAATAAACACGCCAAGCGCCAAACCAACGCCACCTTGAATAAGGTTAAATAGCATAGATGCACTTGCCGTTAGCCCAAAACCTAACACTACGCTTTCGTAGAAAAAGTAACCTAAAACCATTAAAATTTCTGCAACTAATCCACCTATTATCGCACAGGGTATAGTCGGCTTAATAAATTTTTTTAGTCCTATGTGAATAAGTGACGCAACGACTGCCATAAGCCCTTTAATTATTAACGTTGCAGGCGCGTAAATTGCGTAACCCGATATTAAATCTGCAATCATTGACCCAACACCTGCAGATATTCCACCGTAAATAGGTCCTAACATTAAAGAACCCAAAATAACGAACACGTCGCCTAAATTTATGTATCCACCAACCACCGTTATAGGTATTTGAATAACCAAAGTCGCAACGGTGGTTAACGCCATAAGCAACGCGCATACAACTAATTTTTTAGTAGAAATTTTTCTCATAATTCACCTCATAAAATATCTTTAATCTGCATCAAACTTTCCACCGTATAATCGGCAAACTCACATTTTACGCCAGATTTTTTATAGTCGTACCAAACGGTCGTAAGCCCGTATTCTTTACCGCCCTTTATATCTGCCGTAATTGAATCGCCTATCATAACCACTTGGTCTTTACTAACGCCATTCATTTGACTGAAACACGCGTCAAAAAATTCTTTGGTCGGCTTTTGATAACCTAACTTTTCCGAAACGAAAACCCCGTCAAAATACTCTAACAAATTGCAAAGTTTAAGCCTATTTATTTGTTGGTCATATATGGCGTTACTGCCTGCGTATACTTTGTATTTTCCCTTTAAATACCTTAACAACTCTTTAGCGCCGTCAACGGCGATTGCCGTATCAAATAATATTGTGCGAAAATCTTTTTCCACTAATTCGGGCTCACTATAAGTGACGTTTAGTGCGCTTAAAATCTTTTTGAACCTAATTTTCCAAAGTGTTTCTCTATCAATTTCGCCACGCTCAACTTGTAGCCACAAACCGTCGTTAATGGTTATAAAAGTTTCCATAACGCCGTCGTTAAAGTTTAGTCCGTGTCTTAAAAAAGCCTTTTGCACGGCAAAATGAGCGCATTTGTGAAAATCAATTAAAGTATTATCTATATCAATGATAACTGCTTTTAACATAGTTATATAATACTTTATTAAACGCCCGCTTGTCAATTCCTCTATTGACAAAATGTAAAAATTTATGATATAATATTTTTATGAGTAATTACGAAGTTTTATCAAAAGAACTTTGCCTTTTAATGCAAAGCGAAAAAGAAAATAACACCTACAACAAAGTTGCGTTTGACGAAAGTAAAGTTATTCGCAGAAAAAATAACCCGCACGACGATGCTACCGTTTGGCGTACGGCGTTCGTTCGTGACGTGGACAAAATTATCAACTGCCCATATTATAACCGTTACGCTGATAAAACGCAAGTCTTTTCTCTGCATAAAAACGACGATATCGCCCACCGTAGTTTACACGTTCAGTTAGTTTCACGCATTGCAAGAACTATCGGCAAAGCCTTAAACCTAAACGTTGATTTAATAGAAGCAATTTCTTTGGGGCACGATATAGGTCACACACCGTTCGGGCACACGGGCGAAGATTTTTTAGATAAGATTTATAGTGAAAATACAGGGTTGCGTTTTAGCCATAATATACACTCGGTTAGGGTGCTTGATAAAATTTTTGCGCTTAATATTTCCTTGCAAACGCTTGACGGAATTGCCTGTCATAACGGCGAACTTGAACTTGAAAAATACGCGCCTATCCCCCTAACTTCTTTTGAAGAATTTGATAAAAATATTGACGCTTGCTATACCGACCGAACCGCCGTGTTAAAGTTAACACCGTCTACTTTAGAAGGTTGCGTTATGCGAATTTCAGATATTATTGCTTACCTTGGCAAAGATAGACACGACGCTGAAAAATACAACCCTGAAATTAAAGGCTTTACCGATTACGGCATAGGGACGATAAACGCAGAAATAGTAAATAACCTTATAGTGAACGTAATTGAAAACAGTTACGGCAAAAACTATATTAAAATGGATAAGTTGCATTTTGAAGCGCTTAAAAAATGTAAAAAAGATAATTACGATAATATTTATAAATTAAGGGAAGTTAAAAAAGACGACCAAGTTATATTTTCAATGATGGAAGAAATTTATAAAAAATTGCTTTTAGACTTAAAAAATAACGACCTTTCTTCCCCCATATTTACCCACCATATAGATTACCTTAACGCCCCTTATTACGCAAAAAATAGACCGATACCCTACCAAGAAACAGAAAAGAACTTGATAGTGGTTGATTACATTGCTAGTATGACGGACGACTATTTTATTGAACTATACAAGCACCTTTTCCCATCGGGAACGTTAAGCGTAAAATACAAAGGCTATTTTGAATAAAAACGCACGGCGATTTAGCGTGTTTTCCACCAAGGGAAACACGCTAAAACTATAATTGCCCTTATAGGCAAGTTGTTGGTTGAGCAATTATATTATAACGTTTGCAATAGCAAACTTATAACTGCAACGAAGTTGCATCATAACTCTAAACTAAAA
>JAZSJY010000039.1:0-2385 GCA_045534565.1 Christensenellaceae bacterium | reverse complement strand
ACTCTTATTTGATGCGTTCTACCCGTATGAAGTATAACTTCAAGTTTGGTTAGGTTATTATCAAGTTTTTCTTTAACTACACACTCCGTTTTAGCGTACTTTCCATCAAGCGAACATATTCTTTTAATGCTATTTTCACTTTGCCGTTTAATAGGCTTTTCAATAAAAAAGTGTTTTTCTTTAAAATTGCCAACGACAATTGCCGTGTACGTTTTTTTAATTTCACCCCTTTTATTACACTCGCCTAAAAAACTTGCACTTATCATATCTTTTGCTATTAAAACTATTCCTTGAGTGTCTTTATCTAATCTATTTACCGCTCTAAAAACAAAACTATTAGGTAAAAAATATCCGCACACCATACTATCTATTGAAGGTGTTTGGTTGTATTTAGACGTATGAGTTAAAACGCTTTTTTCCTTATAAACAGCAAGCATATAATCATCTTCATACAAAATTTTTATAGGTGTTTTTATAGGTAAAACGTACTTGTTATTTTTATCAATAGGAAGCGTTATTCTAACTATATCTCCACTTTTTAAAGTATTATTGATATTAGTTAATAACGTATTATTAACGCTTATACCACCCACTTTAACTTTTTGTATAATTTCTTTTGAAATTCCGTTTTCTATTAAAAAGTTATACGCGCTATAATTATTAAATTTTTCGCTAACGCTAAATGAATATTCCTTCATACTAAAAATTATAACAAAAGTAAAATTAAATTGCAATAAAAATAGTTGCCAACAACTGTTAGCAACTATTAAAATTATACACTTTTTATAAAATATTAAATTAAGAAATTTTATTTTTTAACAATTTTAAGGCGTTTTTTTCTATACGACTTACTTGCGCTTGAGATAAACCTATACTACTTGATATTTCCGTTTGTGTTTTTCCTTCATAATATCGCATATAAATAATCTTCTTTTCTCTATCGTTAAGTTTATCTAACGCTGTTTTAAGAGCGAAATTTTCCGTCCATTTATCATCGTTTTCACTTCCGTCCTCAATTCTATCCATAAGCAGTAGTTCTTCGCCCTCTTTATTATATACGGGCTCGTATAACGAAACGGTGTCACTAATAGCGTCAAGAGCATAAACCACTTCACTTTCGGCAATATTTAATTTTTCAGCAATTAACGAACTTGTAACTTTATCTTCTTGCTTTTCAAGTTCACTTCTTGTTTTTAATACGTTATACGCTGTATCTCGTATCGACCTTGACACTCTAATTCCGCTATTTCCTCTCAAAACTCTTTTTACTTCGCCAAGAATTAAAGGGACGGCGTACGTTGAAAACATAACTCCATATTTTAGGTCAAAATTATCGGTTGCTTTAATTAAACCGACACAGCCCGCTTGGAACATATCGTCATAACTCACTTTACTATTAGAAAATCTCTTTATTATAGACAATACGAGCCTTACGTTAGATATTATAAATTTGTTTTTTGCGTTTTCATCACCATTTTTTATTTGATTTAATAATAATAAACTTTCTTCTTGTGTTAATTTCGGTAAACTTGAAGTGTCAACACCACAAATAATTACTTTATTCATATAACCCCCTATGTACTAAAATTTAGGGTTATATAAAGTATTTCTAATTAAAAAATTTTTATACTTTTTTTGTTTTAAAATTATTTTTAACTATTGATAATAATGACTTTTCTAATTATAAAAATCAAATTTAATTAAAAATTAAAAAATCAAAAAACCACGATTTTATCGTGGTTTTTATAAAATGAAATGCGGCAACTCCCTATCCTCCCAGGCCGTGTCCAGCCAAGTACTTTCAGCACGATTGAGCTTAACTTCTGTGTTCGGAATGAGAACAGGTGGATCCTCAACGCTATCGTCACCGCAATGGTTATATAACTTGCTCTCGCAAGATAATATACTTTGTTTTTTTCTTTCCGTAGATTTACAATTACATAGTGTCACGTTTAAAAGTTGGCGTTTTTTCTAAATTCTTTGTTTTTTCTAAGTTTTTCTCTATTAAAGCCCTTCTCATTTTATTGAGAATAAGCCCTCGACCTATTAGTATCAGTTAGCTACATGCATTACTGCACTTCCACACCTGACCTATCAACCTTGTTGTCTTCAAGGGGTCTTACTATCTTTCGATATGGGATATCTTATCTTGAGGCGAGTTTCACGCTTAGATGCTTTCAGCGTTTATCTCGTCCGCACTTCGCTACCCTGCTATGCTGTTGGCACAACAACAGGTGCACAATAGGTGCGTTCATCCCGGTCCTCTCGTACTAGGGACAAAGCCTCTCAAATATCCTACGCCCACGATGGATAGGGACCGAACTGTCTCACGACGTTCTGAACCCAGCTCGCGTGCCACTTTAATCGGCGAACAGCCGAACCCTT
>JAZSJY010000146.1:0-5879 GCA_045534565.1 Christensenellaceae bacterium | reverse complement strand
TACCACCCGTAGATAAAATGACGTGTTTAGCAAAATATTCTTTTTCATCGGTATAAATAGTAAAAAAACCTTTACTTTTTTCTATGCGCTCTACGGTAACGCCCGTTTGCTCTTTAACGCCCTTACTCAACAAAAACGCGCGTATAGCGTCAAGCACGGCGCTTGCTTGTTTTGAAAGTGGATATCCCCTACCTTGACTATCAAAACATAACGGAATACCTAAATCTTCAAGATATTTAGGCAAATTTATTATTTTTGCGTGTTCTAAAAAAGCGTTTACAAACGCCCTATCGCCGTGGAAAAACTCACCCGAAAGGTTTGCGTTGGTAAGGTTACCTTGCCCGTTACCCGTAGCAATAAGTTTTTTACCAACCCTATCGTTACGCTCTAAAATGATTACTTCTTCACCACTTAAAGCGTTTTTACCGCGCGTGAGTTCCACGCCCGAGATTAACCCGGACGCGCCTCCACCGATAATTGCAGTATTATAGATTTTGTTCAAAATTCTACTCCTTGCAAATATATTTGATTTTAATAAAATGAAAATTCGCCAAACGGCTTAAATAATTAAAGAAATTAAATCTTGGGGGGAAGTTGCAAACGTCGTTGCGCCTGCTTCAACTAACTGCTCTTTATCGCGATATCCCCAAAGTACCGCAATACTTTTTATTCCTGCGTTTTTAGCGGTAATAATATCCGTTTCCCCGTCGCCTACAAAATAAGCGTTTTCAGGCAAGGTATCAAGTTCTTGCAAAATTTTTAAAGTAGCCGTTTTATCCGGCTTACATTTAACAGTTCCACTTTGCCCAACCACTTTATCAAACCCAAATTTTTCAAGATAGGTTTTATATACGTCGTCCGTGGTCATTTGCGGTTTATTAGTTAAAATTGCAAGCTTAAAGCCACGCTCTTTAAGATTGACAAGCACTTTGTCAATACCTTGGTAAAGCCCCGTTTTAGGACTTCCGCAAGCAGTATAAATTTTGTTGTAGTAATTAAGTTTATCAGGCAACGTTTCTTCAGTTAAATCGCCAAAACTACGCTCTACCAACTTTCTTGCCCCGTTGCCTATAAAAGCGCGCATTTCTTTATAATTTCTTTCGGGGTAACCGAAATGCTTTAAGGCGAGATTCATTTGTTCGTGTATATCAGTCAGCGTATCTAAAAGAGTGCCGTCTAAATCAAAAATAACAGTCTTGTTCATATTACATTTGTTCAACGGTTTCAATACCGAGTAAAGTAAGTGCGTTAGTCAAAGTAATTTTAACGGCTTTTGTTATTGCCAAACGGAAATTTTTAACCTTTTCGTCTTCAACGGCAATTTTGCAATCCATATAGAATTTATTAAAGGCTGTTGCAAGGTCAATAGCGTAGCGGGTAACGTAAGAAGGTTCGTACTTTTCCGCCGCCATCTTAACGATTTCCTTAAATTTACCGAGCGCTGAAATAACGCCGTATTCTTGTTCGTTCATATTTAAGCAATCAAATTCAGTTAATTCGCCACACTTGGCAATTACGCTGTTACAACGCGCAACCGTGTATTGAACGTAAGGGCAAGTTTCCCCTTCAAAACTTAAAACTCTATCGTAACTAAAGACGATATCTTTAATTTTGTTATTACATAGCGCACCGAAAATAACTGCGCCCGTACCAACTGCCTTTGCAATTTTTTCTTTATCGTTAAGGCTTGGGTTCTTTTCTTCAATAACCTTATACGCTTTATCAATAGTGGTTTTAAGCACGTCTTCTAAAAGCACAACCTTACCTGCTCTCGTACTCATTGAGCCACTTTCCAAACTAACCATACCGTAAGCAACGTGAACTAAATCTTTAGCCCAGTCCTTACCCATAAGTTCAAGCACCTTAAAGAATTGCTTAAAGTGTAAGTTTTGTTGGTATGCAACAACGTATAAGCACTTATCAAAATTGTAAGTGTTCTTTCTATAAACAGCCGCCGCCATATCACGCGTAGCGTACAAAGAAGAGCCGTCTGACTTTAAGATAAGGCACGGTGGCATATTATATTCTTCTAAATCAACGATTGAAGCGCCGTCTGAAATTTTAAGTAAACCTTTTTCTTTCAGCTCGTCAACCACGGGCGCCATTTTATCGTTATAAAAACTTTCGCCTGCGTAAGAATCAAATTCAACGTTTAACAACTTGTAAATTTTATCAACTTCTTCAAGGGTGATTTTTTTGAAGAGTTCAAAAAGTTTATTACTCTCTGCGTCGCCGTCTTCAATAAGCTTAAAGTAACGCCTTGCTTCGTCGTCCATTTCGGGATGAAGTTTTGCTTCGTCGTGATACATTACGTATATACGGGTAAGTTCTTTAAGGCGGTCTTTTTCAACTGCTTCAAAACTACTCCACTTCTTAAAAGCAACTATAAGTTTACCAAATTGCGTACCGTAATCGCCAAGGTGATTTATACCAACTACTTTATACCCTAAAAATCTAAAAATTTTACAAAGCGCGCTACCTATAACGGTGGTGCTTAAATGCCCTATATGGAAAGGCTTTGCAATGTTAATTGAAGAATAGTCAATACAAATAGTCTTGCCGTTCCCCATATCGCTTGAGCCGAATTTTTCTTCCTTATCAAGAATTTCAGTCAAAACGTCACTTGCAAAACCATCACGGTTAATTTTAAAATTAAGATACCCGTTTACTGCAACGCACTCTTTAACGAATCTATCGGGTGCAAAAGCCGACGCCAAATTTTCAGCAATCTTAACGGGTGGCATACGCATAACCTTTGCAAGCTTAAAACAAGGCAAAGCAAAATCGCCCATATCGTTATTCGGGGGTATTTCAATAAAAGAATAAAGTTGTTCTGCACTAACCCCTTCAATATTCAATTTTTCTGCAATAATCTTTTTGTAATCCATAAAAAATCTCCGTATGGTAATATATTACCATATAATTTAACAAAAAAGCAAGTTAAAAACTTGTAATTTTCTTTAATTTGCGTTATAATCACAAGGTAGAATTATTTAACGGAGATATCAAATGAAATTAGGAGTAGTGGGTCTTCCCAACGTAGGTAAATCAACACTTTTTAACGCCATAACGCACGCAGGCGCAGAGTGCGCTAATTACCCCTTTTGTACGATTGAACCAAACGTGGGCATAGTTGCCGTTCCAGACGAACGCCTTGAAGTTTTAGGTAAACTTTACAACACTAAAAAAATAACCCCCGCAGTAGTTGAATTCGTTGACATTGCAGGACTTGTTAAAGGCGCAAGTAAGGGCGAAGGTTTAGGCAATAAGTTTTTAGCAAATATCCGTGAAACTGACGCAATAGTTCACGTAGTTAGATGCTTTGAAGACGAAAATATCACCCACGTTGATAGCGTTATAGACCCTTTAAGCGATATTGAAACTATAAATTTAGAACTTGTTTTCGCTGATACCGAATCGGTTAAAAAACGCCTTGACAAAGCGATTAGCATGACAAAGACGGGCGATAAAAAATACAAGATTGAGGCAGAGTTTTTGCAAAGGCTTTACGACCACTTAAACGACCTTAAACCTGCAAGAACGCTTGACGTAAACGAAGAAGAAAAAGAATACTTAAAAACTCTTTTCCTTTTAACTGCAAAACCCGTTATCTATACGGCTAATATCGGCGAAAAAGATATGGGTAAAGACGAAAGTTCCCTTCCCCTTGTTCAAAAAGTTATTGAATTTGCAAAATCAGAAAATTCCGAATATATGGTAATTTGCGCTAAAACTGAAGAAGAACTTTCTATGTTAGAGCCAGACGAACAAGCAATCTTTCTTGAAGAATTCGGGCTTACCGAAAGTGGTCTTGATAGATTAGTAAAAACTTCTTACCGCCTTTTAGGTTTAATAAGTTACCTTACGGCAGGCGAAAAAGAAGTTCGTGCATGGACCATTGAAAAAGGCACTAAAGCGCCTCAAGCGGCAGGTAAAATTCACAGCGACTTTGAAAAAGGGTTTATCCGTGCGGAAATTGTTGACTACGATACTTTGGTGGAATTAGGCTCTTTCAACGCCGCAAAAGAAAAAGGCAAAGTACGCTCTGAAGGTAAAAAATACATTATAAAAGATAGCGACGTAGTTCTTTTTAGATTTAACGTTTAATAAAAGTAAAAACACAAAACGGCTTGCACTTGCAAGCCGTTTTTTTGTTGTTTTAACTAAAAAATTAAATTTTGTTTTTATCGTGTTTTTTAGTTCTATTTAACAGTTTACTTTCAATATAAATCATTAAAATTGCAACAATTGCATGCCCTATTACACAAACAAAAGTCCATATAAGTTTATGTGGCATTAACGCTGCAAAATCTGCTAATGGCCCAAACCAACTACCATCATATATAAACATATAGTCTTGATTAAAAATATTGTCAAATATAAACACAGGTATTGCGTAAATTATAAATATCAAAACCGCACCTAAAAAGTCTTTAAACTTTGGTTTATAGTATCCACTAACAAGCATTATGATAGGGGTTATCAACAATATGAAGTGATATACAAAAGTATGTAGCCCTAAAAAGGAAAATAGCGATTCGCTTGGGAATAAAAAATTGATAAACCCACCTATCATGGATATTGAACAAATAAAACCGTCACAAGCACTTTTCACCCTTCCATTTTTGCATAATATGCTTAACGGCATTACAAACATGTAAATAGAGCAAGTCCATAATGGCAGTTCCGTTTTGTCAAATCCTAAATTATTAACGACAACGTATGCATTATAAAAGATGTACTTTACTAAATCTATACTAACGGCAAAAAGCCAAAAAAATATCAAGACTTTTTTTGTGGTTTTTCCTTTATTTTTAAGTTTAATTGGAATAAATACTAACAAAAATATGCAAAGCAAAACCAAAAGTATTCTTTCCAAATTAAATCCGTAAGGACCAGGTCTATTAAACCAGTCTTCTACGGCAAAAAATCTTACAAAATCGTTCATAAAAATTCCTATTTTTTAGGTTTTTTCGCACACAATTTTCTTACACCTATATCTATACCTATAACCATTAACGCAAGAAGTGCGTAA
This sequence comes from Christensenellaceae bacterium, assembly GCA_045534565.1. Classification (GTDB taxonomy): domain Bacteria; phylum Bacillota; class Clostridia; order Christensenellales; family Borkfalkiaceae; genus UBA1259. Next base: position 844 of record JAZSJY010000146.1, on the reverse strand, counting down.
ACGATTAAAACAAGTAAAGTATAAAGTGGTTTGATAGATATAAAAGAAACATCTATCGGAAGCCAGCTTCCATCGTAAGTAAACATATAGTCTTGCTTTGTAATTGCGTTGAAAACATACACGGGAATAGCAAAGACTATGAGTACTATCATTACAGGAAGAAGGTCTTTAAGTTTTAGTTTTATATACCCCGTTCCTAACATAACGGCAGGGGTTAGCATTAGTATATAATGGAATACCGTTTTATGTAATCCTAAAAAAGAAAATAGAGATTCATCACAAGGTATAGCAAAGTTAACTAATCCAGCAAAAAATGAAATTGTGCAAATAAATGCGGCACATGCCCTTTTTACCTTTTCGTTTTTACAGAATAAAGCTATAGGCATTAAATACAAGAACATACTACAAGTCCAAAGTGGAACGTCTAACGTTGCTAATGACAAAGTATCGTCTACTATGTTGTTTATTAAACTATAGCCGTATTTTAATAGGTCTAAAAACACTGCTACTACCCACAAAATTATTAAAATTCTTTTTATAACTTTTTTGTCTTTTTTCCTAAGTAAAATAGGAAAAACAATAGCAAAAGCAATTGCTAAAACTATAAATATAATATATTCAAGATTGTAAGCAAATGGACCTGTCCTACCAAACCAGTCTGGATTTTCAAAAAAGTTCATAAAACTTCTCCCTATTTTGTTTTTTATTATATTTTGCTATCGCAAGCGTGACGCTTCACCCACTTTCTAGTTATATTTTGCTTTCGCAAAGTTATATTCGCCTTTGGCAAGCGTGACGCTTGACCCACTTTTGCTGTCGCTAGCACTATTTAAGGGGTTAGATA
>JAZSJY010000087.1:0-2669 GCA_045534565.1 Christensenellaceae bacterium | reverse complement strand
GTTCAGCAACGCCTGTGGGGTGATATTGAAGGGTGTCGGCATAGAGAAGTTTTGCGCCTGCTCTATAACCTAAAACCAAACCGTCAGCCGTTGCGCCGTAGTGGTTAGAAGTCGGGAAACCTTGGTAGTGAAGTCTACCTGCGCCACCCGTTGCAATAATAACGGTTTTTGCTTTCGCAACGTAAAGGTCTTTGGTTTCCATATTCATTAATACTGCGCCTGCCGCTTTGCCTTCAACGTCTTTAATAATTTCAATTGCTGCGGTGAAGTCAACAACGGGGATACCCCTGTTCAATACTTCGTCACGAAGCGTTCTCATTATTTCTGCGCCTGAATAGTCTTTACAAGCGTGCATACGTTTTCTTGAAGTACCACCACCGTGGGTAGTAATCATAGTACCGTCTGCATCTTTATCAAACATAACGCCAAGTTCGTTAAGCCATTTGATACAATCGGGTGCGTCGTTAACTAATTTGTATAAAAGTTCGTGTTTAGCCGCAAAGTGACCGCCACCGAAAGCGTCAAGGTAGTGAATTGCAGGACTATCGTTAGGTTTATCAGCCGCTTGAATACCACCTTCAGCCATCATGGTGTTAGCGTCACCTATACGAAGTTTCGTTACCATCATAACTTTTGCGCCTGCGTTATCTGCTTCAATTGCTGCAGATGAACCTGCGCCACCACCACCGATAACTAAAACGTCAACGTCGTAATCGGGGTTTTCAAGGTCAATTTCTTTATCAAGAACCCTTGATTTACCTTGAAGTAAATCTGCAAGTTCGTGTAAAACTTTACCGCCCTTGTTAGGACCAACCTTTAATTCTTCGTAGGCAGAGTCTATGTAGTCGGGATGGTTTTCTTTAAGAACTGCTTGCTTTTCATCAGCGCTCATTCTTGCGAAAAGATTTTTAAGTCTTTCTTCTCTGGTCGCTTCGACCTTCTTCATGGATTCTAACTGTTCTTGTGTATAGTTATACATATTTACTCTCCCTTACTTTTCAATTTCTCTATTGTTGTAGAGTTCTTTGAGTTCTTCAATAGGCTTATTCATCAATTGTTCAATAACTTCTTTATATTTACCTTCGTCAATTTCTTTAACCCTATCTAAAAGGTGTTGTGATTCTGGCGCAAGGAACTTACCGTAAATACGGCGTGAAAGTTCTGCTACTTGTGGATGTGATATGCCTGCGGGACAACGTGATGAACATACGCCACACATTACGCAGTCAAAAGATTCTTCTGCGCAGTTTGCAAAATCGCCCCTTTGAGCGTATGCAATGTATTGCATAACGTTAAGACCTTGAGTACAACTCTTCGTACAAGCGTTACAGCCGATACAAGCGTAAATTTCAGGATAGAGTTGCATCATAATTTGTTCAGAAGGTTTAACCTTTTCAATATCGTATACTTGTTTTACGAGTGGGAAGAAAGGAAGCGTTGCAACGTACATATCGTTTTCAACTTTTTGTTGGCAAGCAAGACAAGCCTTTAATTCCCTGTCACCTTTGATACGGTAAATGGTTGAGCACGCGCCACAGAAACCGTTACGGCAACCGCAACCACGTACTAATTGATAACCCGCATATTCCATAGCCTTCATAATGGTAAGGCTTTCGGGTACCTCGTATTTTTTACCGAAAAAATAAACGTTTACTTTGTTTTCCATTTTGTTTCTCCTATTATTAATACTCGTCTGGAAGTTGATCTAACTGATCCATTCTAAATACGGGGCCGTCTTTACATACGTATTTTGAACCTACGTTACAACGACCGCACTTACCGATAGCGCACTTCATACGAAGTTCTAAGGTAGTGTATACTTGTTCTTTGTTAAAACCAAGGTCGCCTAACCCTTGAAGTGTGAATTTAATCATAATAGGCGGACCGCAAAGAACTGCCGTTTTGTTGGGCTCAAAGCCAAGTTCTTTTACGTACGTTGGGACGAACCCTACGTGACCGTCCCAACCGGGTTGTTCACGGTCTATGGTTAAGTGAACGTTGATTGAATCGTCAGTCATCCATTCGTTAATTATTTCTTGATAGTGAACTAAATCGTCTTTACTTCTTGAGCCGTAAACGATATCAACTTTGCCGTACTGATCTCTGTTATCGCGCACGTAATTTATTACTGAACGCACGGGCGCGAGACCGATACCACCTGCGATAAAGAGCATATCTTGTCCCTTAAACGCCGTGTCTACGGGGAAACCGTTTCCGTACGGACCGCGAACGGTTATTTGTTGACCTACTTCAATACCGTGTATCCATTCGGTTACGCAACCACATTTTTTGATTGAAAATTCTATGTAGTCTTTATTAGTTGGTGAAGAAGTTATTGAGAACAACGCTTCGCCAACGCCCGGCATAGAAATCATTGCGCATTGACCTGGTTTATGGATAAATGGTTTTTGACCGTCTGGCGTTAAAACACGGAAAGTTTTAACGTCTGGCGTATCTTGTCTTATATCGGTTACAACACATACTGCAGGAATTAAAGGTTCTTTTACGTTAGTCATTTTCTTTACCCCCTAGCGTTTTCATTACTTTAACGATATTCATTGAAATCGGGCACTTGCTTACGCATCTACCACAACCAACGCAACTGAACATACCGTCGTTATTTGTGGGGAAATATACGAGTTTGTGCATAAATCTTTGACGGAAACGTT
>JAZSJY010000062.1:0-10169 GCA_045534565.1 Christensenellaceae bacterium | reverse complement strand
GGTAGGCTTTACGACCTTTCTGGCGTATTTATGGAAATGGCAGGCGCGTATAACTCCTTCAAGAAAGCCGAACTAACCAAAGACAAGGCTAAGCGTGCTATTGAAAAACAAGTTTACGATTGCGTTTGCAAAGAGTGCGACCGCTACGAAAAATGTAAACTTAATGAAAAAATTATAAAACAGGCTTTGAGCGAAATGACTGATATAGGTTTTGCAAAAGGTAAACTTTCACTTATTGACACACCAAGAAAATTAAGTGATACGTGCGCGCGCCCAAACAATATATTATATAATATTAACCGTTTACTTGCCGATTACAGAAGTTATCTTATTGAAAAACAAAACGTTACCGAAGGTAGAAATCTTCTTGCAAGTGAAGTAAAAGGCGTTGCAGAAATTTTAAGTTCACTTGCGTTAGAAAGTGGTACGCAACTAACATACAACAGTAAAACCGAAAGAATTTTAAGCGACGGGTTATCTAAAGCAGGCTTTTTAGTCAGCGAACTTTTAGTTTACGGTGATACAGATAGACTTACTTTGAGCATGATTATAAACATGAAAGAATTTTCCACCGAAAAATTATTAGCAGTAATTAAAAAAATAATAGGAAAAGAGTTTTACTTGCAAACGAAAACGTTTATTAACGAAAGAAAATGTTATTTAACCTTTAAGATTGCGTCTATTTACGACGTTGCTTACGGCATTTCACGGCTTAAAAAGGACGGCTCTACCGTTAGTGGCGATACCCACTCTGCAACGCGCATTGCCGACGATAGATTTTTATTTGCACTTTCCGACGGTATGGGTAGTGGCGAACAAGCGCAAAACATTTCTTCAGTTGCCCTATCGCTTATTGAAAGTTTTTATAAAGCAGGACTGAATAGTCAAATTATTCTAAACACCGTAAATAAATTACTTGCCGTAAACAGCGAAGATTCTTTTACTGCGCTTGACGTTTCCGTTATTGACCTTAACGAGTGCTACGTTGATTTTATTAAGTACGGCGCACCATACGGGTTTATCATAAATAAAAACGGCATTAAAATAGTTGAAGGCAATTCCCTACCACTTGGCATTATTGACGACTTAAAGCCTTCGGTAGCAAGAACTCAACTTCAAGACGGCGATATGATATTGTTGGTTACGGACGGTGTTTCAGACGCTTTCGGGTGTTCGGGGGAAATTATTGACTTCTTAAGAACGCAACTTGCCCTTAACCCACAGACGCTTGCAACTAACGTTATGGATAAGGCTAAAGAATTAAACGGCGGTGAGTGTAAAGACGATATGACCGCGCTTGCCGTTAGAGTTTTCAAAAAAGAAAGAGAGCAATCGGCTTGATTGCTCTCTATTATTTTATAAAAGTTGGTCAACAAAATATGCGTTTGTTTCGGCGTGTTTGCCCTGTTCATCAGTAACGGTTACTCTAACGTATTTATACTTTTCAAGCACCTCAAAACTTGCTTGCGTTATCAATTCGTTATCTTCAGCGTAAATAATTTTTTTAATCCTTATACCCGTATTAAAACATATTGATTTCGCAGGCGAACATTTAACGGTAATTACGCCGTCTTCAACGAAAAGTTCATTTATAAGCGGGGCTTGAGAACAATAAAAATCACCCTTTACTAATGCGTTGGTAATTTCTTTATATTCAAGTTTTTTAGCCTTGATCATTGTAAAACCACCAAAAGAATCTCTATAAATATCCTTACACAAATTGTGGTTGTCGTCTGCCATAATACAATAAATTTTTTTACCTGAAAGCAACATTTCGTCGTATATTCTTGGGTTGTATTCTTCAAAACCCCCAACGTAGCAATCGTGATTATAAATTTCCATTGCGTTCATGCCGTTATAATTGATATATCGCCTATAATCTTCCATTGACCATACGGGATGATTATACGTTACGAAAAAGCCACTTTCACGCGCTTGCTTTATTATATCGTTTACGCACTCAATAGTATAGCTGCGTATATAATTAGGCTTACTTTCATCATACTTAACTTGGTCAATATATTTTTTTGAATTTTCAAAAAAATACGCCGTTCTATGATGGCAAATTTGCTTATGATTATTCTCATCAAGCGCAATTAAACATATATGGCAAGTACCTTTGTCCCTTGCAGGCAAACCACAAACTAAAACCTCTTTTTCTTGCCCTTCAGAAATCATTATCTCGTAAGCGTTAAGCGGTAGAAAATCGTCGTCTTTTAGGTCGTTATGCGGTATAAAAATATCGTGATCGGTAAACGCAACTATTGAATAGCCCCTTTCTTTATATATTTCTTTAACTTGTTCGGGGGTTAACGCTCCGTCAGATATTACCGTATGGCAATGCAAATTTGCTTTGTAAAAATTGCCTTCTTTAGTTAATAAATGCTTTTTCATCTACTTAAAAATTCCCATTAACTTTTCTTCAATTCTTTTATATTCGCTATAAAGATTTTCATAGCCAGTATATCCACCGTTATACGCCTTGTTAGTTGCAACTAATTTTTCCGTTGCGCTAATTACGTCAGTAAACGCCCCAACGCCGACGCCTGCAAAAATTGCGCTACCTAAACAAGCCGTTTCATTTTCTTTTAAGGTTATAATTTCTTTACCCAAAACGCTACTTTTTATAGAACACCACAATTTACTTTTTGCACCGCCACCCATAGAGCGAATTTGATCTACTTTTACGCCCATAAATTCAACGTATTCTTTTATCATATAGGCAACAGATTCCATAATTGCCCTTGCGAAGTGACCTTTGCCGTGCTTTAATTCAGCGCCAAAAAATACGCCTTTTGCGTTGGGTTGATATTTTGGCATTACCGTACCGCAAAGATACGGCAACGCTATTAAACCTTCTGCCCCTGCCGGAACTTTTTCTGCTAATTCATCAATCTCTTTAAGAGAAACGCCTTCACAGAAATTACCCTTAAACCATTCTAAAACTGCACCTGCAGTAGGCGCCCACATAAGCAAACAATAAACGCCTTTTCTTACGTAGTATACCGAAACTTTCAAGCCGTCGTAATACGGTGGGAATTTTTCAGTAAGAGCACATACGGCGAGCGCCGTGCCCGTAGTTTCACTCATAACCCCTTCTTTTACCACGCCTGCGCCCGTTATACCTGCAATTTGATCTAACGCACTTGTTGTTACCTTTACGCCTTGATATTCGCCAACTATTACGCCACTTTCGTTTAGGGTAGGTAGTTTTTCTTCGGTTACTTGTAAATACTCTAAAATTTCGGGAATATATTCGCCCGTATGTACGTTCATCATAAGCGACGACGACCATAACGAACGTGAAGTATTAAATTTGCCCGTAAGCCTATATAAAATATAATCTTCTAAAAGCAAAAACTTATCTGCTTTTTTGAAAACTTCCGGCATATTTTCTTGTATCCATTTTATTTTGGGCGCAGGGTAACCTGCGGGGATTTCTGCCTGCCCCGTTAAGTTATAAACGCTTTCAAGTCCAAAGCGATTTTGCATATCAATTGCTTGCTTTTCCGCCCTATTATCTAGCCAAATAATTGCGTTCATTAAAGGCTGACCTTGTTTATCAAGAACGATAAGCGTTTCCCCTTGCGTGTCAACTGAAAGAGCGTCTATTTTATAATCCTTTGCAATTTTATTTACCGTTGAAATAAAAATTGAAAAAAATTCGTTGGGATCAAACTCAATAAATTCGCCTTTGGTTATAAGTTTATATTGCGCTGATTCAGACGCTAAAAGTTTCCCCGTTTCATCAAACAAACACGCTTTAAGCGCCGTCGTACCAAAGTCTACACCTAATAATTTTTTAGACATTATTTTCTCCTTGTTGATTATCGTTTTTAATTTGTTCGGCAAGGTTTACAACCTTTTCACTTTCAAATTGTTTTTTTAGTTTCTTAAACGCTAAAATGGTAAATATTAATAGCACCACCGAAGTCAATATCCAACTTATTGGGTAAACCAAATATATTGCCACTATAGAGTTTGGGAACCACAAGTCAAATATGGTTTTTATCCATAAAATTCTAAACGCACAACTGCCTATAAGCGTTATTAACATTGCCGTGAACGCTTTTCCCATGGCTTTTAACGGCTCTTGTAAAGCGTTCATTATTCCACAAAAGACAAGCGTGTTGCCAACTAAATAAATTCTTAAACAAGCGTAACGCAAAATCTCATTTACGTTAGGATCGTTTTTGTTAATGATCGTCATACATAGCGGTTTTGCAAGTAGCGATATTACGCCTGCAAGCACTACTGCAACGACTACTGCCATCAACACCGTATAAACGATCGTCTTTTTTACACGATATAAATTTTTCGCACCGACGTTTTGACTAACGAACGACAGCGACGCCGTTGAAAAGGCGTGTAAAATTTCACCTATATACAAATCAAATTCACCACCGACAGAAGCGCCCGTCGTAGCAACTTCACCAAGCGAATTTATTGACGATTGCATTACTACGTTTGAAAATGAAAACAAACATTTACTTACGCCAAGCGGTAAACCTATTTTTAATATTTCTAAAAATTCTTTTTTATAAATTCTAAAACTTTTTGCTTCAAGCTTGCCGTAACCTTTACTTCTTATTATTGAAATTAACGCTAAAACGCCTGCAACTAATTGCGACGCAACCGTTGCTATCGCAACGCCTTCAACGTTCATATCAAATACGATTACGAAAAAGATGTTTAACCCAACGTTTGCCAAGCCACCAACTATTAAGTAAATGAGTGGACGTAGCGTATCGCCAACGGCGCGTAGAATTGACGCTGCAAAGTTATAAAGCATTATTACGGGCATGCCTAAACAGTAAATTTTTAGATATTTAGTGGCAAGACTTAACAGTTCTTCTTTACACCCCGTCCACTTCAAAAACGTTTCAGCACCGAAATAACCGCCTATCATAATAGCAAAGCCAAAAATTAAGCTTAGTGCAATAGAAGTGCCTACGTAACGCTTTGCGCTATCTGCGTTCTTTCCGCCAACAGCCCTTGCTATAAGTATGTTTGAACTTAAAGATAACCCTATAAAAAACCCGATTATTAAATTTATAATGGAACTTGTTGCGCCAACCGCACCGACGGCAAGGTTTGCAATAGTAGCGTCTTCAACGAATTTGCCTAAAACGATTTTATCAACCGTACTAAAAAGCAATTGTAATATATTGATGCCAACTATCGGCAAGGCAAAAATTAAGAGTTTCTTAAATAACGGCCCTTTGGTTAAGTCCATTTCAAAATTTCTAGCCATATTACTCCTTGAAAAGTTTTTGAAAATTATACCATGCGTAAAAAATAAAATATAGTTATATTTTTTCAAAATTTATGATAATTTTTTCAGTCAACTTTTCCAAGTATAAATTATACGCCTATAATTTTTCAAAGTCAATGAATTAATTATATTTAAAATAAATTACAGACGGTTTTGGTTTTACCGTCTGTATAACTTAAATTTTCGTTTCGCTTATTACTTTGCCTGAAAGTTCTTTAAGGGTTAAAATTTCATTTTCTAGCGTTAAATAACTTATAGGCGTACCGCCTTTGGGCAAAGAAAGTGAACCTGCGTTCGCTATCGTCATTTCACCTTGTTTTTCAACAAAACCCGTATGAAAATGCCCGTATATTATTGCGTCAAAATTAGTTGAAGGCAAATTATCTTTATTAAAAACGTGACCGTGCGTTAAAAAAACTTTCTTTCCACCGCTTACTATTACCGAATTATCCACGAAAGAAAATTTTGATATCATAGTATCCACTTCGCTATCACAATTACCTTTTATTACTAAAAGCCTATCGGTTATTTCATTTAATAAAGACGCAACTTCCATAGGTGCATAATCTTTAGGTAATGGATTACGTGGTCCGTGATTATACACGTCGCCTAAAAGTATAAGCATATCGGCTTGTTCCCTCTCCAAAACCGATATTATTTCTTTAGCGTAATAACTTGAACCGTGTAAATCAGACGCTATTAAAAACTTCATTCCTTTTCTCCTATAATATCAAAAACCACTTCTCTTGCAAGCATTAGCCCTGCCGTTGCAGGTACGAATATCATACTTGCAGGGGCTATTCTACCTGCGTGCGTTTTTTCTGCAAATTCCGTTTGCTCTAAAGAAAGCAACCTTTCTTCTGGTGAATAAACCGTTTTAACGTGGCTTATTCCCCTATCTTTTAACTGCTTGCGCATAACTCTTGCCAACGGGCAACCTTGCGTTTTGCTTATATCTGCAACTTTAAGTAAACTTGGGTCGGTCTTTCCACCCGTTCCCATGCACGAAATTACGGGAACGTTGGCTTTTTTTGCACGCAAAATTATCTCCACTTTTGCGCTTACCGTATCCACTGCATCTACTACGTAATCATAGCAATCAAAAGGATATTTATCTGCGTTTTCAGGCAAGTAAAATTGCTTGTAACAAGTAACTTTTATACTAGGGTTAATAGATAAAATTCTTTCTTTTAAGACTTCAACTTTATCTAGCCCTACGGTGCTATCCGTTGCTATTATTTGGCGATTGATATTGCTTTTTGCAACCACGTCACTATCAAAGATAGTGATATTTCCTATTCCGGAGCGTGCAAGTGCTTCAACGGTATATCCACCTACGCCACCTACACCGAACACGGCAACGCTTGCTTTATTTAACTTTGCAAGCGCACTTTCACCTATTAAAAGTTTTACCCTGTTAAAACGTTCCATTATAAAAGATATATTCCTTTCTTTGCGTTTTCTTCTATGGTTTCATCCGCCCAAACTGAAGACTGAACTTCGCCGATATGCGCCTTATTCAAAAAGTACATACACAATCTTGATTGACCTATACCGCCACCTATTGTTTGAGGAAGTTTATTTTGCAAAACGTCTTTACAATATGGGTTGTCAAGTTTATGTAGTTCCCCTTTCTTTTTAAGTTGTTTAACTAAACTTTCCCCGTCAACGCGTATGCCCATTGAAGAAATTTCCAACGCTAAATCAAGAACATCGTACCACAATAAAATATCGCCGTTCAATTTCCAGTCGTCGTAATCTGCCGCTCTACCGTCGTGCGGTTTGCCGTCTTTAAGATTCCAACCTATTTGATAAAGGAATACTGCGCCGTATTTTTTAGCAACGGCGTTTTCCCTTTGCTTTCTAGTCAAGTCGGGATACATTTTTTCAAGCTCTTTCGTTGAAATGAAAGTAATATCGTCAGGTAAACTGTGCGTAATTGCAGGATACTTTGCGTTTACTGCCTTGCCTAACCTTTTAAGAGCCTTATAAATGCTTTTTACCGTCTTTTTAAGGTAAGAGAATTTGCGGTCTTCTTTAGTTATTATCTTTTCCCAGTCCCATTGATCAACGTATACTGAGTGAAGGGCGTCAAGGTCTTCGTCACGGCGTATTGCGTTCATATCGGTATATAACCCCGTTTCCGCTTCAAAACCGTACTTTGCGAGTGCCATACGTTTCCACTTGGCAAGTGATTGAACTATTTCAACTTCTTTCTTTAAGGTCAAAACGTCAAACCTTACGGCGCGTTCGTATCCGTTCAAATTGTCGTTTAACCCGCTTTCAGGTTGTACGAACAACGGTGCGGATACGCGCGTAAGTTTTAAGGCTTTTGCAAGTTCCCTTTCAAAAGTATCTTTTATAAATTTGATGGCTACTTCCGTTTCTAACAGATTTAGTGCCGATTTATATTCCATAATTAAGCAAGAACTCCTTTGTAAAGCGGATAGGTTTCAAGAAGTTTTTTAACTTCTGCCCTTACCGTGTCAAACGCTTCTTCTTTCTTTTCAATAATCATCGTAATAAGTTCTGCAATCTTTCTGCAGTCGTCTTCTTTTAAGCCACGGCTTGTAACGGCTGGCGTACCGATACGAACGCCACTCGTAATAAAGGGGCTCTTCTTATCAAAAGGAATTGCGTTTTTATTTAAAGTAATATTAACTTCATCAAGCATCTTTTCAAGTTCTTTACCCGTAATATCTTTATCAGAAAGATCTAAAAGCATAAGGTGATTATCCGTACCGCCTGAAACAAGTTTAACGCCGAGTTCAATAAATCTTTCACTCATTGCCTTTGCGTTTTTAACAACTTGTTGCATATATTCTTTATATTTGGGTTTAAGCGCTTCGCCAAAAGCAACTGCCTTTGCTGCGATAATGTGCATTAAAGGGCCACCTTGAGTGCCTGGGAATACTGCTTTATCAATAAGTTTTGCATATTGTTCTTTACACAAAATCATACCGCCACGTGGACCTCTTAAAGTCTTGTGGGTAGTAGTGGTAACGAAATCTGCATAAGGTACGGGGCTTGGGTGTAAACCTGCTGCTACGAGGCCTGCAATATGTGCAATGTCAACCATCATATACGCGCCGACTTTATCACAAATTTCCCTTATTCTCTTAAAATCAATAACCCTTGGATATGCGCTTGCACCACATACAAAAATTTTAGGTTTAACTTCAAGAACTTGCGCTTCTAAATCGTCGTAATCAATAGTGCCCGTTTCTTCTTTAACGCCGTAACCTACTGCGTTGAAATATTTACCTGAAACGGTTACTGGACTACCGTGAGTTAAGTGCCCGCCGTGAGCAAGGCTCATACCCATAATGGTATCGCCCGGTTGCAATACTGCAAAATATACTGCAAAGTTTGCGTTCGCACCGCTGTGGGGTTGAACGTTTGCGTGTTCAGCGCCGAAAAGCTTTTTAGCACGTTCAATAGCAAGGTCTTCTACGATATCTACGCATTGACAACCGCCGTAGTAACGGTGACCGCTATAACCTTCTGCATATTTATTGGTGTTTACGCTACCTGCTGCTAAAAGCACGTTTTCAGAAACGATATTTTCACTTGCAATAAGTTCAATATTATCTCTTTGTCTTGTGAGTTCTTTGTTTAGACCTTCGTATACTTCGGGGTCTGCGATTTTGAGGGAAGTTAAATCAATCATTTTATTTCTCCTTTTGTTTTTTACGAATTTTTAATTATTTCAGTTATTTCGGTTTTATAAGCCGAAAATGATTTTATCTTTTTATCAATCAACGCTAGTATTACGTACCACAAAGCAATTGACGGCAAACTTATTATTAAAACGTAAATATCTTTACCTATAAACAACCAGTTTATTAGCACGGCTAACCCTATTAAAATTAAAGGGACTAAAAACGCCAAAATTACGCCTAATAAATTTGCCTCTTTTTTGCTTTCTATGGTTACCGTGTCGCCGACTTTTGCGTTTACGGAATTAACGGCGTCAAAATTCACGCTTGAAGCGTTTTGTGGAAAAAGGCACATCCCGCATTTACTACATTGGTCTTTTTTATCCACTTTCACCGTTGCTCTATTTCCCTTTACGGCTGTTACAACGCCTTGCTCTTTCATAAATTGATTATGCTTTGCGCGTTAAGTGAAACATCTGTTTCACTTCCGTCTGCCATATTCTTTAATTTTGCAACGCCTTTTTCAAGTTCGTTAGAGCCTATTACTATTACTTTTTTCGCACCTATTTTATCTGCGTACTTAAATTGCGCTTTTATACCCCTGCCCATATGGTCAAAGTCCGCAGATTTACCTGCCCTACGCAATTCAGTTACTATTTCAAAAGCCTTTTCCGCTTCCTTTTCGCCCATAGGTGCAACGTAGTATTCTATCTTCGTTTGGTTAGGAATTTCCACGCCGATATTTTCAAGCAACATTAAAATTCTTTCAATACCAACGGCAAAGCCTATGCCAGATACGTCTTGCCCACCGAGTTGTGAAATCAAACCGTCGTATCTACCGCCGCCACATACCGTTCCTTGCGCGCCGATATGTTCTGAAACGAATTCAAAAACCGTTCTCGTATAGTAATCTAATCCACGCACGATATTTGCGTTCACTTTGTATTCAACGCCTGCTATTTGCAAAAGTTTTTTAACCTTTTCAAAATGTGCGCTACAATCGTCACAAATATAATCTAAAATTTTAGGTGCATTTTCGTTGATTTTTTTGCAATCTTCGTTCTTACAGTCAAGAACGCGCAAAGGGTTCTTGTTTAGCCTATCTTTACAAAGCGGACAAAGATTATCGTAATTTTGATTTAAATAGTCTTTTAACGCTTGTTGATATTGCTTTCTGCAATCTTTACAACCTATGCTGTTAAGATAAAGGGTTACGTTGTTTATGCCAACCGATT
>JAZSJY010000086.1:0-45101 GCA_045534565.1 Christensenellaceae bacterium | reverse complement strand
CCTCTTCCCAAAAAGTTCTTCGATACTTTTTGGGAGCCCTAGATTATGTCAAGTTCATCAAATTAACATAAAAACAGGTTCTATCAAATCTAGATGATTCGGTAGAACCTGTTTGGTGCCGCTGATCGGACTTGAACCGATACGGTATCACTACCACAGGATTTTGAGTCCAGCGCGTCTGCCAATTTCACCACAGCGGCAAAAGATATTTTTAAATATTGTTGCAAATTTAAAGTATTTTTGATAAAATTATTAGGTAAACTATTTACCAAACCTACGCTTGCTATATGATAATAGCACAATTTATTATTTTTTGCAAGCGTATTAAAAGGATTTTTATGGAAAAATTAGTATTGATTGACGGAAACAGTCTTATAAACCGCGCCTTTTACGCTATGCCTCTTTTAACCACTAAAAGCGGTACGCCCACCAACGCTGTTTACGGTTTTATGAATATGTTCTTTAAGATGCTTGGCGAAATTAAGCCCACTTACGTTGGCGTTGCCTTTGACCTTAAAGCCCCCACTTTCCGCCATAAACTTTACGCTGAATACAAGGGCACTAGAAAACCTATGCCCGAAGAACTTCGCCCACAAATTCCACTTCTTAAAGAAGTCCTTTCTCTTATGGGCGTTAAAACCTTTGAAAAGGAAGGCTCTGAAGCCGACGATATTATAGGCACTATTGCTAAACACACGGATATTCAAACGATAATTTTTACGGGCGATAAAGATTCTTTTCAATTAGTTGACGAACAAACCGAAGTTCACTTTACAAAACGCGGTATAACCGACGTAGAAATTTACACGCACGAAAACTTTACCGAAAAAACGGGGATTACCCCATTACAAATTATAGACCTTAAAGGACTTATGGGGGATAGTTCTGACAACATACCCGGGATTGCCGGCGTTGGCGAAAAGACTGCCTTAACGCTTTTACAAACTTACGGCTCGGTAGAAAATCTTTACGAAAACGTAAGCGACCTTAAAGGCAAGCTAAAAGAAAAAGTTGAACTCGGGCGTGAAAGCGCTCTCTTATCTAAACGCCTTGCCACTATTGACTGTGATTGCGGTGTTGATACCGACGTTAGCAAAATGGTCGTTCCTACTATCTTTCCTTTAAGCGTTAGAAAAAGATTTATTGAACTTGAATTCAAAAGCCTTTATAAGCGTGACGATATTTTCTTAGCCGAAGAACAAACGGAAACGGAAATAGTAACGACTAAAGCAAACGTAATTAAAATTGAAGAACTTGAACAAGTAAAAAGTCTTATAAATAGCAAAACGGTTGCGTTTTTTATTGAAGAAAACGGCGTGCATTTTTCTTTCGGTAACGACGAATACGTTATCCCCGTAAGAAAAAGTTTGTTTGACGACGGGTTTAACCTTACCGACGCCTTATCTTCGGTAAAAAGTCTTTTTTCAGGGAAAAAAACTCTCGTTTTATGGAACGCAAAATACTTAAAACATTTTCTTAAAGACAACTTAGACGTAGAACTTTCTTCTTCCGTTGAAGACGTTTCACTTATGAAATATCTTGCCGATTATTCCGGACGTGACGAACAACTTCAAGACGCTATTGACGAATACGGTTTAGATTCTTTAGCCCCTGCCCACTCCCTTTTATCTTGCTATAACTTGCTTACCGAAAAACTTGAAAAAGAAGATATGGTGTCGCTTTATCGCAACGTTGAGTTGCCACTATCTAACGTGCTTTTTGACATGGAAGTTTCGGGCTTTAAAATAGACTATCAATTATTAAACCAAACGAGCCTTAAATACCGCGCTATTCTTGACCAGATTGAAAGTCAAATTCGCGATATTGCCCAAGACCAAACGTTAAACGTAAACTCACCAAAACAACTTGGCGACCTTATTTTTGAAAAATTAAAACTCGGTAAAGGCAAAAAGACTAAACACGGCTATTCAACGACGGCTGAAATTTTGGAAAGTTTAGAAAGCGAACACCCCGTTATCCCCTTAATTTTGCGTTACCGTCAATTACAAAAATTACAATCTACCTACGTTGAAGGTTTTAAGCCGTTGATTGATAAAAATACGGGGCTCATACACACTTCGTTCAACCAAACGGTTACTTCTACGGGTAGGCTTTCAAGTAAAGAACCCAACCTTCAAAATATTCCCGTTCGTGACGACGAAGGTAAAGAAATTAGAAAATTCTTCGTGCCAAAGAGCGAAGATAGAATTTTAATAGGCGCAGACTATTCGCAAATTGAATTGCGTTTACTCGCCGCCTTCTCTGGTTGCGTTGAACTTATAAACGCCTTCAAAAACGGAAAGGACGTCCACACCGCCACGGCAAGCAAGGTGTTCGGCGTACCCGTTGACCAAGTTACCCCACAAATGCGCAGTAGAGCAAAAGCCGTTAACTTTGGCATTATTTACGGCATGAGTGAATACGGGCTTGCAAAACAACTAAAAATTTCCAACGCCGAAGCAAGAGATTATATTTTTGCATACTTTAAGGAATACCCACAAGTAAAAGAATATATGAACAAAAACGTTGCCTTTGCTAAAGAAAACGGCTACTCCACGACTTTGTTAAAAAGAAAAAGATATATTCGTGAACTTTCGTCTTCAAACTACAATTTGCGTCAGTTCGGTGAAAGGGTAGCAATGAATATGCCTTTACAAGGTAGTAGTGCAGACATAATTAAACTTGCTATGCTTGGCGTACATAAACGCCTTAAACAAGAAGGTTTAAATTCGCAATTGATACTTCAAGTGCACGACGAACTTATAGTAGACGCGTTTATAAGCGAACAAGCGCAAGTGGAAAAAATACTAATTGAAGAAATGGAAGGAGCAGTTGACCTTGCCGTTAAACTGACCGTTAGCGTTGGTTGTGGTAAAACTTGGTTTGACGCAAAATAGTATGGAAGAAAAAAGAACTGTTGCCTTAACGGGCGGAATAGGTAGTGGCAAAAGTTACGCCTTGCGTATTCTTGAAGACGCAGGATACGAAACTATATCAAGCGACAAAGTAGTTAAAGACCTTTACGAAAAACGCAAAATAAAGCTGTTGCTTAAAAAATTATTCCCAACGGCTGTTAAAGGGTTTTTCAACCCCGTGATTGATCGTAATGAAATTGCAATTATAGTTTTTAGCAACGCAGACGCGCGCACAAAACTTACCAACCTTATTACGCCGTTAGTTATGGCAGAAATTAAAAAACGGGTAAAAAAATTATCGGGTAGAATTTTCGTTGAAGTTCCCTTACTTTTTGAGTGCGGATATCAAAACGAATTTGACGCCGTTATGGTGGTTACCCGTGATTTTGAAGAGCGTATTTTAAGCGTGATAAAACGCTCTAATATGAGCAGGGAACAAGTGTTAAAGCGCATAAACAGTCAGTTTGATTACCAAAGCGCAGACCTTTCCCCCTACACCGTTATAGTTAACGACGGCAAAGAAAGTTTCAAGGAAAAAATATTATCCATTGCTAAAACAGTATAAATAAAAACAGTCGGCTAAACCGACTGTTTTTTTAACTTTCAAAATAATAGTGAGTATCGTCTTCTTTTACTAATTTTAAGCCAAGTTTTTCTATCAACTTTCTTGACGGAATATTTTGCTTAAAGCACCTTGACTTTAATTTTTTTGCGCCTAAACTGTTAAAGACGTATTCTTTCAAGGCGTTGGCGCTTTCTATTGCGTACCCTTTTCCTTGGTATTCCCTAAAGAACCTAAAGCCCATTTCCACACCGCCGAAATGGTCAAAGTTATAAAGTACTAATTCGCCTATCATTTTACCACTTTCCCTAACGGCAAAACTAAATTCTTCCTTTTTTACCTTTAACCCGTTTTGGAATTGATAGAAATATTCTGGCGTAGGCTCAAAGTCGCCTATATCTTCCTTATAATCGTATCCCCACCACTTATTAAGGTCGTCATCAAGATACAATTTTGCATAAATTTCCTTATCCGTTTTATTAATTTCTGTTAAATCTACCCTTCTTGCAGTTATCACTACGTTAGGAATAATTCTTTCAAAAATCGTGTTTGCCGTAAGCACGACTTTTTCTTTTAGCTCTATGGGTTTATATTGCATCTTTGACGTGCGCAGACCTATATCGCCACAGTCTTCTTCTCTATTTATATATTTTACCCCGTCGCCTATAAAGGCGTTAGCAAATTCCTTTGCCATGGTGGGATAAACGCCGTCGTATTCTGTGAGCGCCTTTTCTATATGCACTATCATGGTGTCGCCAACCACTTCACCTATTGAAAAGGCTATCATTTTCCCGTCAACTTCTAAATATCCACCCACTTGATTTAGCAAATACATATGTTCAACGAGATCAAAAACCGTTTTGAGTTCAACTTCTTCAGACCAACTCATTTCGCCTGCGCGTTTAGTAAATTCAAGCAAAAAATCCTTTATTCTTTCAAAGTCCTTTGGTTCAATCATTTTGAATTTGTAATCGGGGTATAAACGCTTAAACTTGTTGACGTGGTTTCTTTGCCCAGAAAGTTTCTTGCCTGCGTACGTCTTAAACTGTTCCGCAGTATAAATATAATCACACCACTCACGCTCGTAAAAAGTTTTAGCGTCAAAGTAGCGTTCTTTTAATTCTTCAGCAACCTGATTGCTCAAACAACCGAAAGTTAACGGAATACTGTTTTCCTTGCAATATTCTTCTATTTGATTTAACGCACCAAGCTCGTCACTGCCGATAGGGTAATAAAACACGTCGCTATAATCGGGGCTACTTTCTTTCATTATTAAGGTATTATTATACACGGCGTAAGAAACGTTAAAATCATTGCGCCACATATAACGTATTCCAAGCGAAATATCGCAACAAGGCGTTCGGCTTTTATCAATGTATTCAGTTAAAATGCTTACGTCTTCGCCAAGTTTTTGAAATTTAAGCATAATTTTTCCTTTGCAAAACTAAAGGGCGATTGCTCGCCCTTAATATTATTTCTTGTTTTTAAGATATTCTAAAAGTTCGGCAAGTCTATCTAAATCGTCTCTGGTATAATAATCAATGTATATTCTACCCTTTTTGTCGTTACCGATAGCGTTAACGCGCGTGCCGAATACCCTTTGCATATCGCCGATAAGTTCTTTAAGTTCTAAAGAAAGTTCTTGTTTTATTTTCTTCTTTTCCTTTTCAACGGGTGGATCAAAATATTCCTTAACTTTCTTTTCCACTTCACGAACGGAAAGCCCGTCCTTAACAGCGCTTTCTGCAAGTTTTACTTGGTCAACGTTGGGTACGGAAATAAGCGCCCTTGCGTGCCCTGCGGAAAGTTCGCCGTTCGCAACCATTTTAATAACTTCAGGTGAAAGTGATAAAAGTCTTAAAGTGTTTGCGATTGCCGGACGTGATTTACCTATTCTATCTGCCAAATCTTCTTGCGTCATACCGTAATCGTTCATAAGCGAACGCATTGCCGTTGCCGCTTCAATGGGGTTTAAGTCTTCCCTTTGCAAGTTTTCAATAAGCGAAATTTCTTTAATTTGCTTGTCGTTATAATTCTTAACTATTACGGGAACTTTATCAAGCCCAGCAAGTTTACTTGCCCTAAAACGACGTTCACCTGCAATAATCATGTACCTATCGCCACTCTTGTTTACGATAATAGGCATAATTACGCCGTGTTTAGAAATAGAATCTGCAAGTTCTTTAAGCGCAGTTTCGTCAAAAACCTTTCTCGGCTGATTTGGGTTTGCAAAAATAGAACTTACGTCTATATGCGTAACGCCTTCACCCTTTTCTTGTGGTTGCTCGTCAAAAAGCAAACTCTTGCCGTAGTCTTCTTCGGTTTCCGAAAACAATGCGGATAACCCTTTTCCTAATCCTCTAACAGGTTTCATTTTCACTCTCCGTTAATTTTTCTTTTGCGGTTGTCTTTCCAAGAATTCTTCAGTAAGCGCAAGGTACGCCTTTGCCCCCGAACACTTTACGTCGTGTAGCATTATAGGAACGCCGTGACTAGGCGCTTCTGCAAGACGAATATTTCTTGGAATAGCCGTTTCAAACACGCGTTTGCCAAAGAACTTTTTAATTTCTTGGGAAATTTGACGTGATATTATTGCACGATTGTCGTTCATGGTAAGAACTACGCCTTCTATTTTTAAGGTCGGGTTAAGGTGCTTAACGACCAACTTTATAGTATTCATAAGTTGGCTTAACCCTTCAAGTGCGTAGTATTCGCTTTGGATAGGTATTATCACCGTATCAGCAGCAGCAAGAGCGTTTATAGTTAAAAGTCCTAAAGACGGCGGACAGTCAATCGTAACGAAATCATAACTGCCTTTCGCTTTTTCAAGCACTCTTTTAAGGACGTGTTCTCTATCTTTTATGTAAACTAACTCAACTTCTGCGCCGGCAAGATCTATGTTAGACGGCAATATATCAAGCCCGTCAACGCACGTTTTAACAACGGCGTTTTCAATGGGCATATCGTCTATCATAACGTTGTACACGGAATTTTTAACTTCGCTTTTAGCAAAGCCTAAACCACTTGTTGCATTACCTTGCGGGTCAAGGTCAACTACTAAACACTTGTATCCTTTTTTCGCAAGGTATGCCGACATATTTACGCAAGTCGTAGTTTTACCTACGCCACCTTTTTGGTTTGAAAAAGCAATAATTTTTCCCATAACACTCTCCTTTCTTCAATCAATAATTGCTATCTCTTTGCGAATTTGGTTTATTCTTTGTTTTGTCCGTCTTCGCCTTCTTTGGTTTGTTCTTTTTCTTCTTTAATTATCACGGACGACGCTTTTCTATTGAAGGGGTTTTCTTGTAACTTGCCCTCGTTTTCATCCATAAACGCCATTATTTCTTCCACGCTTTTGCCTTCCATAAGCATATCTACTTCTTCGCTGAAAATAGTTTCTCTTTCAACCAAAAGTCTTGCCATGTTATCCAAAAGGTGTTTATTCTTGCTTAATAATTCACGCGCTTTTTTAAGTGAAGTTTCAATAATAAGTCTAATTTCTTCGTCAATAATTGCAGCAGTTTCTTCGCTATAATTTACGTGCGACGCCATATCTCTACCGATAAATACTTCTCTATCCGAGCCGTAAGAAATAAGCCCAACTCTTTCACTCATACCCCACTCGGTAACCATAAGTCTTGCACGTTTAGTAACTGCTTGAATATCACCAGAAGCGCCCGCAGAAATATCTTTAATAATAAGTTCTTCTGCAACTCTACCACCAAGCGTCATAACTATATCGTCAAGAAGTTTTGCTTTGGTAAGGTGGTTATCGTCGTTATCAGGTCTAGTCATAGTGTAACCTGCCGCTTGACCACGTGGAATAATTGAAACTTCGTGAACGGGGTCGCAATGCGGTAAAAGTCTTGCAAGTATTGCGTGGCCCGCTTCGTGATACGCCGTAATACGTTTATCAGTTTCAGTAACCAACCTTGATTTCTTTTGTGGTCCAAGCATAACCTTGTTAACGCCTTCGTAAAGGTCTTTGTTGGTTATAAATTTCCTATTTGCACGCGCAGCTAAAATTGCCGCTTCGTTCAAAAGATTTTCAAGGTCTGCGCCTGAAAACCCGTGCGTCATACGGGCAACAGTCTTAAAGTTAACGTCTTTTGCAAGCGGTTTGTTTCTTGCGTGAACTTTTAATATTGCTTCCCTACCCCTTACGTCAGGAATGTTAACGTAAATTTGCCTATCAAATCTACCAGGTCTTAAAAGCGCAGGGTCTAATATATCAGCACGGTTGGTTGCCGCCATAACGATAATACCGTCGTTACTTTCAAAACCGTCCATTTGAACTAAAAGTTGGTTAAGCGTTTGTTCTCTTTCGTCGTGTCCACCGCCCATACCCGTGCCACGTTGACGGCCAACGGCGTCAATTTCGTCAATGAAAACGATACACGGCATACTCTTTTTAGCAACGTCAAACAAATCACGTACACGTGACGCCCCTACGCCGACGAACATTTCAACGAAGTCTGAACCACTTATAGAGAAGAAAGGTACGCCAGCTTCGCCTGCAACTGCTTTTGCGAAAAGCGTTTTACCCGTTCCAGGAGGCCCTACTAATAATACGCCTTTGGGAATTCTTGCGCCAAGTTCAGAGAACTTTTTAGGTGCTTTTAAGAAATCAACTACTTCTGCTAATTCTTCTTTTTCTTCTTCTGCGCCAGCAACGTCGGTAAAGCGAACTTTTAAGTTGTGGTTTACACGCGCGTTGGTTTTTGCAAAGTTCATTGCGCCTTTAGTGCCACCTTGCGTTTGCATCAATATGATTATGAAAACAACCATTATGAGCGCTGAACCGAAAAGTGGTAAAAGCGACGACCAAATTGCCCCTGCGTTAGGGTCGGTCCAGTCGTAATCAATGCCCTTAGCATTAAGACTGGTTTTTAATTCGGCAACGGCTGTATCCGTTCTTGAGAACATCGTCTTAAAGTTAGCGTCCCCTATTTTACCCGTCGCATTATATATATCAAGGGTAAACTCAATTACGTAACCGTCGTGAAGAACGTTTGCAACCTTAACTTTGGTGTAAGCGTATTTTTTAATTGCGTTGCTAACACTATCAGGTAATTGTTCTTTTGCAACAATATAGCCACCATCAACCTGTGGCACTTTATTTGCATCCTCAATGTCTATGGTGAGTTCAATCAACTTGTCAAACTCTGACGTTTTAATTTGTTTGGGTTTAGATAAATATGCAAATAGTGCGTATCCGGCAGCGCCTATCACAATTGCAGCGATTAAAACCCAAATAATAATCTTTCTTGGTTTTACTTTCAAAATTACGTCTCCTTTTTTATGTCGTAAAACTATTATAAGGTAATACTATTAAAATTACCTTGAATTTACGCGCATACTATTCATTATGCTTTATATTTATAATATTATACAATATAATATAAAAAAACTCAATAGTTTTTTAACAAAATTTTACTATTTTTATTAGCGCATAGTTTTAACACTTTGCGCCACTATTAAATATTTTGCGCTTGAACTTCATAGCGCGTTGTTTTGAGTTAAATTTTATTATTTTTTCATTTTCTACGCAAATAATTTATCAAAACGCAATTTTAATGCAACGTTTATATTTTTTTACAGAAAAACAAGTCTAACACCAAAACGTTCCACGTGAAACACAATTTTAGGATTTAAAAACAAAGAAATCGCCTTAATAAAGCCTTTTTAAAAAATCGCATTTTAACGGCCTGAGACAGAATAGGGTTTTAAAGTTTGTGGGAAAAATTTTAGCCATTTTGTCTCACAACGACGATATTTTAACGATTTTTCCTGCTTATTGTTTCACGTGAAACGTTTAATTTTTTACATAGGACAAACAGATTGTTTCACGTGAAACATAGAAATTTGCAAGGGTAAAAACAACGTTGTTTCACGTGAAACAATAAAATAAAACAAAAAACCACCGTTTTTTAATTAAAATTGGTGGTTTTTAAAGCTTTTTTGCCTATATAATTAAGTTTTTTACGTATGGAATAATGTTTTTTGTTGATAAAGCATTGATAATTAAGTCAAAAACGTTTATTTTTGTTAAAAATCCCGTAATTGGCGAGTTAATTATCTCTGCGTAAACGTTTTGGAAGAAAGGGAACGGAATTATTCCTATAACCATTATTACTAACTCTAACATAACCGTACCGCTGACAAAACCTATTGCAAGACCTAAAACTCTATCTACGACGGCAACTATTTTGAACGCATAGGCTTTTTTAACTAATTCGCCTATCAAGAAGAACACTATTTTGAATATTATAAAGAGCGCAACTACAGCTATTATTATTACCACGTAATAGCCAAATATAGGGCAAATAATCTGCCCAAGCGTTGTTCCTGAAGGCAATGATGCGGTATCAATCTTTTCAATAATTTTAATCAGCCATCTGCCACCAACGTTATTTAATAAAGACGCGGCGTCATTTGAAAAGGGGGCGTTCATTATCTCTTCGCCAAAAGATTTAGTAAGCAACTCTCTTACCTTGTTAGACATTGTTGTAACGAAAGAGAACTTGTTTTCTAAAAACTCTGCAACGACAGGGGCGAGTAGCACGGCAATCAATATTGCTAGCAACGTTCCAAAAACGTTAAAAAAGGTTTTTGTAAAGCCCTTATAGAAACCCCAAACCGCAAAACCACCCACGAACAATAGCGCTACAACGTTAACAATTGCGCCTGTTGTTGAA
The DNA here is from genome assembly GCA_045534565.1 of Christensenellaceae bacterium. Taxonomy (GTDB): domain Bacteria; phylum Bacillota; class Clostridia; order Christensenellales; family Borkfalkiaceae; genus UBA1259. The sequence goes on along the minus strand of JAZSJY010000086.1, from coordinate 34,923 downwards.
ACAAGTAAATTTTGCATATTTTAATTATAAAAAGCAAACGTTTGTTCGCCTTTTCTCCTTATATTTATAATACCATATATTGAATATTTTTTCAAGGGAATAATCGTTTTTGAATAAAAAATAATTTTTCGGTAATACTCAAACGGAAATAAATATTTAGGTAGTTGTTATGGACAAAAATTTTACTTTTAATACTTTAAGCGAATATTCTGCAAAAGGCATTACGCAAGCCTTAATTTCCCTTAATCAAAATAATAGACGCCCCGTTTTTATATGTATCGGTAGCGATTTGGTTTTAGGGGATAGTTTAGGTCCTTTGGTTGGAACTTTTCTAAAAAGCAAAAACGTGCAGTCTTACGTATACGGCACGTTGAACTATCCTATCACGGCAAAAGAAGTTGAATATGCAGGTAAATATCTAAAACAAATGCACCCCAACTGCATTTCTATTGCGATTGATGCAGCGATAGGCAATGCAGACGACGTTGGTTTGGTTAGAGTTTTAGATAAAGGCTTAAAGCCAGGGCTTGGGGTAGACAAAAATCTAAACGTAATAGGTGATATTAGTATCGTTGGAATCGTCGCAGGGAAGTCTTTGCAAAATTACAACCTATTTAATCTTACTCGCTTAAACCTTATATATAAAATGGCGCAAACGGTTGCAGAAGGTATTGAAAAATATATTGAATACTTTTCGCAATGCGACGACGTAAAAAAAGCCACTTAAAGTGGCTTTTTTTAATAAGTAATAATTTTTACTTGTTTTTTAATTTCTTCAATAACTTTACTATCGGGTGGATTAGTTCCTTCAGTCGTGCAAGCACCCGAACCAAAAGCAATTGCCGTTTTTAAGGTTTCGTTAAAAGACAAGCCGTTAACGTACCCATAAATAAACCCTGCAATTAGCGAGTCACCTGCGCCTATGGTAGACTTAACGTTAACCGACGGGGGAATAATTCGCCTGATACCTGTTTGGTCGGTTATTACTGCGCCATCGCTACCTAAACTTACCATTGCATTTTTCACGCCTAAATCGTAAAGTTTTTTACTTGCGCTTACCGCCTGTTCAAACGATAATACTTTATAGCCGACGTAGTCTTCAATTTCTTGTTCGTTGGGCTTAATAAACCACGGCTTTATATTGCGTATATCGTCAACGCTAAACGACCTACTGTCTATTATAATTTTAACGCCGTTTACTTGCAGTTTTTTAAGAAGTTTTATAACTTTATTTTTGTCAATACCTTTACTTATACTACCCGTCAATGCAACTACGTCGCCACCGTTTAATCGGTTAAGCTTATCGGCAATAACTTTAACAACACCGTCAGGGCAGGTAAAACCGTCAAAACTTATACGGGTTTCTTTGCCGTTTTTATGATGCAAGGTGTAATTTTCACGAACGTTTCCATCTACTTCAACGTATTCGCAATCCACTAAAGGAAAAGTTGCGCTTTCCCTAAAAGCATCTGCATTAGCCTTACCAACTACGATAAGCGCAGTATTTCTTACACCGTTATTAGCCAACGCACGTGAAAGGTTTAATCCTTTTCCACCTGCTTGCTTTGAAGTTATCGTAGCAAAATTTTCTTTAAGAGGTATTAAATTATCAATCGCACAATGCACGTCAAACGCAGGGTTTAACGTTAGCGTTACTACTTTCACAAACCCACCTTTACTTTGGGCGCGTGAGCAAGCAAATAATCTTCTGCTTGCTTGCACCACAAGCCACCGTTTGCCTTTACAATTTTATCTAGTTCTAAATACATAGGGTCTGTTTTGCCTAATTCCTTAAAATCTTCAAGGGCAACCATAGGAATATCTAACCCCGTATAACAAACTTTCTTTGCGCCGTTTGGCTTTTCCATTGCGTATATTGCGGGAATTACTTCGTTAAGCCCTAAAATATGCGATACTAACGCACCCGAATTGATAAGCCCGTTTTCTATTATTTTAATAGTATCTAAAGTGTCTTGTGGAATACTGCCTGCCGTCCCTACGACGTGAATTCCGTCGTAATGAATTCGGTATAGATTTAACGAGCCTTGTAAATCGTGCACGGGTGGGCCTGCAAAGAAATTCACACAACCGTCTTCACGACAAATTTTTTCGGCAAGATTAAACAAACTTGCAACGGGCGCCATAACGAAAACGTCGTCAAAACCACCATTTGAAATATCTATTAACGTTTTATCTGCATTTATATCGTCTTTGGTGTTAACGTAAACTAATTCAACGCCTTTTTCACTAAAACGGGCAGGGGAACATTTAGTTTTTGCCCACTCAATACGCTTTTTATCAATATCAGTTACCACAACTTGTTTAACGCCGGCGTAACCACAAGCAAGTTCAATAGCCCCTATGCCCATAGGACCTGCACCACCTAAAATAGCAAGTCTGCCACCTTTTTTTGCGCCGTCAGTTCTAACGTAATCGGTATAATCAGTGTGATAAAAGCCCTTAAAACCACGCAACAAGCAACCCAACGCTTCAACCAAAGACCCTTCAAAAAAACTTTCGCCGTCAAAGTTTATTAAGCACCCACGTTCAATTACTATTTGTGGAACTACCACGTACGTTGCATTTCCACCAATATATTTATACGAATATCCAGGGTCGTAACCACTTTCAAGCTTTAGGGCAGGTTGAATAACTGCCTTGCTACCAACCTTAAATTTACCTTTAAGCGCACTGCCCACCTTTCTTATCACGCCACACATCTCGTGCCCGATAATAACGGGATTTTTGTCCACGTCAAGTGGAACTCTTTTGTGTTTTGAACCTTGTTTCACTGCCTTATAGGTAGACGTACAAAGGGTATCGGTAACCACTTCCATAAGCACTTCGTTATCAGTAATTTCAGGTAATTCAAACTGTTCTAATCTAATATCGTTTGCGCCGTAAAGCCTAACTGCTTTTGTTAGCATAACTAATCTTCTCCCGTTCGTTTTTTCAAATAGATTATAGCAACAATGACTAATACGGTCAATTAAATAGTAAACACATGCCCGTTTCAATCAACATTAGGGCAAAATCAGTCATTTTTTCAGTCAAATCAATCACGATTTAGTCTATTTGACTATATTTGGAAACTAATTTTTTATTTGGTATTGACATAATAGGCGGTAAATGTTAAAATCTTGCATAGGTAATAAGATATGAATAACGATAGAGAAAAAATTATACTTGAAACGTTAAAAGCAAAACAATCGGTTGACGTAAAACAACTGTGCAAATTACTTTACGCAAGCGAATCAACGGTGAGAAGAACGCTTACCAACCTTGAAAAGAAAGGTCTTATTATTCGTGCGCACGGTAAGGCGCTTGACGCAGGCGTTTACGCCGATAAAAACATTGCGTTTTTCTTAAGGGAAAACGTTGCAGGTGGAATTAAAGAAAAGATTGCCGAACAAGCCGTTAAAGAGTGCGCTTTTAGTGGCGCAGTTTTTATGCTTGACGCATCTTCCACCGTAATGAAAACGGTTGACTTTATTAAAACGTATAAAGACATTATAGTTATTACAAGTGGGATAAAAACACTTTTTGCACTAACGCAAACGGATATTAAATACGTTTCAACGGGTGGGCAAGCAATAAATTCTTCTTATTCGTTTATAGGGCAAACGGCTATTGATACCATTAAAAACTTTAACGCTGACGTATGCTTTTTATCTTGCCACGGAATTTCTGCTAACGGTTTCGTTACGGACACTTCCGTCCCCGAAAACGACGTTAGAAAGGCTATGATGCAAAACTCTAAAAGAAAGGTTTTGCTTATAGATTCCACAAAAATTAACAACGGTTGCTGGCATAACCTTTGCAATATTGCTGATTTTGACGACGTTTTTTGCGACGCGCCACTACCAGAAGAAATTATGGCTAACGTTAAAAACTTTCACTTGGTTAAATAAAAAAGTAAAACCTTTCGCTTTTTGCGAAAGGTTTTTTTGTTTTAGCCAATTAAATTGATAGAAAAATCAATTCTTCTTAAAGTTTCTTCTTTTCCTAAAAGGTCGGCAACTTCAGTTGCGCCACCTGCCGTCGCTTGCTTGCCCGTAAGCGCAATTCTAGTTACCCATAAAACTGCTTGTTTTTTAACTTCAAGTTTAGTTGATAGTTCAACGAGCGCCGTGAATAAGTTTGAATTGTTCCAGTCGGTTACGCTTAATAAAACTTCTTTAATCTTGGGTAAAAGGTCTTTTGCTACTTCTATTGAAGATTTTTGTTTTGAGTTTTCAAATAGGGCCAAATCGTAATTTCCAAATTCTTCCAAGAAATCAATCTTTTCGGGTATTTCAGAGAATATTTGAACACGGCCTTTTGCCAAAGCAAGCAATTTATCTTCGTCGTATTTGCCAAAAGCCTTACTGTTTTTCAAGAAGGGATAAGCCTTTTCCTTAAATTCTTCTGCCGTCATTTCCTTAACGTATTCACCCGATAACCACTTCATTTTAACTTCGTCAAAGATTGACGGAGATTTATTTATACCTTCAAGTGAAAAACTTGCAGAAAGTTCTTTTAATGACATTTTTTCAACGTTTGATTTTGGACTCCAACCCAAAAGCGCAATGTAGTTTACGATTGATTCTTTAACGTAACCTTTTTTAACGAAATCTTCGTAACTTGCGTCACCGTTCCTTTTTGAAAGTTTGTGTTGCGCGTCTTTCATAATGGGGGGAAGGTGAATATATACGGGGCGTTCCCAACCGAAAGCGTCGTACATAAGGTTATATTTGGGGGTTGAAGAAAGATATTCCGTACCACGAATAACGTGGGTGATGCCCATAAGGTGATCGTCAACTACGTTTGCGAAGTTATAAGTAGGCATACCGTCACTCTTAATCAAAATACCGTCTTCAATATCTTTATAGTCAACGCTAATTTCACCGTAAACAAGGTCGGTGTAAGTCCCCGTGCCTTCAGCGGGTACGTTTTGACGGATTACGTACGGTTCGCCGTTTGCTATTCTTCTTTCAATTTCTTCTTTTGAAAGGTTTAAGCAATGCTTATCGTAACGAACGTTACCTGCTTCGTCCCTTAAACTTTCAATTCTTTCGGGGGTGCAGAAACAGTAATACGCACCGCCAAGTTCAACTAATTTTTTAGCGTATTCGGTGTAAATATCTTTTCTTTCGCTTTGAACGTAAGGGCCGTAATCACCACCAACGTCTGGGCCTTCGTCGTACATAATACCCGAATCACGCATGGTGTCGTATATAATTTGAACCGAACCGTCAACGTAGCGAGTGGTATCGGTGTCTTCAATTCTTAAAATAAAATCACCATCGTATCTTTTTGAATAAAGATAGCCGTAAAGGGCAGTTCTTAAACCGCCGATATGAAGATAGCCCGTGGGACTTGGTGCAAAACGAGTTCTAACTTTTGCCATTTTAATACTCCTTTCTCTTGCCTAAAAGTTTTGCTAAATCTAAAGAATTTTTAATTTCATCAAGTTTTTTTGACGAATAATAACTATACACTTTGTCTTTTGCGAAAATTACGTGGTCGGCTAAATGTATACCGTGAATTTCTAAAAGCAAATAAATTCTTTTGGTCGTTGCGTCGTCAACGTCGCTCGGCTCTGCGCTTCCACTTAAATGATTATGCACCACTATTGCGTGCGCTGGGTGAAGGGTCGCAACTGCAGACGCAAGTTCCGGAACTTCCACCGAAACGGAAAAAGATTTATTGTCTGCAAAAACTAACCGCCTAACTTCATTATACTCTGAATCAAGCAAGCAAAACAACAAAACTTCCTTACGTTTATCGGCAAAATAATCTACAAAAGCATTTTTTATTTCTTCTAACGTTGATAGCCTTACTTTCTTTTTCTCGCCACCCTTAATTTGTAAAAGTTTACCTATTACCATTATTCCCGTAGCAGTACTTTTCCCAACGCCTTTTACTGCAAGCAGTTGGTCTTTTGTCGCTTCAAACACGCCCGTAAGCGAACCAAACGCACTAATTAAAGAGTGTGCTAATGCGTTAGTGTCTTTTCTAGGAATAAACTCAAACAATAAAACTTCAAGTATTTCGTGGTCGGAAAAAGAATCTGGGTGCGATAAAAACCTATCAATCATTCTTTCACGATGCCCTTCGTGCACGTTTTTCCCTTTTTCCATACGATTATTTTAACACAAATTAAACAAATTTCAAAATAAAAGGTTACAATTATAATAAAATATTGTATAATATATATTAAATAAAATTAATAGGGTATATTATGCAAAACTTTGAAGCCTTTTTACTTGACCTTGAAAAACTTATATCGTACAAAACGGTGGAAAGTACGCCTGAAAAAAACGCCCCGTTTGGTTTAGAATCGGCTAATTGTTTACAATTCTTCTTACAACGCGCAAAAGAAATGGGCTTTACTACCGTTAATTACGATAACTACGCTGGTGAAGTTATTTTTGGCGACGGGGAAGAAATAGGCGTTATCGGGCATTTAGACGTCGTTCCAGTAGGTATAGGTTGGAATACCGATCCGTTTAAGTTGACCTTAACCGACGGCGCGCTTTACGGTAGGGGTGTAGTTGATAATAAAACGCCTTTACTAATATGCCTTTATATTTTAAATGAATTAAAAAACAGCAATTTAAAAATAAATAAAAAAGTTCGCCTTATAGCAGGGTGCAACGAAGAAAGTGGTTGGCGTGACGTTGAGTATATGAAAAGCAAAACCAACTTTCCTGAATTAGGTTTTTCCCCTGACGGAAACTTTCCCGTTAGTTACGCGGAAAAAGGCGTGCTAAAACTATCTTTTGAATTACCTACTTTTAACGACTTTTATAATCTTAAAGGGGGCGTTGCCGTAAACGCCGTGTGCGATTTAGCAACCGTTTGCGTTAAAGAAAGGGCAATTGACCTTGACCTTTTATCAAAATATAACCTTACTATTAAAGACGGCGTGATTACGAGCGTGGGCAAAGCGGCGCACGGCTCTGCGCCACAACTTGGCGTTAACGCCTTTAAGCCTATTTTTGAATATATGCTTGAAAAAGGCGAAAAAGTAAAAGATATTTTGGACTATTTGTTTTACGATAAATTAGGTGTTTTCGCTATGAAAAACGAGCAGGGCAACGTAACCCTGTCGCCCGATATTATAGTAAACGAAAACGGAAAATCTTATATCGTTTGCGATTGCAGAATTCCCGCGCCCTTTTTAGAAAGCGACGTCCTTGAAAAAGTAAAACTGTTTAATATTCCGTTTAAAAGCCATAGTTCACACCCACCCTTTATGATTGAAAAGGACAATGCGTTAGTTATAACGCTATCTAACGCCTATAACGAAGTTACGGGGGAAAACACAACCCCTGCAAGCCTTGGTGGTTCTACTTTCGCGCGCGCGTTTAATAAAGGTTGCGCTTTCGGCCCTGAATTTGAAGGTTACGAATATCGTATACACGACGCCAACGAAAACTTACCGCTTAATCACCTTGAATGCATGTATCAAATATATAAAAAGGCAATTTTTGATATTTTGACAAAATAGTCTTAAAAATTGTTGAAAATTCAACAAAAAAGTGATAGAATTTAAAATATAAACTTTTAAAAGATAAAATATTATGGTTAAACAACAAAAACGCAACAAGTGGATACGTCCTCGCCATAAATTTGGCAAAATATTAGTTAGTTTATACGCCGTTCCTAAAATGAAAAGAAAATACGGCGTTAAAGTTACGCCTTTTAAGGATCAAAAGCGTCAATACCTAGTACTATTTAATCACCAAACTGCGTACGATCAGTTTTTCGTTGGTTGGGCGTTTAGGAAACAACACCTTTACTACGTTGCAAGTGAAGACCTTTTTTCACTTGGTTTCATTTCAAAAATAATAAAATACGCAGTTGCGCCTATTCCTATAAAAAAGCAAACTACGGATACTCGCGCAGTTATGACTTGCGCTAAAGTAGTTAAAGAAGGCGGTTCAATAGCAATGGCGCCCGAAGGCAACCGTACTTTTAGTGGTAAAACAGAATACATAAAAGAATCGCTAGTTAAACTTATAAGGTTATTAAAACTACCCATTGCTATATTCATTATTGAAGGTGGTTACGGCGTTCACCCAAGGTGGAGCGACTTAGTTAGAAAAGGTAAACTTACGGCAGGCGTTAAGCAAGTTATTGAATACGAAGAATATTCACGCCTTACCGACGACGAATTATATCAACTTATTAAAACGGCGCTTTACGTTAACGAGTGTAAACTTGATTACGAATATAAAAGCAAAAAGACGGCAGAATATCTTGAACGCGCTATATACGTTTGTCCGCATTGTGGTTTGACCACCTATTATAGCCAAAACGACTGGATTATTTGTAGCCGTTGTGGTAAAAAAGTTCAATATTTACCCACAAAAGAATTGCGTGGGGTTGGGCACGACTTCCCGTTTACCTTTGTCAACGACTGGTACGAATACCAAAACGATTTTATTCGTAAAGCCGACCTTTCCGTTTATAAGGACAAGCCTGCTTACGTTGATACCGTTAAATTTTCAAAAGTTTTCTTGTATAAGAATAAACGCGTACTTTCAACTTCTGCTGAAATTAGCCTTTACTTTGACAAAATTACTATGTCTGACGGCGTGCGTGGTATGACCTTTAACTTTGATTCGGTTGACGCTGTTACCGTGCTTGGTAAAAACAAAGTAAACGTTTATTGTAAAGATTCAGTATATCAAATAAAAGGTGACTTCCGCTTCAACGCATTGCGTTACGTACACTTCTATCATAAATACAAAAATCTCGTGGGGGGGGGTAAGAATGAATTTTTGGGACTTTAGTTCTTGGGGGCTATTCACAATAATAGCCGTTCTTCTACTCAGTATATTAGTTGCTAACTTACTTAAACGCAGTTTTAAGTTTATGAAGGCGACGCTTATACCAACTTCCGTTCTCGCAGGGTTGATTTTACTTATAATATCAACCATATACAAAGCAATAACGGGCGAAAACATGTTTGATACCGCTATTTTTAACAATAACGGTATGGACGTTTTAGAAGTTATAACTTACCATTGCCTTGCTATCGGGTTCATTGCGCAAGCGCTTAAAATATCCGATAAAAAGATGACCAAACAACGCAGTATTGAAATTTTTGATTCGGGCGTAACTACGGTTGCAACCTATTTGTTACAAGCAGTTTTAGGGTTCGGCATAACGCTTTTCGTTTCTGCATTAATCATGCCGTCGTTGTTCCCTGCGTCGGGCGTATTACTTCCTTTCGGCTACGGTCAAGGAACGGGGCAAGCCTTAAACTTTGGTACTGTTTACGAAGAAAGGTTAGGCTTTGAAGGTGGCGCAAACTTCGGTCTATCCATTGCAGCATTAGGCTTTTTATCAGCAAGTATCGGCGGTGTAATTTACCTTAACATATTCAAAAAACGCCACAACCTTTTGCACGTTACAAGCGAAGAAGGTATACACACCGAAGCCGTTCAACAATCTAACGAATTACCTATGCAAAGCAGTATTGATAACCTTTCAATTCAACTTGCTTTAGTTGCGCTAGTTTACGCTATCTCTTACGCAACAATGTACGGTTTAAGCGCGCTTACCCCGCCAGATTTTCAAGCAACTATTTACGGCTTTAACTTCCTTTTCGGCGTTTTATTTGCTGCACTTATTAAACTTATACTTAAAGGCTTAAATAAAGCAAAAGTGGTTAAAAAACAATACCAAAACAACTTCTTGCTCACAAGAATAGGCAACGCTTTCTTTGATATTATGATAGTTGCAGGTATCGCCGCAATTGACCTTTTCACTATAAAAGATTACTGGCATATATTGTTAGTTCTTGGACTAGTTGGACTTATTTCAACTTTCCTTTACAACAGATTAGTTGCAAAAAAACTTTTCTACGAATACAGAAACGAACAATTCCTTGCTATGTACGGTATGCTTACGGGTACGGCAAGTACGGGTATTATGCTTCTTCGTGAAGTAGACCCATACTACAAAACCCCTGCGGCTGACAACTTGGTTTATCAATCTCTTCCCGCAATAGTGTTCGGCTTCCCCATGATGTTACTTGCAAACCTTGCGCCCAAACAACCGCTTTTAACTTTCGGTATTCTTTGTGGTTTCTTCTTGGTAATGAATATAATTCTTTTCCGTAAGTTTATATTTAGAAGAAGAAAGAAAAAATTAGATTAAAAAATAAAACCCACCGTTCTGGTGGGTTTTTTATTATTCTTTGTTTTCTATAAGGGGCGTGTCTTCTTTGGTAAGTTCTTCTTTTAGTTCCACTTTTTTCTTTTTGCCGAAAACGTGATACTTAAATATTGAAACGATATTTGCAAGCAGTTCAAACGAATATGTGAGCGTTGCAAACAACGCTGCGTGCGTAAGCACGTTAAATAGTATTGATAGCACGGTTGGAATAATCATAGTAAAACGAACTATTTTTAAGTTTCTTATTCTAAATATGAACGCATAGCCAACTAGCGCCAACAAACAAAGTACGTCTAACGGCTTGGCGTCACCTAATATCCAAAAGTTTACTATAAAGTAAGACGCAATGGTTAGGACGGAAAACAATACGGAAAACAAGATATGTGCTCTTTTACCTTTTCTTTCAAACAGATAAAAGGTAAGCGTACGAAAAAGCCCTATCGTAACGCCTATCATTGCGAAAAATTGCAAGTTAAAGAAATACGATACTATTAAAAAGATTATGCAAAGCGCTTGAAACATAAGGTACATTGATTTCTTTCTAACGAAATACGAACATACCACGAAAACCAAGGCTATAAAACTTGCAATTAGTGATAAAACTTTGCTTTCCATAAAGCGCTCCTTTTTTATTCCTAAAAGAAAATAACATAATAAAATTATAAAGTCAACCATTTTTGTTGTAAATTTATCGTTTTTGCTATATAATTAAACCAACAAACGTTTAAGGTAATAAAATAATGAAATTTGATACTGAATTAGTTGGCAAAATCGGTTCAATGGCGCTGATTGATAAAAACAGTAATATTTTAGATTACACGCTTATTGCAAGGTTATCAAGCGAACTTCGCCCAGGCTATATTTGGGTTACGAGTGGTGCTGCCGAAACGGGTAGACTTGACTATATTAAGCGCACGGGCAAAGAACTCAAAGGCGAGCCCGAAGATATTAAAACCGACTATGCGTCGCAAGGGCAATCAATACTTATGTCCACCTACCGCCAATACGTTGACAGTAAGTATTCTATTCGCCAAGTTTTAGTTGAACACCAACACTTCAACGACGAAAAAAAGCGTGAACACCTTAAAGCAATGCTTATACGTTGCAAAGAACAAAACGCTATTCCTATCATTAACTATAACGACGCAATAAGTACGGAAGAAAGTCGCCGTTTTGAAATTCAGTCGCTTAAGAACAAAAACAAAAAGGTTGTGGAGTGTGTTGATAACGACGAAACTGCAACGCAAATTGCTTGCCTTGTTCACGCAAAAAACCTTTTAATTTTAACTAGCGCAGACGGTATTTATAAAGATAGCAAAAACCCCGATACTTTAATTAGTGAAATTTCGGGCTCAACCGTTTACGAAGTGTTAGATAATATCACCGCTTGTGAAAATTATTGCAACGGTGCGTCACGTGCAGGCGCAAACGGGGCAAAGGCAAAACTTGAATATATTAAAGATGCCGTTAAAATAGGCACTAACGTTATTATTGCAAACGCAAAATATTCAATTAAAGATATTTTGTCAGGCAAAGCAAAAGCAACTAGAATAGGCGTTAGATAATTTACACCGCGTATAATTTTACGCGGTTTTTTATTTTTTTAGAATAAAATATGAAATTCTACACAACATACTACCAAGGGGGAAAGTTATGAAGAGTAAAAAGAAAACTACTACGAGAACGTCTAACAAAAGCCAAAACGATAACGCAAAAAATTGTAAATAAGTTTAATCTTAAAAGCAATTTTGATTCGCAAGGTTCTTACACTGGGGTAGACGCTTTTGATAAATACGAAAAGCCTATCCAAGATGCAGACGATCTCTAAAAAAATGTAATTAGAACCTGAAAAGAAAAAAGACGATTAACTTACGTTTAACCGTCTTTTTTTCATTTAGTTGACAAAAAGATAAAATACGGGTATAATATGTTTACTTTTTAAGTCGGTTATACGGTCGCGGGGGCAGGGAGAGCCTGTCAATGAGGAAAGTCCGAGCGTTTTAGAAACAGGGTGCCGGAGAAATCCCGGTGAAGGTGACTTTAAGGAAAGTGCAACAGAAAATAAACCGCCGTTTTTACGGTAAGGCTGAAAGGGTGCGGTAAGAGCGCACCGCCCGTACGGTAACGCACGGGGCATTGTAAACCCCACCCGACGCAAGATTGACAAACGACTTCATTAGGGAGTTTCACCGAAGTCGTTTCACAAATATCGCTGGGGGATAACGGTAACGTTATTCGTAGATAAATGACCGTACACGACAGAACTCGGCTTACAGACCGTCTTAAAAAGAACATGCGCCCAAAAAGGCAAAACCTTTTAGGGCGCTTTTTTTATATTACTATTGACTATCTTGCTATTCGGTGGTATAATACTTACAAATACCTATGATTAAGGAGAACATTTTATATGTTTTGTACTAAATGTGGTCGTCCCGTTGCTGATGACGACGTCGTTTGCACTAATTGTGGTAAACCTACAGGCGTAAAACCTTCGTTTACCCCTATTCAACAACCTACACCCGTTACGCCTGCGCAACCCGTTCAACCTGCGCCCGTGTACCAAGCACCCGTTTATCAACCACCCGTGCAACCTGCACCTGCGCCCGCAGTTGAAGTTAAGCCAGAGCCCGTAGTTGAACATGAACCTATCGTCGTTCCTGAACCCGTTGTTGAAACTATACCCGAACCCGTGGTAGTTCCCGAACCCGTGGTTGAAGTAAAACCCGTTGAACCCGTGCCCGAAGTTCCTTCTTTCACGCCACCAAAATACGATATTCCCGAAGCACCTGCACCTGTGGAAAAACCAAAAAAAGAAGGCAAGAAAGATTACTTTGCATATATCGGCATTGCGTTATCTGCTTTTAGTTGTATCGTAAACACGGGCAACTACGTAACCAACTTTATAGTTGCGTTTATTCTTGCTTTGGCAGGCGTTGCACTTTCAGTAATTACGCTTATCAAAACTCTTAAAGGCGATAAAGCAAACCTTATTCCCGCAATTATAGGTCTTGCAATCGGCGCTATTATGATAATAGTTGCGCCCACTTCGTTTGGAATAACTCTTTCAAACAATATAATTTACGGTTAAGTAAAAATTAAAACACCCGAATATAGCGTGATACCCTTAATGGAGTATCACGCTAAACTATGATTGCCCTTGTGGGCAAGTTATGGGTTATGAAATGCTTACGCATTGTTATGATTGTCTTCGCCAAGTTACAGATTAAGCGCAATCATATCATAACATTTGTGTAGCAAATTCATAACGGCGAGCATAGCGAGTCTCATAACTCTAAACTAATAGAAATAAAAAAACACCCGAGTATTTCGGGTGTTTTTTATTCTAAATCTAAATCTTCACTTTCAAATAATAAATCGTTTAAAAACTCACTTGGCGTAATATCTAGCCCCCTTGAAAGTAGTATTACCGTTTTTAATGAAATGCCTTTCGTTCTTCTTTGCATTATGCTTTTTAGCGTGGGAAACGGCACGCCACTTTTTTGAGCAAGCTTATACTGTGTTAAATTTTTTTCGCCCATATATTTGTTGAGCCTTTCAACAACGGCGTCGTTTAAATTTTTCTGTTTCATTATTTCTTCCCTTACATATATTCTACCCTAAACGCACGGTAATAATAGGATGATGCATCATTCTTATGGTTGACACGTCATCCTATTTTTTGCTATAATGAAACAAAAAAACAAAAAAAGGAGCAAAAATGCTGATTCCTTGTCCTAAATGTGGCAAACCTATATCAAACCAAGCAGAACAATGTATTCATTGCAAAACGACGTTCGGCAAAAAAGCAGAAACAACTGACACGCCTAGCACCACAAAAACGTTTTGCCCGTCGCTATCAAAACTTCAAAGAGAAAAAATTTTCGTTGACTTCGCCCACGACGACCCCGTATGCGCATACTCTATAAGCAAATATAGAAAGTTATTGAAATTTGTAGATATTTATACCACTATAACTTCAATACTTTCTCTAATTTTACTTGCAGTATTTATTTATTTTGTTAAGGTTAAAGGTTTTGAAGTTTTATTACTAACACCGTCTATTTTAGCCCTTGCTTTCTGTTTTTTATATTGGGTTGTTGAAATAGTATTAGCTATTTGTAAACGTGTTAAAGAAAGTTCAATGGTTGCTGCCTATAAAAAAATGTACGATTGGACTGTAAAAAATAATTACGTTCATTTTTTACAAACATTAAACTTACATAAGGACTTAACCCCTAGGGTTTTTAATAAACTTGTAGATATTATAGATCTAACAGCAGAAGGAGAAAATCATGCTATATAATTGCCCAAAATGTGGTCAAAAAACAGCGCTATTAAACTACACTTGCGAGCACTGTGGTTGCAAAACAATCACTTGCCCTGAATGTGGCAACACAATGGAATTAGGGACTACTATTTGTTCTTACTGTGGGTTTCCTATTGCCAAAGAAAAAGAAACAACTATAAAAAAAGAAAGCATAAAAACCCTAAACGAAACGTTTGATAAACACTTTGACGCTACTCGCCGTGTGCCATTATTAAGATTTTCGTATTTTCTATTTTTTTCTATCGCAATACTTGGTATAATTGCTTTATATTTACTCTTCTATTACGGACTTAAAGAAAATTATTCACTATATCAAGCATACAAAGTTATAAGAACTATAAAAATCTGCTCAGTTTTAGCGTTGCTTTTTGCAACCATATATATTTTAACTATAAATAGCATTGACCTATCCACAGCAACTAAGATGGTAACTAGCCTAGATTTTGCAAAATTTGATCACGTTGCGCTATTAAAAACCATTGAATTTTCTAAAGACGGCGAAATGCTAATCAACGGTTTTACTCATTGTTATATAAGGGAACTTCGTTATAGAGAAAATCCTAGTTTGAAAAAAATAGAAAAATTAAAAGTTGCAACAAGGGTTTTACTTTTTATTGCTTTAAGTTTTTCATTATGCATAGGTCTTTTCCCAAACCTTAACGGACTTTTATTAAATAATGCTATCGGTTCTTCCTTTTCGTTTGACTTTAACGTTTCTTTAATTATCGGTATAATATTTTTAATTACGTTTATAGTAGTAAGCATAGTGTTTAATAAAACTGATAACTTTATGAAATTAAACAAAGAATACGTTAAAAAAATACAATCAAAATAATAATAAAAAACACCCGAACATATCGGGTGTTTTTTTGTTGCTATTTTTTTAAGTAAACCATTAGCACGGCTATATCGGCAGGGGATACCCCTGATATTCTGCCGGCTTGCCCAAGGTTTTTGGGGCGTATTTTATCAAGTTTTTGCCTTGCTTCTATTCTTAACCCACTTATTGAAAGATAATCTATATCGTCGGGCAAAGTTTTTTCTTCTAACTTCTTTGCCTTTTCAATTTGTTCTAACCCTTTTTGCAAGTAACCTTGATATTTTGCGTCTATTTCAACGGTGTCTAAAATTTCTTTGCTTACGCCGTCAAACCCACCGTATTCTTTAATAATATCTTCAAGGGGAATACCACGCCTTATCATATCGGCTTTTGTAAGTCCGCTTTGCGGTTGTGGATAGCCGTAACGAAGAAGTAAATCTTTTGCGTCTTTGGGCTTAACCATTGCTTGCATTAGCTCGGTCGCCTTTTGATATTCTTCCTTTCTTTCAAGATACTTTTTATAACGCGCGTCACTAACAAGCCCTGCTTTTCTACCCCTTTCGGTCAAACGGAAATCGGGGTTATCTTGCCTTAAAACTATTCTATATTCGGCACGGCTAGTCATCATTCTATACGGCTCATTAGTGCCTTTGGTAACAAGGTCGTCTATAAGCACGCCTATATATCCGTCGTCACGCGCTAAAACTAACGGCTCTTCGCCACGCATTTTAAGTGATGCGTTTAGGCCTGCTATAAGTCCTTGCGCAGCGGCTTCTTCATAACCACTCGTGCCGTTTATTTGACCTGCAGAGTAAAGACCTTCTATCTTTTTATATTCAAGGGTGGGGTAAAGGTCAAGCGAATCAATACAGTCGTATTCAATAGCGTATGCGTAACGCATTATTTCACAATTCTCAAGCCCCTTTACCGTACGATACATTTGTTTTTGTACGTCGTGGGGAAGGGAAGTGGACATGCCTTGAACGTAAACTTCGTTAGTGTCGCCACCTTCAGGCTCTAAAAACAATTGATGGCGTTCTTTATCTGCAAACCTAACCACCTTGTCTTCAATAGACGGGCAGTAACGTGGTCCCGTTCCTTTAATAAGCCCTGCGTATAGGGGGGAACGGTGTAAATTCGCCCTTATAATTTCGTGCGTTTTTTCGTTGGTATACGTAAGGTAACACGGGCGTTGTTTTTCTGGCACTCTTTCGCTCATAAAACTGAACGGATAAACGTCAACTTCGCCGTCTTGAATTTCAAGCGCGTCAAAATCAACGGTGCGCGCGTCAATTCTTGCAGGCGTTCCCGTCTTAAATCTTCTTACGTTAAACCCTAATTCAATAAGGTTCGCCGTAAGTTCGTTTGCTGGTTGAAACCCGTTCGGGCCACTATCTTTACGCCACTCGCCTGCAATGATACTGCCGTTAAGGTAAACGCCGGTAGCAAGTATTGCGCATTTACACAAAAGCACGCCACCGTAAGCAGTTTTAACACCCCTAACTTTTCCATCTTCAACCAAAATTTCTACGGCTTCGCCTTGCAATATTTTAAGGTTATCGGTGTTTTCAAGGGTGGCTTTCATAAGCCTATGGTAAGCGTTTTTATCTTCTTGCCCGCGAAGTGATTGCACCGCCGCCCCTTTACCACGGTTAAGCATACGTATTTGCAAAAGCGCGCCGTCTGCGTTCACACCCATTTCACCGCCAAGTGCATCTATTTCACGCACTATTTGACCTTTTGCCGTTCCACCGATTGAAGGATTGCACGCCATAAAGGCTATACTGTCTAAATTAAGTGTCAGCATAGCCGTTTTTTGCCCTGTTCTTGCTAGGGCTAACGCCGCTTCGCAACCTGCGTGTCCTGCGCCGATTACTACCGCATCAAATTGTCCTTCAATAAATTCGGTCATAAACTATTCTTTTAATAACATTTTCTTAAGATCGCCTACTTCGGTGTGAAGTTTGCTATCCGTCTTCATTAAATCGCCTATCTTATCACGCGCGTAAATTACCGTTGCGTGATCTCTGTTGCCCATTAACTTGCCTATTGTTACCAACGGCAAAGTCATCATTTCGTTTATCAAATATATACATACTTGGCGGGGGATAACGAATTCTTTATTCTTCTTTTTGCCAAGCATGTCGCTTTTGTTTATCTTATAGAAATTGCATACGCAACTTATAATGTCGTCTGCCTTTAATTCTTCTTGCCTTTCGCCTGCAGATTCTTTAAGCGCTTCGTTAACGAGTTCTATGGTTATGGGGCGTTCGTGAAGTTTGCTTGCAAACACTACTTTGGTAAGTTTGCCTACGAGTGAACGTATATCCCCGTTATCCATTTCTGCAATGTACGCCAAAACCTTCATATCCACTACGCATTTTTGTTCTTCACTCTTTCTGCGAAGTATTGCTATTCTGGTTTCTAAATCAGGGGGTTGAACGTCTGCTAAAAGTCCGCCTTCAAAACGGGTGCGTAAACGTTCTTCTAAAACTTCAATTTCTTTGGGGGGGCGATCGGAAGTCAACACCACTTGCTTGTTTTGCATAACAAGTTCGTTGAAGGTGTGGAAGAATTCCGTTTGAATACCTTGTTTCTTTGCAAGGAATTGAACGTCGTCAATAAGCAACACGTCAACGTTCCTATACTTTCTTCTAAAATCTGCGCCCGTACCTTTACCACGGCTTATGCTTTCAATAAGTTGGTTGGTAAATTGTTCGCAAGTTGCGTATAATACGTTAACAGACGGTTTATTTATGCGCAAGTGGTTTGCAATAGCCATAAGAATATGCGTTTTACCAAGCCCCGTGCCACCGTGTATGAAAAGAGGATTGTATGCGTCGCCCGGCGTTTCTATAATGGCTTTTGCGGCAGCGTAAATGAATTCGTTGCTAGGTCCTACAACGAACGAATCAAAAGTAAATTTGGGGTTAACGGGTGAGCCAACGTTTTCAACGGCTTCGCGTTCTTCTTCGCCAAGTTGCTTTAAGTAATCTTCTCTTGACGACGCAACCACTATTTCAAAATCAGTAATATACGTGTTTGTCTTTAAAAGCGCTTCGCGTATTTTAGTGCCTATCGCAGTTTCTCTTATAGCGTCTGCAAAAAGCTTGGTCGCAGTTGCAAGCACTATTTTATTCCCCTTGATATCTACGGGTTTAAGTTGGTCAATATACGTACTGTAAGCGATTGAACTTACCGTCTTTTCCAACTCGGGCAGAAAGGTCTGCTCCCATAATATCTCGTAATTTTCTTTTTCCATTAGAACTATCCTCTTTTATCAGTTGCTTTTAGGTAAAAAACATTATATAATATTTTAAGAAGAAAATAAAGTTTTTTCGCCAAATTTTTAATTTTTTTATTTAAATTATGCATATAAACCAGTTATCGTTGAAAAATTTTAGAAATTACACCGACGAAGTGATTACCTTTGATAAAGGCATCAACTTTTTAGTCGGCTCTAATGCGCAAGGCAAAACCAACGCTGCCGAAGCCATTTTCTTTCTTTGCACGGGTTATTCACCACGCGCAAATAGAGATAAACTTTTGGTTCGCCACGGGCAAGAAAGCGCAGAAATCTCCGGTCAAGCAGTTAGCAGTTACGGGGAAGTTTCCGTGCGCATTGAATTTAATAAAAACGATAAAAAAAGCGTTTACGTGAACGGTATGCAAGTTTTAAGAATAGGCGAACTTTTGGGTAATATCAACAGCGTTTTCTTTAACCCCGCTGAATTAAAGTTGGTGCAAGAAAGCCCTGAAGATAGACGTAGATTCTTAAACGTATCTCTTTCGCAAATGAGTAAAAATTATTTTTACGCCTTGCAAAGATACAATAAAATTTTATCGCAAAGAAACAACTTGTTAAAAGACCCTGACGGCTATATTATCCGTGAAACTTTGCCTATCTGGGATATGCAACTTACCAAAGAAGCGTCTAAAATTATAAGGGCGCGCAATCAGTTTTTAACGGAAATTACCCCCATTGCGCAAGAAAAACACGCCTTTCTTACCGACGGAAAAGAAACGCTTACCATGAAAACGGAAAGTGGTTACTACGGCACGGAAGAAGAAATTGCTTTCGCAATGTACGAAGATTTGAAAATGAGTTTAGAACGTGATATGCGTTTAGGGTACACGTCAATAGGTCCGCACCGTGACGATATAAAATTTATTCTCAACGGGGACGACGTAAGAGTTTTCGGCTCGCAAGGTCAACAGCGTACGGTGGCGTTATCACTTAAACTTGCAGAAACGGAAACCTTTTATAATCGTTTTGGCGAATACCCCATACTTATTCTTGACGACGTTTTGAGTGAACTTGATAAAAAGCGCCAAAGAAAACTTATTTCAGCCGTAGAAAAACTGCAAACTATATTTACGGCGACGGGTATTGATAGGTCGGTGCTTAAAAACGTTGAATACAATAAAATAACCATTGAAAACGGCAAAATTAAAAAACGGTAAGAAAAATTCTTACCGTTTTTACTTATTTATCTGCTTTTTCAACAACGTAATAATCGTATAATTCTTCTTGCGCAAAGTGAACTTTCGTCATATTGTTTTTCGCCGTTAAAGGATACATAAAATACGTTCTATCGGTGTTTGCAAGGTCAATCGCGTCGCCACGGCCTAAGAAGTTATATTCTACGTGCACCGAATACATAGTGGATAACGGTTTTTCAAACACGAAAGGTTTACCTTCAACCGTGCCCGTTACCGTAAACCCGTTTTTATCTTGAACGAGAGTTCCGTTGCCCACGTCTATACAGCCGAGTTTTATAGAGTGGAAGTCTTCAATTCTAACTTGGTCGGTAAACTTATAGTTACCACTACGAACTTCCTTTCTAACTTCTTCACGTTCCCAACGATACCAGTCGGAAACGATAGTAAAGCCTTTATCGGTATTTAACCCGTGTAAGCGAAATAGGGTATCCATTTCCCATTTAGAGCCACAAGCGTTACACCAAAGGTGAATACCTGCGCTTTCCATTTCAAATTCCTTTCCACAATGGGGGCATTTATATAAAATTCTATATAGTCCGTCTGCTCTTTGTTTGCACTTGGTATGTACGTTGTTTTCAACAACCCATTTATAGTCGTCTTTAACAAACGCCTTTTCAATTCTCTCTTGCAATACGTCAGCCGATAGCGTTTCAACTTCTTGTTGGTTTGCAATCATGAAAAGATGACCTTCTTTTCTTACACGACGGTAGGGGTGCTTGCTCCATTGTGGCGAATCAATAAAGTTGCCGTTCGCCTTAAACACGCATACGGGCACTTTTGCTTGTTTACACAATTTGCCAAGCGCCTTATCAAGCCTTTCGTTAACACCAGCAAGTTCAAATCTTGCTTCAGGGTAGAAGGTTATCATGCGCTTTTTCTTCTTAATGCTTTCAAGCATAAATTTAACGGTGCAAATATCGTGTTGGAACTTTCTTTTGGGAATACCGCCTATACCACGCATTACCCATTCGCCACCGTGGCGAAACTCGTCAATCGCTATTACCCAGTTAGTCATTCTGGGATATATTGCCGTCAACAGCATAGGGAAGTCTATATACGATTGATGGGTAGATAAAATTAAATACGGCCCTTTAATCTTTCTAACTTCCTTTTGCGTCTTTACTCTCGCTTTTGAAAACCAACACCAAAAAGGTGCGATAGTCCACATTATTAGTCTTGCCCACAACCTTGTGTTCGTGGGCTTTTTAAGCATGTCAAATCTTTTCGGCTCTCTCTTCATCTTTTTCCTTCTAATACGTAATAGTCGTACAATTCTTCTTGCGCCAATCTAATTTTCGTAATACATTGTTTTTTCGTTAACGGATATACGTAATAAGTCGTGTTTTTTATCGGTATTTCAAACAAGTCGCCTTTTCCCTTAAAATGATATTCAAGGTGTATTGAAATCATTTCGTAAAGTTCTTTTTTTATCGTAAACGGTTCGCCGTTACAAACGCCTTCTATAAGCCAACCGTTTTTATCTTGCACGCACTTGCCAACGCCTGCGTCAACAAACCCAACTTTCCCTGAATAAAAATCTTCTAACTTTACGTCGTCGGTAAACTTATAGTTACCACTACGAACTTCCTTTCTAACTTCTTCACGTTCCCAACGGTACCAGTCTGGCACGTGTGAAAATCCTTTATCGGTATTTAACCCGTGTAAGCGTGATAGGGTATCCATTTCCCATTTAGAGCCACAAGCGTTACACCAAAGGTGAATACCTGCGCTTTCCATTTGTGATTCCGTTCCACAGTGCGGGCATTTATATAAGATATTGTGTAGCCCTTTTGCGCGAAATTTACTCTTAATGTGAAGGTTATTTTCAACTTGCCATTTATATTCGTCTTTAATAAACGCCTTGTCTACGCGCGCTTGCAATTCGTCGGCAGAAAGCGTTTTAACTTCTTCTGCGTTTGCAATAACGTACATATGCGCTTCTTTTCTAATACGGCGATATGGGTGCTTATCCCATTGTGGCGAATCTAAAAAGTTACCGTTGCATTTACACATTATTACGGGCACGCCCGCAAGTTTAATCAGTTTACCTATTGATTTATCTATCCTTTCGTTAATACCTGCGTATTCGTAACCTGCTTCAGGATACATAACTACGCTTTTTTTCTTTCTTCTTAAACTGTGGATAGCGTATTTTACGGCAACTATATCGTGCGTGTATTTCTTTTTAGGAATACCGCCAAGGCTATACATTAAAAATTCGCCACGGTGATATTCGTCAATACCTACAATCCAGTTTACCATTCTTGGCATTACGCCCATAAGTAGCATAGGAAAGTCAATAAACGATTGATGAGTTGCTAATATTAGTTTAGGCCCTTTAATTTTCCTAACTTCTTTATCAACCTTTGTTCTTGCGCGTTGAACCAAACACCAAAAGGGGCAGGCTATATAACAAACAATCCTTACCCACAATCGCGTATTTATCGGTTTTTTAGCGGGGTTTATCCGCCTTTTCTTTTTTTGCATTTACTCTTTCCTATTTCTATATGTTCTTAAAATACTTTCTATATTCTGCCGGCGATAAATTGTAGTGTTTCTTAAATGCCCGTGAAAAATTCGCCACGTCTATTTCGCCCGTTCGCTCTGCAATTTCTGCAACCGAAAGGGTTGTGCTTTCAAGCAACCGTCTTGCCGCTTGCAAGCGTTGGTCTTTAACGTATTTTGCAGGTGTTAAGCCCGTTTTTGACCTAAACAGTCTTATAAAATGGTTGGGGTGAACGTAATATCTTTTAGAAAGTTCGCCCACCGTTAAAGAATTACCTAAATTTTCGTTTATATACCTTAAAAGTTCGTCAAACTTTTCGTCTTGACTGTTTACTACTTCTACGCCGTCTGCGTTTGCAATGCTAACGTATTCTGCAAGTAGTTGCAAAACTATTGCTTTTACGCGAATTTTATCAGTTAAATCTTTGCTTGCGTATAATCGTGCAAACTCTTCAAAAAGTTTATACACGGGGCTGTCATCTTTTACCTTTACTTTAATAGGCAACCCTAACGCAGTCAACTCTTGAGTGTTGGGATATATGGAAAAGTGCATCCAAAACTTTGAAAAGGTAGTTTGTTTTCCGTTTTGATATCCGTGTAATTTATAGGCGGGAATAAAAAACCAGTCGC
The DNA here is from genome assembly GCA_045534565.1 of Christensenellaceae bacterium. Classification (GTDB taxonomy): domain Bacteria; phylum Bacillota; class Clostridia; order Christensenellales; family Borkfalkiaceae; genus UBA1259. The sequence goes on along the minus strand of JAZSJY010000086.1, from coordinate 11,965 downwards.
CACGCATCCCCGTATATTCTTTTCCTTCAACGGTAATAGTGCAACTGCCTTCGGTTATAAAATAAAATTTAGACTGGTCAAATAAATCATTTTCAAGCGACCAGTCTCTATCTGGGCTAATAGAAAAGTATCCACCCTGATTGCAAGTTACGCTTAAGTTTGCAAAATATACGTCCTGTAAATACTTCATAACACCCACGAAACGCTAATTTTTAACAAGTTTTTGTTTGTTTTAACTATTCAATAATTATTTTAACAAATGTATAATATATTTGTCAATCAAATTAATTATTTGATAAATTATAGGGCGTTTTCCGTTACTTTTTTGCGGTTATTCGCCAAAAATAGCAAAAGGAGAATAATAAAATGAGTTTTATTAAGATGGAAACTTCTTACCCAAAAGAAGTTGAACAAGTAAAGAACGAATGTAGGGCAGTTTTCTTGCCTGTTGGCACTATGGAATACCATAGTCACCATTGTCCGTTCGGTTGCGACACTTTAGTTGCGCAAGGCGTGTGCGAAAAAATCGCAGAACAAGTTGACGGTATGGTTTTACCACCCGTTTGGTACGGTGTTGCTAGTTACGCAGTTGGCGGACCTGAAAAAAACACTATCAACGTTGATGCAGATACCCTTGAACAATACGTTTACTGCATTTTACAGTCTTTGTTTAAGAGTGGTTTTAAGAAGAACATCTTCATTATGATTGCGCATCAAACGGAAGACTATATGCCTATGACTTTAGCGTGTATGAAGGCGGCAAAAAAACTCATTATGGCTGAACTTGAAGAAAAAGGTGGTTACGGTTGGTGGGGCAACAAAGAAAACGCTGACTTTTATGAAAACCTTAAGGCAAGCGACAGTCCTTGGAATAAAGTTCGTGTTATTAGGGTAGGTATGACGCCGAGCAGTACAGCGTCGCACGGTGACCACGCAGGCGAACACGAATGCGCTATGCTTGAAGTATTGTACCCTGGCTCAATCAAACTTGATAGATTAGACGCAAGTGAAGACTGGTTTGCAGCAACCGCACCCAATATGAATTTAGAAAGCGCTAAAGCAGACCTTGAAATTTGCATAAACGATATTATTGATATGATAAAGGACTAAAACTATGTTAAAACAACAAAATAATTACGATTTTAAAAGTGAACTTTTAGTTATCCATAAAGAAAACTTGCGTGACCTTTCAATAAAAGCCAACGCCGATGAGTTTGAATTTATTGACGGCGCAAAAATTTTTCTTGCCGATTGTAACGACGTTATTAAAACTGCCGTTCGTGATTTTGAAGATTATCTTTTTACTTCGCAAGGGGTATCGGTTGCAGTTAGCAAAAACCCAAAAAACCCAACCGTTACCGTAAAATTAGGTAAAAACTTGGGCGAAGCAGAAGGGTATATGGGCTATCGCATTACCGTAAACGCAGATAGTATTTTGTTAGAAGGGCACGACGATAGGGGTATCGCACAAGGACTTTACTACCTTGAAGACCTTATGAATATTAAAAAAGCGCCTATCATTAAACAGGGCGTTATTGCAAGAAAGGCTCTTTTTGCGCCTAGAATAACTCAATCGCCTTTCGGTATGTACGAGTGGTGTGACGAAGCGCTTAAAATAGTTGCTCACCACGGCTTTGATACAATTTCTTTATGGGTTAAAGACCCGTGGACTAATAAGCGTGGGGAATGGATTGATATTCGCCTTATTACCGAGCGTGCAGAAAAATACGGTATAGACGTTTTCGTTGACCTTTACTGCCCACATACAGCCCACCCCGACGACGAAGGCTCACAAGAATTCTACGATAACCTTTACGGAACTTTATTTGACGTTGCCCCCAAAGTTAAGGGCGTTTGCGTTTACGGGGAATCAACCAACTTCCCAAGTCGTGACCCCAACGTTGGTTTAGCGCCTCACTCTAAAAATTTCGTTGATAATATTCCTACGGGTAAAACTAGCCCCGGTTGGTATCCTTGTTGTGACTATCCCGCATGGATTGATATGATTAAACGTTCGGTTAGGGCAAAAAGACCTGACGCCGAAGTTATGCTTAGCACTTATAACTGGGGTTATCAACCAGAAGAATTAAGGGTTAAACTTATAAACGCATTGCCTACCGATATTTCTATTATGGTTACGTGGGATATGTTCCAAAAACTTAAAACAGGTAATTCCACTTTTGATATTTGCGACTATTCTCTTTCATTTGAAGGTCCTGGCGATTACTTTAAAAGCGAAGCGGCAGCCGCTAAAGCAAGGGGCATAAAAGTTCTTGCAAACGCAAACACTTCCGGCAGAACTTGGGACTTTGGCACAGTTCCTTACGAACCTATGCCCGAACAATGGATAAAGCGTTATAAAAATATGATTAAGGCAAAAGACCAACTTGGGCTTTGCGGTGTATTAGAAAATATCCATTACGGTTTCCACCCGTCAATAATCACCGAACTTGAAAAGCAAGCGTTCTTTACTGAAGTTCAACCGCTTGAAGATACGCTTATGCAACTTTTAGAACGTGACTTTGGCAAAGAAAACGCTAAAACCGTAAAGCAAGCAACCGAACTTTTCTCTGAAGCAATTACCCACTACGTACCGACAAACGAAGATCAGTACGGCGCATTTAGAACGGGCCCGCAATATCCCTTCTGGTCAGGGGACCTTGACGGACTTCCTTCATCAATTCCAGGTCAAGGTAAAATGCCTGATAGACCGCACGCAATGTTTGGTAACGGCGTATACTTCGGCAAGTATACCCTTGATAACGAAGCGAGAAACTCTTTGCCAGGCATTAGAATTTACGACGAACTTGTCGCCGTTAAAAAAGTTGAAGAACTTATGCAAAAGGGGATAGAAATTCTTGAAGGTATTAAAAATAAAACCGATAAACTTGAAAAACTTATTCTTCTTGCAAAGTTTATAAGGAACAGTTGTAGAACGGTTATCAATATAAAAGACCATTTCATAGCAAAACAAAAACTTACAATTGCAGGCAGTAAAGAAACCGCAACTAAACTCATTAACGAAATTGAAAATATTCTTCTTCGTGAAAAAGAAAACGTGTTAGATACTATACCTATCGTTAGGTTAGATTCTCGTCTTGGTTGGGAACCAAGTATGGACTACACCACCGACGAAAAAGGTTTAAGGTGGAAACTCAGCCAACTTGATTACGAGTTGAATATTAAACTTCCACAGTATCGCAAAGCAAATTCATACTAAAAGAAAAACACCCTTTCGGGTGTTTTTTTATAATGAATTTACTATATCTGTTATTTCCTTTTTGGTCATAAGCCCTATAGTCTTTTTCTTCATTTCGCCGTCTTTAAAGAACATTAACGTAGGTATTGATTCAATGCCAAATTCCATTGATAATTCCATTTCTTCATCAACGTTGATTTTGCCGACTTTTGCTTTTCCTTCAAGGTCTTTTGCAAGTTCTTCAATAATGGGTGAAAGCATCATGCAAGGTCCACACCAACTTGCCCAAAAATCAACTATTACGGGTACGTCTGCTTCTAAAACTTCTTCTGTAAAATTGAATTTATCTAATTTAATAGCCATAATTCTTCTCCTTTATTTTGATTTATAATATAAAAGGCAATGGCAATATCCTTCAAAGTTTGGGTCTTTTATCTGCGCTTTGAATTCTTCACACATGCACTTATATTCTTCTTTTCTTTGTAATCTGCAAGGGCAATAACCACCCGTGCGCTTTAAACCTTCTTGTATTCTTTCTACTATTTCTTTATTTTCATTAAAAGTTACTTTCATTTTTTACCCCAAAATAAAATCAAATACTAACATTAAACAAAACCCTATAAGCAATGCGTACGTTGCGCCACGCTGACTGCCGTGCGAGTGAGTTTCAGGTATCATTTCGTCACTGATAACGTAAAGCATAGTTCCACCTGCAAACGCCAAAGCATAGGGGAGAATAACCGATGATATACTTACTGCAAAATACCCTATAAGCGTGCCTAAAATTTCTATAAAACCCGTTATAGATGCGTAAAGCAAGGTGCGTTTTTTTGAAAGCCCTGCGGCAAGCATAGGCGCTATTATTACCATACCTTCAGGTATATTTTGCAATGCGATACCACCTGCAATAACTAACGCTTCTCCCGTATTGCCAGAGCCAAAACCAACGCCTGCGGCTATGCCTTCGGGCAAATTATGTATTGCTATTGCAAAAACGAAAAGCAAAACTTTATTTAGTTTTGTTTTATCACTATGATTTTCTAATTCCGTACCTGCAAGTTTATGTAAGTGGGGGACTAACTTATCAATTAAGTTTAAGCACAACGCACCAACCATAATTCCACCAACGGCAACTGCTAAACCCCAGTAACCACCGTGTAATTTGTTCCCATATTCAACCGATGGAAGAATTAACCCCAAAATAGCGGCGGCAAGCATAACGCCCGCGGCAAACGATAAAACTATATCGCTAAATTTATGTGATATATTCTTAAATATAAAACCTATTCCTGCGCCGATAAGCGTTGCACCACCTACACCAAGCGCCGTTGGTAATACCGTACATAATAATATTTCCATAATTTTACCTTTTTATAATTTTAACACACAACTAGTACTTTTAGCAAGCGTTTATTTTATTCCCACTGCCTTTTTATATTCTAACGGCGTCATACCCGTAACGCTGTTAAAAACTCTTATATACGTTGAAAGAGAACCAAAACCTACCCTATAACAAGCGTCGGTAACGCTTTCGCCTTTAGATAATAGTTTTTGGCTTTCAACTACCCGTAGTTTATTTATATATTCGTTTACAGTCGTATTAAAATATTTTTTAAATAATCTTGAAAGATATTCTCTGCTATAATAAAATTCGTTTGCAACTGCGCTAACAGAATTTATTTGCCCGTAGTTATTATCAATAAAACTTTTAATTTGACTTAACTTATCTGGTAGGGTTTGACTTTTGCCGTCTTTCATACTTTCATTACTTAAAATAGTACATATAATTTGAGTAAAAAGTGCGTTGCACAAAGCCTTTTTTACAGGGCAATATTCTTTTATTTGCTCTTTTATATTGGTCGCTAAACTTAAAATTTTTTCGCTATTATATATTTCGCCTTTTTTTGCTTTTTTAGCAAACAAACAAAATAACTCTTTATCTATTTGATCGCCGAAAAAATAAAAAACGTGGCGTTTATATTCGGTACTTTTATTTATTAGCCTTGATAAATGAAAACTATGTGGTGGAATAATAATTACGTCACCCTTTTTAACGGAGTAAACGTTTTCATCACATAAATATTCAATATCCCCTTCAACGAAAACCACTAATTCGTAATAGTCGTGGTAATGCAAAGTTGATGGATAATTGCTCTCATTATAGCAAGTATCCCTAAACGAATAAAATAAGTTTTCTGAAAGCGCTACGTTGTTCCAGTTAGTAATTTTACCGTAATTTTTAGTTTGTTTACTTAAAAAGTAAGAAAGTAGTTGCATATTATTACGACACAAAATAAAAAATTTTAATCACAAAATACAAAGATTTTGCATTTTGTATATGTTAAAATTATTATACGATAAAATTAAAAACCTTTCAAGTGTTTAATATAAAAAAGGAGAAAATTTTTATGAACGCAAACTTAAAAACTAAAATTCACCAAGTAGACGTGTGCGTAATCGGTGGGGGCATAGGTGGTATGTTCACGGCAATTTCGGCTGCACGTAAAGGCGTTAAAGTTGCGCTTATGCACGATAGACCCGTGCTTGGTGGCAACGCTTCAAGCGAAATCCGTATGTGGATATCGGGCGCAGGCACAAGGGTAAGGGATTTACAAGAAACGGGCATAATGGAAGAACTTTTGCTTGAAAATATGCACCGTAACCCAAAAAGAAATTACAGTCTTTGGGATGCACTTTTGTACGAAAAAGTTAAGTTTGAAGAAAATATTGACCTTATGCTTAACTGTACTTGTATTGACGCAGATTGTAAAGATAATAAAATACAAAGTGTTACGGGTTTTCAACTTACCACTTATACACAACACGTAGTAAAGGCAAAAATTTTCGTTGACTGTTCGGGGGATAGTATTCTTGCGCCACTAACCAACGCAGAATACGCCGTAGGTAGAGAAGATAAAAATAAATATAACGAAGAATTTGGTTTAGAAGTTGCAGATAATCATACTATGGGTATGAGCCTTCTTTTACAATGTAGGGAAACTGATCACCCCGTATCGTATACGCCACCTAAATGGGCTTACGATTTTCCTGACGATCAATCAATGAATAACAAGCCACATAACATTTACGCTATAAATACTAACTTCTACTGGATAGAGTTAGGGGGTATGCAAAACTCTATTGACGACACCGAAGAAATTAGAGATGAACTTCTTAAAATTGCGTTTGGCGTTTGGGACCACATTAAAAACCACGGCGACCACGGTGCAGAAAACTGGGATTTAGAGTGGGTTGGTTTTTTACCTGGCAAGCGTGAAAGTAGAAGATACGTTGGCGATTACGTTTTAACGCAAAACGACGTAGAAAATTGCACGCCTTTCGCCGACGCCGTTGCTTACGGTGGTTGGCAAATAGATAATCACTTACCCGGTGGCTTTTATCTTGACGCAAAAGGCGAAAACCACTTGCAAAAAAGAAAACTTAAAGAGCCTTATTCAATTCCTTTGCGTTCACTCTATTCAAAGAACGTACAAAACCTTATGTTTGCAGGCAGAAATATAAGCGCATCACACGTGGCTTTTAGCACTACACGTGTTATGGGTACTATCGGCGTTATAGGTCAAGCAGTTGGCACGGCTTGTTCAGTGGCTATTAAATATAACCTTACGCCAAGGCAAGTTGCAGAGCAAAAAATTGAAGAAGTTCAAAACATTTTATTAGAAGACGATTGTTTTATACCCACGCTTAAAAGAAAACCAAGCGAACTTTCATTAAAGGGTAAACTTTCTTGTGGTTACGGCGATTGCACGGCGCTTCTTAACGGCGTTGACCGTAGAATTTGGGGTAACGATAACGGTTATTACGGCAAAACAAATTTACCTATTACTTATACTTTTGAAGAGCCTACTTTTATTTCGGGCGTGCGTTTAGTCCTTGATAGCGACTTAAATAGGGAATATACTTACGGCAACCCAGACGGCTTGCACACTTCGTCTGTTTTATTCTTCCCAAAAAGTTATAACAACACTACTTTCGGTTTCCCAACCTGTTTGATAAAACACTATAAAATAGAGTACTTAACCGAAAATGGTGTTTGGCAAACGGCAATAGAAGTTACTGATAACTATATGCGTTTTATTAAACACAAATTACAAGTTAACGCATTGGCCGTTAGATTTATTCCTATATCAACGTATCACAGCGAAACAAAAACTAACGATTATTTAAGTTCAACGGCTCATTTATTCAACTTTGAAGTTTTTTAGAGTAAAAGAAAACCATCTGTAAAAACAGATGGTTTTTTTATTTAATTATTTTTTAAGACTGTTGCCAAGATAAGTTCCAAAAGTTATAGTCGTTTTTTTCTTTTCGCCACTTGGTTTTGACGAGCGATTGCGATTATCTCTTCTTCCACTCTTAAAATTACCTTTACCGCCACGGCTATCACGACGATTATCTTTTCTATCGTTATTTCTGCCTGCGTTATACGGTTTAGAGCCTTCTTCCTTTTCGTTAGGAACGATTACTACGTAACGATTTGGTTCTTTGCCGTCGCTACGGGTGGTTACCGTTTGACTTTGTGAAAGGGCAGTGTGAATAATGCGTCTTTCATAAGGACTCATAGGTTCTAAAATAACTTCTCTTTTAATTTCGGTTGCTTTTTCTTCAAGTTTTTTAGCAAGGCGAACTAAAGTTTCTTCTCTCTTTTCTCTATAATTTTCGCAGTCAACAACTACCTTTTTGTATTCTTTTTTGCCGATATTGAGTGATGCGCCTGCTAAAGTTTGAATAGCGTCAAGCACTTCGCCACGGTACCCTATAACGTTTGCAGAATCATCTGCTACTAATTTAATTACCGTGTTTTTGCCTTCTTCAACGAGTTCTGCTTTTGCGTTCAATTCCATTAAATCAACAATGCCTTGAACGAATTGAGTTGTTCTTACTGCGTCAGTTTGTTTCTTTACGATTTCTATTACCGCATTGCCTTTAATTCTACCAAACAAACCTTTTTTAGGTTCTTCTATTACGGTAATTTCTGCTTGGTCTTCGGTGATTCCAAGTTCAATAAGCCCTAATACTTTGGCTTCTTCCACCGTTTTTGCCGTAAATTGCATATTTCTCTCCTTATATTATTTTAATCTACCGCGAATATGTTGTTGCGGTTTTGCTTTTTTAACTTTCTTTTTACCGGTAAGGAAGTCGCCACCACTTTCATGTGCAAACTTGTCGTCTTTATCTTCCTTTACTTTCTTCGCTTTTTTAGGATCTTGTTTTTCTTCTTCTTTTGGGGTATAAATTCTCTTTCTAGTTTTACCGTCGTCGCCTTTTTCTTTTTGCTTTTTAAATCTTCTATCAACTATAAAGTTAATACCAACGGTAGTCCCCATACTTATAAGCGAACTTAATATAATATAGATTGAGAACGCAGACGTATACATAAACGCAAATATAGCCATCATAATAGGCATCATCCATTTCATAATCTTTTGCGTTTGCGCGCCTTGTCCGTCAACCGTTTGCAATTCCATTTGCGCTTTTTGTGACTTGTTCGTTACAAGTTGCATTGCAAGTGAAACGCCTGCAGTTAAAACAACTAAAACGAAATAGCCGTTCGCTTGTTCTTTTTCTGTGCCGAGTTTTGCAGTTAAAGTTGCGTAACCAGAATCGCCTATATCGTTGCCTTTATATTCGTGCGTTTTCTTAAAGGTTGACCAACTAGTTTCAACGGGGTGTTTCATCGGGCTATCGGTAACCCAAATGTTTTTAATCCACAAGAATCCTTCTTCTTCTTCTCTATAAGTTTCTGCCGATTTTTCTTGTTGAATATCTAAAATAAAGTTAGAAGAAATTTTTTCGTTTGCAGTTGCAGTTAATTCGGCAACGTAAGTTGCATCTAAAAGTTTTGCGTCAAACTCTGCGTTTGCAGTTGCAGTTACGCTTTCTTTATCTGCTTCAGCAACGCCTTTAAGTTTTTCACCAACGTAAGTTGCCCTTTCAGTTTCTACTATTTTTTCGTAAACGCCTTCAAAGTTTTCAGTATAGTAAGTAGCAAATTCTTTTTTACTTTCGCCGTTATCACCTAAAAGTTTAAGATTATTATTTTCTGCTTTAGCAAGTTTACCTGAAACTAAACCTTCATATCTTACTAAATAATAAGCAGGGGAAAGGTTTATTTTTCCATCGGTATTTACTTCACATTGAACGTTATACTTAACGTAACTGTTATCAGTATAAACAGTTAAAAGCATAGTATCGCCAACGTCGTTACCTTCTTTTATTACTTCGCCAACCTTTTTAGATTGAGCGTAAATTTTATAAAGTTCAACGTTGTTTTCGTCTTTAATTGAAACTTCGTTAGTATTTAATAACTTTTCATAGTCAATTGAAATACTTCCGTCGCTATTCTCTTTAATATAAGTGCCGTCAACGTCAATACCAGAATAAACAACATTATTGTAAGATACGCTCATATTATAAAGATATTCTCTATTTTGCCATTGAGAATAAGCCGTAAAGCCACGCAAAGCAACTATAAAAATAACCAAAGTTAAAATGGTCGGCAAGCACGCGCCGAACATAGAATAACCGTTCTTTTTGTAAAGAGCCATCATTTTTTGGTTATAAAGTTCTTTATTATCTGCGTATTGTTTTTGTAATTTTTCAAGTTCGGGGCGCATTTCTTCCATTTTAAGAGAGTTCTTACGCATAGAAACCCTACTCATAAAGTCAAACGGAAGAGTTATAAGTTTAAGTATTACCGTAAATAAAATAATACCAACAGCAATAGAACCACAACCGGTAATAAGCCCTGAAATTATTCTAACTAAAAAGCCACCAACGCCTGGTGCTGAAACATTTATTATACCCATAATTTAATATACCCATTTAACAACACTTTTTTTATCAGGAACGGGGTCATACCCACCTTTTACCCAAGGCACACATCTAATAATTCTAAAAATTCCTAAACACAAACCAACAAAAAACCCGCGTTTAAGTATTGCTTCTAACATATACTGCGAGCAAGTTGGAAAATACATACACGTTCCCTTTGATAAATATTTTTGATAAAACCTTATCAATTTTACGCTTATCCACTTAAGCATTTATTCTAAAAAACCACCTTTTTTAAAAATAAATTCCATACTTTCAATAAATTCTTTAAGCGTATACTCTTCATTTACTTTTGGTATAAAAACAAAAAAGAAGTTTTGCCTAATCTTTGGCATAAAACTTCTGAAAGATTCCCGCAAAAGTCTTTTTATTCTATTTCTAACGACGCTTCCGCCGTGTTTTTTACTCACGGCGAAACCGACTTTTAGTTGGTTTGACGGATAATATACAACCGTCAACGTTTTTGAATAAATTCTTTTACCTTTATTAAAAACAAGATTGAAATCTTTTTCTCTTTTTAACCTATAATCCAAGGTCATTTTAATTATGCAGAGAGTTTATGACGGCCTTTATTACGACGTCTTTTTAAAACGTTTTTGCCGCTACGGGTTTTCATTCTGCTCCTAAAACCGTGAACTTTACTTCTTTGTCTTTTCTTCGGCTGATAAGTTTGTTTCATTTTTATATTCTCCTTACTTTTTTACCATTATTTATTTTTGCTATACTATTGTATAGAGATTTTTACTTTTTGTCAATTATTTTAAGCATTTATTCTTACAGGAAGCACTAAATAAAGGAAATCGTCCCTTCCAACTGACGTTAATACACACGGATCAATAGGTGTATTCAAGTTTAACGTTATAAATTCATCACCAGAAATTTTAAGATATTCCATTATATATTTGCCGTTAAACGCAATTGCAATATCTTTACCAGTTAAGTTAACATTAACGTTTTCGTTTACGTTACCTACTTCTGCTTTTGCAGAAATATTCATAATTTCTTCTTTCACGTCAAATTTAATAACGTTGTATCTATCGTTTCTTGCAACTATTGACGCCCTTTCAATACTGTTTAATAACGCTTGTCTATTAACCGTTACTGAATTTGAAAATGCCGTGGGTAATATGTGATTGTATTTAACGAATTCGCCTTCAATAAGTCTTGAAAATAAACAAGTGTTTTCTACTTCTACGAAAAGTGAGTTCTTTTGTAAAAATACTTTTATATTATTGTCGTCTTTATCTAAAATTCTAACTATTTCAGAAAGAGTTCTTGCAGGAATAACTGCCTTCATATCACCGCTTGCGTTAACGGGTTTTTTAACTACTGCCATTCTAAAACCGTCAAGCGCAACTGAAGTTAAAATATCGTCTTTAATTTCAAAAAGGCAACCTTTAAGAATAGGTCTACTATCGTCGGTTGAACATGCAAAAACAGTTCTTTCAACAACTTTCTTAAAATCTGCTTGTGAAATTTCAAAATAATTACCTTCTTCATCTTTTTCAAGTTTAGGGAAGTTTTCAGCAGGGAATACTTGAAGTTCACTTTCAGAATTTGAATACTTAATTTGCAATTGCCCGTCAAAAAGCCTACAAAGTTCAACTTGTTCTTTTTCAAGTTTTTTAGCAAATTCAACGAAGTATTTACCAACTACAACCGTTTCGCCTTCCATTAAAACGTCTGCTTTAATTTTTCTTTCAATAGTAAGTTCCATATCGGTTGCAAGCAAAGTTAAAGTATCGCCTTTGGCAGTAATTTTAATACCTTCTAAAATAGGGTTAGTAGATTTTATAGAAAGGGCTTTTGATACCTTAAGAACTGCATCAGATAAATCAAGACCGTCACAAATAAGTTTCATATTTTTCTCCAAAATTAAAAAAATCAATAGTTATATATATTATAATATAT